>JAMORC010000016.1 GCA_027063785.1 Desulfurobacteriaceae bacterium
CGGTTGACAGTTTGTTCTTTTGTTATAAGATTAACTTTGAGATTTTAAGAAGGCAGTAGGACGGAAACTGAGTAAAGCCCCAGAAGGCATGCCGTTTCTGCCTTCTGGGGCTTTTTAAATTTTAGAAACTTTTAAAGAGAGGTAAGGACACATGGAGAAGCTCACAGGAACAGTAAAGTGGTTTGACTCAAAGAAAGGCTACGGCTTTATCACGGCCGACAACGGACAGGACGTATTCGTCCACTACACCGGAATTTCCGGTAACGGTTTTAGGACTCTTGAGGAAGGAGAGAGAGTTTCCTTCAGCGTTACAGAAAGCGACAAGGGCCTTAAGGCTGTTGACGTAGAGAGACTTTAACTTAACTGAAAATCGACTAAAATAGGTTGCCACGGTTTCCGTCTGAAACGGCGGCGGGGCCGTGGCAATTTTCATTTAAAAGGAGTAAAAATGGAGTTTAGCTTTAAGCAGTTGGATGAGAAAGTTCAAAAAGCTTTAGAGGAAATGGGTTTTGAGGAACCGACCCCTATTCAGAAGGAAGCCATCCCCGTAGCTTTAGAGGGACACGACATAGTTGGACAGGCACAAACCGGAACTGGAAAAACGGCCGCTTTCGGTATACCGATAGTGGAAGGGATAAGTCCGAAGGAACGGGGCGTGAAAGCATTGATATTAACGCCGACAAGAGAGCTTGCGATCCAGGTTGCACACGAGATTTCTTTAATTGGGAAGTACAAGGGCGTTTCTGCATATCCCATTTACGGAGGAGTTTCCATAGAAAAGCAGGCGAGCATACTGAGGAGGGGAAGAAACCAGGTAATTGTGGGAACTCCGGGAAGAGTAAAAGATCTGATAAACAGGGGAATACTCAGGCTTGACAGGGTTCGATATGCTGTTCTCGATGAAGCTGATCAAATGCTCGATATGGGATTCATCGAGGATATAGAGGAAATTCTTTCGAAGACACCAAAAGAAAAGCAGACCATGCTCTTTTCTGCGACCATGCCTTATGAGATTAGGAGGCTTATAGATAACTACCTGAAGCCCGGGTACAAGTTTGTAAAGGTCGGAAAGCAGCTGATTACTCCGAAGGTAAGGCAGAGGGTTCTTCTGGTCAGGAGTGAGGATAAACTGAAAGCCCTTGAGAAGCTTTTAAAAGAACACAAAGGTACTGCCACTATCGTTTTTGTTAAGACTAAAAGGGACGCGGCTGACGTCGAAAGGGAGCTTCAGAAAAGGGGCATCGATGCAAAGGCTATTCACGGTGACCTTACTCAGAGGCAGAGAGAGTTTGTAATGAAATCCTTCAGGGAAGGTAAGGTTAAGACCCTTGTTGCTACCGACGTTGCTGCTAGGGGTATAGATATCAAGGACGTCGGTCTTGTCATAAACTACGAGCTTCCCGAAAATCCCGAAAGCTACGTCCACCGGATAGGAAGGACGGGAAGGGCCGGCAGGGAAGGTGTTGCCATAAGTCTCGTTGCCGACGGCGAAAAAAGGAGGATGTACAGGATAAAGGGCCTTAAAGGTGTAAGACCCGAGAGGTTCAGGGTTAACACGCTTAAGGATTTAAAGGAAGAGCTTCTTTCCGCATCTACCGATGGAATTCCGGAAAAGGTTATGCAAATTGCAAGGGAACTTGTCGAAAAAAGAGATCCGGCAGAAGTTGTGGCCTTACTCATAAAAAAGATTTCCTGAGGGCCAAACGGCCTTCAGGCTCCTATTTTCCTAAACTTCTGGTATCTCTGTTTCCTTAATTCTTCACCTGAAAACCTTTTGAGTTCATTGAGGTGTTTTCTCAGATAGTTTTTAAAGTTTTCAAAAGTCGTATCCCAGTCTTTGTGAGCACCTTCCAGGGGTTCCGGGATAACGTCGTCTATTATTCCGAGTTCCAGAAGATCTTTTGCCGTTAGCTTTAAAGCTTCAGCGGCTTCCTTTACCTTATCCTGCGACTGCCAAAGAATTGCAGCACACCCTTCCGGGGAAATTACCGAGTAAATTGAGTTTTCAAACATTAACAGTCTGTTTGCAACGCTTACGGCCAAAGCTCCTCCGCTTCCCCCTTCTCCTATGACAATGGAAACCACAGGAACTTTTAGTTTTGCCATTTCAAAAAGGTTTCTTGCGATGGCTTCCGACTGGCCGTGTTCCTCGGCTTCTATCCCCGGGAAGGCTCCGGGAGTATCAACCAGTGTTACTATCGGCCTGCCGAACTTTTCGGCAAGCTTCATAACTCTCAAGGCCTTCCTGTAGTCCTCGGGGACGGGCATTCCGAAATTCCGTTTTATTTTCTCCTTTGTATCCCTGCCCTTTTCCTGAGCGATTATGCAGACCGGTTCTCCTTCAAATTCTGCAAAGCCTGTGATTATTGCTTTTCCGTCGCCGCAGTGCCTGTCGCCGTGAAGCTCAACAAAGTCAGAAAAAACATTCTCTATAAAGTCTATTGAATGTGGTCTGTCCGGGTGTCTGGCGATCTGAACCCTGTCCCAGGCAGAGAGGTTTTCGTAAAATTCCTGAATCTTTTTTAGGAATTTCTTCTCAATCTCCTCAATTACGGCAGGGTCGTGCTTTCCCATTTTCTTAAGTTCCTCTATTTTCTTCCTCAATTTCTCTACCTGACTTTCAAACTCGTGCAGGTTGCTCATTTTTTCAACCTCAGCTGACTCTTATTTCTCCGCCTTTTAATAGCTTTTGAAGTCCCCTTAAGACGTCTGTATCAACGGGTAATCGGTAGTCGGGATGAAGTTGCAATTTTACAAAACAGTCCTTAAGTTCTGCTTCGATAACGACTTCTTTACCGCCGGGTGATGAGTGCTTTTCTATGAAGCCTTTTAGCTCTTTGAGAAACTCGTCTGAAAGCTGTTCTTCTTTCAGCCTGAGAGAGATTGTTTCAACGGATTCTGAAATTTCCTTACTTATCGAGGATATCTCTTTTGCTACGACAACTTTTGAATCCTCGTCCTCCCGCACAACTCCTTCTACAACTACCAGGTTTCCTTCTGTGACCAGTTCCATAGCATCCTTGTAGACGTTTGGGAAAACAAGAATCTGAACTGTTCCGTCGAGGTCAAGAAGCTCAACGTTTGCCCAAAGCTCTCCCCTTTGGGTTCTCCTCGTTTTTGCTCCTACAATTGCTCCTGCGAGCCTTACTTCCTGTCCTTCTTTCCACTCTTCTTTTTCCGATGAAGAGTTAAAGACAAACGTGACCAGATCCTTATACTCAATTAACGGGTGTCCGGACAGGTAGAATCCGATGGATTGCCTCTCATATTCGAGCTTTATTCTTTCCGGCCATTCCTCTACCTGTGGAATTTCCTTTTCCACCAACTCCATCTCATCACCGAAGAGGCTCATCAGTCCCTTGCTTCTGCTTTTCTGGAGACTCTGAGCGGCGTTCATCGCCTTATCGAGAGCTTCCATGTTTGCAGAACGGGGAATACCTGTGGAATCAAAGGCTCCGGCTTTTATAAGGGATTCAATGACTTTTCTGTTTACTATCCTGAGGTCAACTCTCTGGCAGAAGTCGTATATGTCTTTAAACTCTCCTCCTTCCTTTCTTACTTCTTCTATGTGGAGCGCTGCTTTCTCTCCGACTCCCTTTATTCCCGCAAGCCCGAACCTTATGGCATCTCCTTCTATGGTAAAGAGGGCGTAGCTTCTGTTGATATCCGGTGGGAGAACCGGTATTTTATTGTCCCTGCAGTCCTTTACCAGTTTTACGATCTCGTCGATGTTGTGGTAGTCTATGGACATCATTGTGGCGAGAAGCTCTTTTGGATAGTGGGCCTTAAGGTAGGCTGTTACATAAGCAAGGAATCCGTAAGCGGCGGAGTGAGACTTGTTAAATCCGTATTCTGCAAACTTGGCTATGTTATCAAAAAGTTCTTCAATTTTTTCTCTCGGGTATCCCCTTTCGACTGCCCTGCTGATAAACTTTCCCCTTTCTTCTTCCATTACTTCTTTTTTCTTCTTACCCATAGCTCTTCTGAGGTTATCTGCTTCTCCGAGGGAATACCCTGCGAGTATATTTGCTATCTGCATTATCTGTTCTTGGTAAATAAAGAGACCGTAAGTCTCCTTCAAGACCGGTTCAAGTTCGGGAAAGATATAGTTGATTTCCTCCAAACCGTGTTTTCTCCGTATGTAGCTTTCGGCCATTCCGGAGTTGAGAGGTCCCGGACGGTAGAGAGCGACTAAGGCAATAATGTCCTCAAATACTGAAGGCTTAAGCCTTCTCATTAAGTTTCTCATACCCCTCGATTCTAACTGAAAGACGCCGACCGTGTTCCCTTCCTGGAGAAGCTTAAAAGTTTTTTCGTCGTCGAGGGGAATTCGCGATATATCTATCTCTTTTCCGTATTTTTCTTTTATGAGTTTTACTGTTTTATCAATAATCGTAAGGGTCTTAAGCCCAAGGAAGTCCATCTTGAGAAGTCCGAGATCTTCTATTTGCCCCATATCATATTGAGTTGTAATATCTCCGTCCTTACTCTTTGCCAGAGGTATGTAGTCGGTAAGCGTTTCCGGGGCAATGACAACTCCTGCTGCGTGGACTCCTGTCTGCCTGGCAAGTCCCTGAAGTCTTGATGCTATAGTAAGCAACCTGTTAATAGTTTCATCTTTCTCCTTTAATTCCTTAATTTCGGGTGCTTTTTCTATTGCATCCTCGACGGATTTTGCGTCTGACGGAACAAGCTTTGCCAGCTTATCAACTTCTTTTGGGGATAAGCCGAGAACTCTTCCGACATCCCGTATTACCATTTTGGTCTGCATAGTGCCGAAGGTAATAATCTGGCAGACCTTGTCCTCACCGTATTTCTCCCTTACGTACTGGATTACCCTGTCCCTTCCTTCCTGACAGATATCGACGTCGATGTCGGGCATGGTTATCCTTTCGGGGTTTAGGAATCTCTCAAAAAGAAGGCCGAACCTGAGCGGATCGATGTCTGTTATGCCTATGGCGTAAGCGACAAGGGAACCTGCTGCAGAACCCCTTCCTGGTCCGACAGGAATTCCGTTTTTCTTTGCCCAGTTTATGAAGTCCCAAACTATTAGGAAGTATCCGGGAAATCCCATGTTACTTATTATTTTCAACTCGTGCTCAAGTCTTTCGTAGTATTTTTTTCTTTCTTCCCCGTCTTTTATTCCCAACTGCTTAAATCTTTTCTCGAGGCCTTTTTCGGCTAACTCTCTTAAGTACGTTTCGTAAGTGTAGCCTTCGGGAACCTGATATTTCGGAAGAAGATACCCTTTCTTTTCGAAAGTCTGGAGCTTGTCTTCAACTTTTTCTGCTATCTTCAACGTATTGAATACCGCCTGGGGAATTTCCTTAAATACTTCAAACATTTCCTGAGCGTCTTTGAAGTAAAACTCCTTTGAAGGAAACCTCATTCGTTTTTCGTCTGAGAGCTTCTTCCCCGTCTGGAGACAGAGTAGAACATCGTGAGCTTCCCAGTCTTCTTTATTCAGGTAATGGGCATCATTTGTGGCAACTATGTCAATGTCCAGCTTTTTCGAAAGCTCTACTAAAAACCTGTTTGCCCTTTCCTGTTCTTTTATTCCGTGGTACTGAACTTCCAGGTAGAAGTCATCTCCGAAAAGCTCTTTGTACCACTTTGCTGCTTTTACGGCATCTTCTTCTTTACCTTTGAGGTAAAGTAGAGGAATTTCCCCCTGAATACATGCAGATAGGGCTATTAACCCTTCACTGTACTTTTCCAGAACTTCTTTGTCTATTCTTGGCTTGTAGTAAAACCCTTCGGTAAATCCGATTGTGCTTAATTTCATTAAATTTTTCAGTCCGGTATCGTTCTTTGCGATGAGAATGAGGTGATAACTCCCCTTTTCCCCGTCCTCACCCTTTTTCCTGTCAAACCTTGATCCTTTGGCTATGTAGAATTCTTGACCGATTATGGGCTTTATTCCTTCCTTCTGACAGGTTTTATAGAGTTCATAAGAAGCGTACATATTGCCGTGGTCGGTAACTGCAACGGCCGGCATACCGTACTCTTTGGCTTTCTTCACAAGTTCCGAAACCTTTATAGCTCCGTCAAGGATGGAGTACTGGGAGTGAAGGTGGAGGTGAACGAAATCGCCTTTCTTTACCATTTAACGGCTCCTTCTTTTCAGTTTACCTCTAAAAGTTAAACTTCACCAAATAGCAGTCAAATTCTATAATTCACGGAGAGAAACGGAGAAGGTGGAGTATGGCGGGACAGAGAGGTTTTTGGGCGGACTGGAGCTTTGCCAAGCTTGCGCTCGGAGCTACAATTCTTGTTTTGGTAATACTCCTTGCTGTCTTTGTAGTCCTATACAAGGAGTCTTCCCTGGCAATAAGCACTTTTGGTGTATGGAAGTTCATAACATCCCAGGTCTGGAATCCGCCTCTTGACAAGTTTGGGGGCGCTCCTGCTATCTTCGGTTCGGTGGTCAGTACTGTAATTGCTATCACGATAGCAGTTCCCGTTGCCATAGGTATAGCCATATTCCTTACAGAAATTGCCCCCCACTTCCTAAGAACGCCGGTGGGTGTTGCCGTGGAATTACTTGCTGCGATTCCGAGCATTATTTATGGAATGTGGGGACTTTTCTTCTTTGCTCCTTTCATGAGGGATAAAGTTCAGCCTGTTATTCATGCAACTCTCGGAAAGATACCGGTTATCGGCCAGTGGTTTTCCGGTTATACGCCGGGGATAGGACTCTTAACCGCCTCAATTGTCCTTTCAATCATGATACTTCCCTTTACGGCGGCAATTGCAAGGGATTCCTTTAAGATGGTTCCCGATATACTCAAGGAGTCAGCCTATGCCCTCGGGGCTACGAAGTGGGACGTAATGAAGGATGTCGTTATACCTTACGCCAAGCTCGGAGTGATAGGAGGAATAATTCTTTCTCTCGGAAGGGCTTTGGGAGAGACTATGGCCGTTACGTTTGTCATGGGAAACCAGCCGGTAATCCCCAAATCTCTCCTTGAGCCGGCGACTTCAATTACGGTTACCCTTGCAAATGAATTTACCGAAGCTGATACCGACCTTTACCTCTCCAGCCTCTTTTACCTTGCCCTAATACTTTTTGTAATGAGTTTTCTCGTAATAGTTATCGGCAAGTTCTTCTTCCTCAAAAGAGTTGAGAGGTAAGCTGTGGACGCTTTCCAGAAGAGGAAACTTATAAATGCAATAATTCTTGTTTTTTCCACTCTTGCAGCCCTATTCGGAATTATGTGGCTTTTCTGGATATTGGGAACACTTCTGTACAAGGGATTTTCTACGCTGTCCCTGGATGTCTTTCTCGGAGATCCTCCTGCTCCCGGAGACAGTTCGGGCGGGCTTAAGCACGCAATTGTCGGTCAAACACTAATTGTTTTACTTGCAACGGTTATAGGAATACCAATCGGAATTCTTGCCGGAACTTACCTCTCAGAGTACGGAAAAAACAGCAGGCTTGCAAATTTTGTCAGAGATATGTCGGACGTTATGATGAGTATCCCTTCGATAGTTGTCGGAACGTTTATCTACGCCGTTCTTGTAAAACCTGTCGGCCACTTTATGGGACTTGCGGGATCTCTATCGCTGGCGGTGATGATGATACCGATAGTTCTCAGGACGACGGACGATATGCTTAGGATGGTTCCTCCCGAACTGAGGGAAGCCGGCTATGCCCTCGGGGCTACAAAGTTTAAGGTAATAAAGGACATAGTCTATAGGGCGGCAATAACGGGAATTGTTACCGGAGTTATTCTGTCCGTTGCAAGAATAGGTGGAGAGACGGCCCCCCTCCTCTTTACTTCTTTCAACAATAACTTCTTTACAACAAACATTTTTCAGCCTATGGCTTCGCTTACTGTAACGATGTACGATTATGCAATGAGTCCTTATAAGTACTGGCAGGATCTTGCCTGGGCTGCGGCGATAATACTTACTTTCGGAGTCCTCGGAGCCAATATTCTGGGAAGGGTGATTGCCCATTACAAGTTTAAAAGGTGAAGGAGAATGCCATGGCTTACGTAATTAATCCCGATGAACCTGCAAAGATAAAGGTCGAAAATCTTAACTTTTATTACGGAAGCAAACAGGCCTTAAAGAATATTTCTTTTAATGTTCCTGAGAAAAAAATAACGGCTTTGATAGGACCTTCCGGCTGTGGAAAGACTACTCTACTCAGGTGTTTTAACAGGATGCATGATCTTTATCCCGGTAACAAGTACGAAGGGAGAATACTGCTTGACGGGGAAAACATCCTTGAGAAGGATTACGATCTTATAAGGCTCAGAAGCAGGGTTGGGATGGTTTTCCAGAAACCGACGGCTTTTCCTATGTCGATATTTGACAACGTGGCTTACGGTTTGAGGTTGAAGGGGATAAAAAATAAAGGAGAGCTTCAGGACAGGGTGGAGAAAGCCCTCAAGGACGCAGCTCTGTGGGAAGAGGTTAAGGATAGGCTTAACGATCCGGCTTCCGGGCTTTCGGGAGGGCAGCAGCAGAGACTTTGTATAGCAAGGGCTATAGCTGTAGAACCTGAGGTTCTTCTTTTTGATGAACCGACCTCTGCCCTTGACCCGATATCAACGGCAAAAATAGAAGAGCTTGTGGTCAGTTTCAGGGATAAGTTGACGATTATCATCGTTACACACAATATGCAGCAGGCAGCCCGCGTTTCTGACTACACGGCCTTCATGTATATGGGAGAACTGATAGAGTTTAACAGGACTGACGAGATATTTGTTAAACCGAAAGAAAAGCTGACGGAGGATTACATAACCGGAAGGTTTGGCTAAACCTGTTCGTGAACTACTCCTCATTTAAATGGAACTTCCCGCACGAGAAAGTACTGGATAGCTGAAGAAAAACTGAAAGCGATCATGTACGTAGACTCGGCGGAATCAGTAACCCAAGCCTGCCGGGAACTGGGCATAGATCTATTCATGTACTCCAAGTGGAAAAGAGCTTGCGAAGAAAAAGGAGAAGAAGGGTTACAGCCCAAGTACCGGAAGAAAGACCCCAAACTTGAAAAACTCAGGAGGGAGAACGAAAGACCCAAAAAACCTTAGAACTTGAACTTGTACAGGAATATATAAAAAAACTTTATAGCTCAGTTGTTTATTTTGGCGAAATTTGCACTCTTTAATCTGGGTGTTCTCTTTTTGGTGTGGTGGATTTTTTTAACAACCTCACGCTACCAATAAAATTTAAAATTAAGCAACCTAAAACTTAACATATAATAAACAAAACTACTCCACAAAACGGAGCGTGAGAATGAAAAAAACTCTTCTTGGAAACGAAGCAATTGCCTGGGCTCTTCTGTTTTCAGGCGTTGACGTTATGTCTGCCTATCCAGGCACACCTAGTTCAGAGATTATGGAAACTTACCAGAAGCTCATTAAACAGATGGGATTACCTGCTTACGGTCAGTGGGCTACGAACGAAAAAGTCGCCTATGAGACTGCTTATGCTGCCGCTATTACGGGGAAGAGAGCAGCCTGTGGGATGAAAATGGTAGGTCTGAACGTAGCTTCAGACTCCCTTATGAGTAGTGCATACATCGGGAATAAGGGAGGTTTCCTAATCATTTCAGCAGACGATCCGGGCTTTTTC
>JAMORC010000017.1 GCA_027063785.1 Desulfurobacteriaceae bacterium
CTCCCATTCCCCACGACGGTTGCAGACCACCAAAGAGAAGAAGGGTTTAACGGAGGTAGTAGATGGGTAGGTATACAGGTCCTAAGTGGCGTATTGCCAGAAGGCTCGGCGTTAACATATACGTTGGAGAGGAAAAATCCCAGAAGGGTAAGTCTATCCTTGACAGGCGTCCTTACCCGCCAGGACAGCACGGCCGTTCAAGGAGGAAGATTTCCTACTACGGCCGTCAGCTTATGGAGAAGCAGAAGGTTAAGTACTACTACGGCGTAAGGGAAGAGCAGTTCAGGCGCTTCTACGAGATGGCCGAGAGGATGAGGGGGCAGACCGGTGAGAACCTGTTGAAGCTCCTCGAGAGCAGGCTCGATAACGTCGTTTACAGGCTCGGTTTCGGTAAGTCCCACAGGCACGCAAGGCAGCTTGTAGTTCACGGTCATATCCTCGTAAACGGGAAGAAGGTTGACAGGCCTTCCTACCTTGTTAAGCCCGGTGATGTCATTGAAGTCAAGGAAAAGAGCAGGGACATTCCTCAGATTAGGGAAGGAATGGAGCTTGCCCAGAGGAGGGGAATTCCTTCCTGGCTTGAGCTTGATGCCGAGAACTTTAAGGGAATCGTTAAGGCTGAGCCTACAAGGGAAGAGATAGAGATTCCGATTGAAGAACACCTCATCGTTGAGCTTTACTCCAAGTAATAGCTAACGCTCTCTTTGGAGGAGATAATGGTTGAATTTGTAACTCCGGATAAATTTGTCTGGGAGGAGCATTCGGATACATACGGAAGGTTTGTTGTCGAGCCGCTTGAAAAGGGCTACGGCGTAACTATAGGTAACGCCCTCAGGAGGGTTCTTCTCTCCTCCATAGAGGGAGCGGCTCCTACGGCTGTAAAGTTTGAAGGGGCTTACCACGAGTTTACTACGCTTCCCGGCGTTGTTGAAGATGTTACTGAAATCGTCCTTAACATAAAGAGGTTGAGATTTGTTCTTCACGGGGAAGGTCCTGTGTTTATTGAACTTAAAAAGAAAGGTCCCGGCAAAGTTTATGCAAGGGATTTTGACCTTCCCGCACAGGTCGAGCTTTTGACTCCCGACCAAGAAATAGCCACCCTCGACAACGAAAGCGCGGAGATTGAAATCCACCTGAGAATAGATAAAGGTAAGGGATTTATCCTTTCCGAAGACATCCAGGAAATATTCGACATTACAACTCTCGGTTGGATTCCCCTTGATGCTGACTTCTCCCCCGTAAAAAAGGTTGCCTTTAAGGTTGAGGATACGAGGGTCGGAAGGAGAACCGACTACAACAAGCTGACGATGGAAGTCTGGACTGACGGAAGTATCTCTCCCAAGGATGCCGTCGTCAGGGCTTCCAACATACTCATTGACCACTTCTCAATGATAAGGGACAGGCTTGTTGAAGCCCTCTTTTCAATGGCTCAGGTTCAAACAACTTCGGAAGAAGGAAAAGCCGTTAAAGGAGACGTTCTTTCAAAGGCGCTGGAAGATGCCGGGCTTTCCGGTAGGGCTTTAAAGGTCTTAAAGGAACACGGTATAGAAACCGTTGAAGACCTTATTAAGCTTTCAAAGAAGGAGCTTGAAAACCTCAAAGGAATCGGTAAGAAGTCCATTGCAGATATAGAAAAGTTCCTTGCTTCTCTCGGACTTGAACTCGGAGGTGGGAAAGAATGAGACATAGAGTAAAAGGAAAGAAACTGGGAAGGCCTACAGAGCACAGGCTTTTGATGCTCAGAAACCTTGTTACCGACCTTATGGAGCACGGCAAGGTTGTAACGACAATTGCAAGGGCAAAGGAACTCAGGAGGCTTGCCGATAAGGTGATAACCAAGGGCAAGCAGGAGGATAAAGTCAAGGCGATAAGGGACGTTCTCAGGATAGTCACGAAGAAGGATATTGCTTACAAGGTAGTTAACGAGATCGCTCCCAAGTACAAAGACAGGAACGGCGGATACACGCGCCTCTACCACTACGGCTTCAGGAAAGGCGATGCCGCTCCGACTGCCATCGTTATGCTTGTAGAAACTGAAGAAGTTGTAGAAAACGCTTCTGACTCCGAATAAAAAGGCCCCGAAAGGGGCCTTTATTTCCCCCCTCCCCGCATAAATACTCTTTAGAAAGAAAACTCAGCCCTTACCATTCCGGCAAAGATGTTATCGTTATTAGAGTTCCCGTGAGGATTTGTCACAAACTGAATGTCCGGAGTAATTGCAAGGTTTTCTGAAATCTGGAATTTGTAATATCCCTCAAAGTGGTATTCAGTGTCGTCGTTTTGTAGCTTGTCGTTCGGAATAACTGCTGCCACTCCGAAGCCCAGGGTATCGTTCGGTCTTGAGTTAAAGATCCCTGTAATGCTGATCCCCGCCGAGTAGAACTGCTCAATTTCGTAAACGTCGTCGTTTGTCCAGGAAGCTCTTGCAAATATCCCTAAGTTTTCTGTAATCATCTGGTCAATTGAAATTCCAACTCCCCAGCCGTCATCTGTTGATGGTTTCTTTTCTTGATTGTCTGCAGGCTGACCGATTTTTATGTGGTCTGCCGAATCGTCCCAGAAGTAGAACCTGTAGTTCCCGGGTAGTCCGTTAAACTCGGCCGAGTACTTAAGCTGAACTGCGTAAAACGGATTGTCAAATATGTCATCGTAAACGCTCTTTTCTTTTGTTACCCACTCTCCTCCCTTCCATTCAATTCCCGTTGACTGGTTGCTCTGGACGAGTGCCGAGATTTCAAGGTTTTCGATTGGAGAGAATGTAACTGCAATCAGCGGTGCGTACTCGTCTTCTCCGTCAATTATCGGGTTGTTTACGAAAGGCTTTCCTACAAACTGTGCGGCCTCGTCGTTTGCAAACTCGTTATCGTCGACAAAAGCAAGTGGTTCCGTTTTACCGACCGTTAAAGAAAGTTTTCCGTTAAAAAGCCTGTGGGTATAGTAAGCCTCAAGGAGGTTAAAGGTGTTATCATCCGGGTTATCGTCTGCGATTGTGTTAAGGTTTGCAAAAAGGTTTTCTGCAAGGTCTTTGTCTGCTCCCGTTCCTTCTCCTGCGTGGAGTCTCATGTAAAACTCCCCGTTCTCGTGGGGTTTAAATGAAACTTCAAGGTCTGCAACGTAACCGCTTCCGGATGGATTTGAGAAGTTCTGATTGTCAATCTTGTCAACGTTTGCTCCCTGGTAGTAGATTACGGCTCCTCCGTGGATTTCAAGGCTTTCGAGCTTCTCTTTAAGCTCCGCCACCTCTTTTGCGATTTTCTCTTCGCTTTCGGACTTCTCCTTTAGCTTCTTCTCGAGAAGTTCCACCCTTTGCTTTAGGGCTTTAAGTTCCCTCAAAAGCTCCTCATCTGCCGAAAGGGCAGGGGTAGAAGAAACGATGAGGGCAAGCGTTGAGAGAGAGAGTAACCTTTTCATCTCTTCGACCTCCTGTCAGAGTTCTTCTTTTGGTTGTAAGTTTTCCGTTTCTGCGAGATCTTTTAGAAATAGGAGTGTTTATTAGTATATACTAACTTTAGTCGGTATTACGAATTGTAGTGGTATTTCTCTTTTTGTCAAGTGGAAACGGTTCTGTTGACTACAGATAAACGGTCGGAAGTCATTACACTGGCGGATTTATAAATGAAGAGGGACCGCGCGGGCTTTTTGAGAAGTTTTGTTAAAGGTTATTTTTCTTTTACGGGAACTTCAATCTCGATCTTTTCTCTTTCCTCCCCGTTTTCTGAGATGTTTATGTTTACTCCGTTTATGTCAATAAAGGGGAAGTCCTTTAAAGCCTCAAGTATTGCATCCTTTACGGCATTTATTGCGTTCGGCGGAAGACCTGCCCTGTCGTATTTCAGAATTAATTCAAGCCTCTTTTTGGCTACCTCACTTGCCGGCTGGCTCCCGAAGGTCTGCCTGATTTTATCAAGTAGTCCCATTAACTACCTCCAAAAAGCTTCTTAATCTTCTCAAGGAATCCCTCTTCAACCCGGATGTCCATAAAGGGCACTTCCTTTCCGAGGAGCCTCTCGGCCACGTTCCTGAGGGCTTTACCGGCTATTGACTCCTCAAACAGGACTGCCGGTTCTCCCCTGTTTATGTAGGAAACCATGTTGGGATCTTCGGGGACTATGCCTAAAAGTTCGAGGCTCAGTATTTCCACTACATCGTTAACGTCAAGCATATCGCCCCTTGCCACTTTTTTGGGGTCTATCCTGTTGACTATCAGTTTGGGTTCCGGTTTGCCCATTGCCTCGCAAATTCCGGTAACCCTGTCTGCATCCCTGATGGAGGCCATTTCTGGATTTGCTACGACGATGATAGTATCGGCGGGCGTAACGGCTGTTTTAAATCCCTCCTCTATTCCCGCCGGGGAGTCGATGAAAATGAAGTCAAACTTATCCCTCAGCTCTTCGACGATCTTTACCATGTCCTCGGGTTTTACGGCACTTTTGTCCTTTGTCTGAGCAGCGGGAAGCAGGAATAGGTTTTTGGTTCTTTTATCCTTTACTAAAGCCTTTTCTGCGGGAATTACACCCTGTACGACGTGCACTATGTCGTAAACTATCCTGTTTTCAAGGCCGAGGACAAGGTCAAGGTTCCTCAGTCCTATGTCGGCATCTATCGCTGCTACCCTGTATCCCTTTGCCGCTAAAGCAGTTGCAACGTTTGCAGTTACCGTGCTTTTTCCCACTCCTCCCTTTCCGGACGTTACGCATATTACCTTGTCAGCCATCAAGCTCCCCTTTTAAGGTGGTCTATTTTAAGCTTACCCTCTTTAACTTTTGCTCTAAAGTTAATGTAGTGTTCTTTCCTTTCAAACTCTGCCGTTTTACCGCAAATTTCAAGTCTCGGAGCTTCGAAGTAAACAGCCCTTACTTCCCCTTCCCTCTTCCCTATTCCGGCCCTTACAAATCCCCTGACTGATCCCATTACGTAGACGTTCCCTCCGGCTTCTACTTCGGCTCCCGGGTTTACATCTCCCATTATTATCAGGTCTCCCGTTGAAGTTACCTTTTCACCAGACCGAAGGGTTTTCCTCACGATTTTTACTTCCTCGGTGGAAGCTCTTCCCCCTTCCGACTTTTCCGTTAACAGGTCGCAGGGGACGTTGAACTTTATGCATAGTTCCCTGTTCGCCTTGACGTTTGTTTTAAACCCGCAGAAGGTAATGCCGGACAATCCCTTCAAGAACTCAAGAAGTTCCTCAAGTTCCTCCTCTTTAAGTTCTCTGTTCTCAACTGATATTATAAACCTTGCACCTTTTAGCAGCTGTTCTTTCTCTTTCAGGAAAGACTTGACCTTCTGGAGATTAAAATTTTCCCCGACTATCAGCTCTATGCCGATAACGTTGGTTCCCCTGAGTTTGAACTCTTCCATCTTTGTACAATTCCTTGAAGTTTAATTCCTTATTCTAACACTAACGGAGGTTAAATGAGGTTCCTATCCTCTAAGGAATTTGGAGATGTAGTAATTTTGGGCGTTCCCTTTGACTCTACCACGTGCTTCAGGCCGGGTGCGAGATTCGGGCCCGACGGGATAAGGTTTTTTTCTGAGAACCTTGAAGAGTTCAGCCCTTCTCTGAAGAAAAGCCTGGCTTCTGTTGAGTTTACCGATGCGGGAAACGTTGAGGTTCCGGCAGATCCGGAAGGAATGGTTGATGCTGTTTACTCTTTTTTAAAAGAGAAAGAAATTACTTTTCCGGTTGTACTGGGGGGCGATCATTCGGTCACCTATCCTGTTGTCAAGTACTTGGCCGAAAAGGTGCAAAAGCTGACCGTTGTTCACTTTGATGCCCACGCCGATTTAAGGAATGAGTACTCGGGAACGCCGTTTTCCCACGCTTGTGTGATGAGGAGGGTTCTTGATCTTGGAGTTGATATTGTTCAGGTAGGGATCAGGAGTATGACAGAAGAGGAATTCAGCTTAAGGAAGGAAAGCGATAGAATAACAACTGTTGAACGTTTAGAGGAGCTTCCAGCCCTTCTTTCACAAATTAAAAGTCCTGTATACTTCACGGTTGATATAGATTTCTTTGACCCTGCCTTTGCTCCGGGTACGGGTACTCCGGAGCCTTGCGGTGCTTCTCCTGTTGATTTCTTTGAAACTCTCTATAAATTACCGACCGTCGAAGTTTTGGGCTTTGATGTTGTTGAAGTTTCACCTCCTTACGATCCATCGGGAATTACGCAGGCCCTCGGGGCCAAGATTGTGAGGGAGTTTATCCTGAAGTTCTGGGGGTAGCGATGCTCTGGTTTACCGAGTACTACGGCGGGGAGGGAATGGACCTCAAGGGAACCGGCCTCACCTTTAAGGTTAGAAGCGCTTTTTCAAAAAAGACCCGATATCAGGAACTTTTACTCCTTGACACAGAGGACTGGGGGAAAGTTCTCGTTCTCGACGGTGCGGTTCAAACGACCGAAAGGGATGAGTTTATATACCACGAGATGATAGTTCACCCTGCCTGCTTTACCTTTGTCAGGAAGATAGAGAAAGTTCTCGTTATCGGAGGAGGGGACGGAGGAACGGTAAGGGAGCTGTTAAAGCACAACCCCCTGTCTGTGGATATGGTCGAAATAGACAGGGAAGTTGTAGAGTTCTCTAAAAAGGAACTTCCCTCAATTTCCTTTTCCCTCGGGGACGAGAGGGTTAACCTGATCTTCGGTGACGGCAGGGAGTTTGTAAGGGATAAGGAAGGAGTTTACGACCTCATAATCGTTGACTGTTCCGATCCTGTTGGCCCGTCAAAGGTTCTTTATGAGGAGTCGTTTTACAGGGACTGTAAGAAAGCTTTGAAGGACGACGGTATTTTCGTTACACAGTCGGAATCCCCTTTTGCCCAGAGAAGGGTTCACAGGCAAGTGGTAAAAGAGCTTGAGAAGGTATTTAAGATAGTCAGACCATACCTTGCCTTTATTCCGACATATCCTTCCGGAATGTGGAGCTTCACGATGGCTTCTGACAGGCTTGACCCCCTCGGAGCTGCCCCGTCTGCCCTCGGTAGGCTTTACAGGGAATTTGTTGAGAAAAACGGTAATCTCAAATACTACAACCCCGAAATTCACTACGGCGCTTTTGCAATACCAAACTTCGTATATATGGAGGAGTAAAATGGAGATACTTGAGCAGATTGCCAGAGAGGCCGAAAAAAGGACACAGGTTCCCGCTTATCCCAGGAGCGTTGAGAAGGTAATTGCAGCAGTCATGTCTTCCCCTAACTTCTGGAGAATCGTTGACCTTTCCGACGAACCCCTTCCCCTTGTTGCCGAGATTCTCAAGCTTCTAAAAGAGCACGACCTTGTTATTTTTGAGGGGACGCAGATTCTCTTAACAGAGGCCGGGGCCGAGCTTGCAAAGAAGCTCGGGATAGAAGCCTTTGTTTCTCACAGGTGTCCGACCTGCAAGGGAAGGAGCGTTGTTATCGACGACTCCCTCAAATCCGCCTTTGAGAAGTTCCTCAAGATTCAGGAAAACAGGCCTCCTGCAATACACCAGTTTGACCAGGGATACGTAACTCCGGAAAACACCTTTGCAAGGGTTGCCCTTGCGGACGACAGGGGAGATTTGAGGGGGAAGAAAGTCATAGTTCTCGGTGATGACGACCTTATGAGCATAGCCCTTGCCCTTTCTGGACTTCCACAGAAGGTAACTATTCTCGAAATTGACGAGAGGCTCGTAAACTTCATAAAGGAAGTTTCCGACGAGTACAACCTGAACATTGATGCAAGGGTTCACGATCTGAGACAGCCGTTACCCGAAGATGTAGTCGGCGCTTACGATACCTTCTTTACAGACCCTCCCGAAACCGTTGAGGCCATAAAGGCCTTTGTCGGAAGGGGCGTTGCGACCTTAAGGAGCGAGAGGTGCGCCGGTTACTTTGGCGTTACGAGAAGAGAGTCATCCTTGGACAAGTGGCGCAGGATTCAGGAAGTTCTCATCAACATGGGACTTGTAATTACTGATCTCCTCCACAACTTTAACGAATACGTTAACTGGGACTACTACGAAGAGATGAGGGGCTGGCAGCTTACTCCCGTCAAGGAACCTCCGAAGGATATATGGTACAGGTCAACCCAGTTCAGGGTTGAGACCGTTAGGGGATTCAAGGGCTTCAACGACCCGATTGTCGGCGACATTTACAACGACGCGGAAAGTTCTACTACTTAACCTTCCCGCCCCCTTTCGGGGGCTTTATGCTTTTTCTTGCCTTTGGATATTTCAAACGGCCTCAGGAGGGTCACTCTCTCGTCAACTTGTAACCCAGCCTCGGCAAAGTCTTGAGGTACTTCCCTTTCTTCCCCAGCTTCTTCCTGAGCCTGCTTATGTAAACGTCAACAGTCCTGGTTGTCTCGTTGTGGTCAGCGCCCCAGATGTTCTCCAGAAGCTCTTCCCTCGAAAAGAGCTGTTCCGGGTGCTCCAGGAAAAACTCAAGGAGCTGAAGCTCCGTTTTCGTCAGGTATATGGGCTTACCGTCGACCGTCACGGTCTTCGACTTCTTGTTCTCAACAATTCCTTCAAACTCGAGAATATCCCTGCTGGCATAGCCGGTTCTCCTGAGAACAGCCTCAATTCTGGCAAGAAGCTCTTTCATGCTGAAGGGCTTGGTCACGTAATCGTCAGCTCCGGAAGAAAAGCCGGCAACTTTAGTATCCTCATCAGAGAGGGCAGTAAGGACTATTACCGGCGTTTCCCTGTTTATCGTCTCTTTTCTTATCTTCTTACACAGGTCGAGTCCGCTCATTCCGGGGAGCATGAGGTCAAGAATGATTATGTCGTACCTTTTGGCCTTCAGCTTCTCAAGCGCTTCCTTTCCGTCAAGAACCCAATCAACGCTGAAATTCTGCTTTTCCAAGTTGTACTTAACAAGCTCTCCGAGATCCTCGTCATCCTCAATGAGCAGAACCCGAACGTTCAAGGCCACCTCCTAAAGCTTGAAGTTATAAGGTAACAGCTTCCCCAGGGAAAACCTTTCCTCTTTACTTCCGTTCGTCACGATTATCTCAAAATCCTTTTTAAAAAACTCGGCCATGACCTGCCTGCACGCACCGCAGGGGTAGGGCATTCCGTCGGGGGAGTAGATGAAAATCCCGTCAAAATCCCTTTTTCCTTCGGAAACGGCCTTAAAGACGGCGACCCTTTCGGCGCAGACGGTAAGGCCGAAAGAAGCATTCTCAACGTTTACCCCGACGACCGGTTCGCCACAGCCGAAAAGGAGGGCTACGACCCGAAAACCGGAATAGGGAGCGTAGCAGTGCTTTACAGCTTCCTTGGCAACTTTCAAGAGATCTTCAGACTTCACGCTTCCTCCCAGTAGAGCAGTCCTCTTTCTTTTAAGTCTTCAACGTAAGAGAGAACTTCTTCATCCGTAAGGTCGTGGAAGTCTTCATAGAATGAAGCCACGGCGAAGGGAAGATCCCTGCTCTCGACGAGGCAGTATACGGCGTCAAAGAACCTTTCCAAGAATTCCTTTGTGTGAACGGGACAAACAGGGGCAACCGCAACAATGGCGTCGGGGTTAAGTCTTTTAAGGAAGTGGTAGGCGGCGACTGCGGTATAACCGGAAGCGAAACCGTCGTCGACGACAACGGCCACCTTTCCGGTTAAGTCCCTGTAACCTCTTCCTTCCCTGTAAACTTCGTTCCTCCTGATCACTTCCCTGTGAACGACTTTTGCCGTCTCTTCCACCGTTTTACCGTTGAGGTATTCCTTAAAATCGGGGTTGAGTATGACGTTTCCGTCAAGGGTTATGGCACCAAAGCCCGCTTCCGGATTCCAGGGTATCGGAAGCTTTCTGACCACAACGATATCAAAAGGAATTCCTTTTGAAACCGAAAGGGCATAGCCTACCGGAACACCGCCCCTCGGTATTGCAAAGACGACGCTGTTTTCAGGGAGCTTAACTTTCTCCGCCAGCCTCCTCCCCGCATCGATTCTGTCTCTAAATGTGGCCATTTCACCTTCCTTCCATTAATTTTCACTAATTGAAAATAGACCGGGAGCCTGCATTATGAAAGCTGTGAAAGTTGTTTTCAAAGACGGCGTTTTTGTTCCGGTAGAACCTTGCTCTGCCGAAGAGGGATGTGAAGGGATTGTTGTCTATAGTCCTTGTGCCGATAATAAGCCCCTGTGGTGGGAAAAAATTTCCGTGCCGGAAGAAAAGAAGGAAGCCCTGAAGCTGTTTTCCGAGAGAGTGGTTTCAAAGGTAGTCCCCGACGACATTAAAGTGGTGGTTAGGGAAGAAGAGTTCGAAGTCTTTGTGCTTGTTCCCGATGAGACAACGGCACTGAAGCCGATAATGGAAGAGGCTTTGAGGCTGTATGAGGAGAGGAGAGTTTACATTCCCGTTCAGGTAATTTCGAGAAAACGGCTCAAAAGGTGGGAAGAGCAGGGGAATCAAGTTTTTAGGGAAATAAGCGAAGGGGTATCAATAAAATGACGCGCAAGGAGATAGAAAGGCTTCCCGTCTCAGGACTTGAGGTAACGGAAGTTAAAATCTACCCCTTCGACACCACCGGCATCGGAGGCAACGTAAAAGCAGTGGCAACGGTAAAAATCAACGACATTCTGGAAATAAGGGACATAAAGATCATATATTCAAATGAAGGATATTTCATCCAAATGCCTTCAAGAAGGACGCGGAGTGGAGAGTTTGTCCCGATCGTTAACCCTTTACACAGGGATCTTCTCCGCCACATAAGAAGGAAAGTCCTTGACGAGTACAACCGAATAGTGGAGAAGTACAATGAAAAGCTTAGGGAGTTTACTGCTGGGAGTTAGCCTCTTAACGGCAGTATCCGGGTGCACGTCAACACAGCTCTCAAAGCAGGACGCTGCACTCCTCGGTGCCCTCGGAGGAGCGGCGGTGGGAGCAGCAACCCACAAGCACTACAAGGCTTCAGCGAAAGATGCGGCCATCTACGGGGCAATCGCCGGAGGCATTATCGGATATGTTGTCGGCAGCGATCAGGAAAACCGCCACACCGTCAAAGCAGACACGGAATACGACGTTAAAACAAAAGACGGGAAAGTAATTCACGTTCGCGAAGGCTGGTACACTGTTGACAGCCAACCCGCCCCGGCGGCCAAGTAATCTTTCTTCTGAACTCTCCTCCGGCTTCAGCAGTAAAATCTTATCCCGCACAAAGCAAACAGACGGCACTCCCCTTCACCGATTGCCGGACTTTTTATCGAACCTCCCCGCGTCCGGAATGAATTTCATGATACCATTAAGTCAATTTCCGGAAGTAATACAGATTCGAAAGGAGGGACACCGTGGAAAGGAGGAAGTTCCTTAAAGACGCTCTCAAGGCAGGAGTCGGAATGGCTGTAGGTCTTACAATTCCTGAAGTTGCATCAGCAAAAGGTGCAGGAAAAGCGCCGCCGCTTCCTTGGCCTTATGTTAAGCTCGATCCCAAAAAGGTTGCCGATAAAGCCTACAGGGGCTACTACGAACATGAGTGCTGTGACGGCGTTTTTGCAGCGATCATAACCGAACTTCAGGAAAAGGTAGGAGGTCCTTATCTTGGATTACCGCTGACGATGATGTGGTACGGAGGAGGAGGAGTTGCCGGTTGGGGAACGATATGCGGAACCCTTAACGGTGCAGCCCTCATTTTTAACCTGACCTGTAAGGACTTCAAGCCCATGATAGACGTCCTCTGCGAGTGGTATCAGACAACGCCACTTCCTACCTACGTTCCCTGTGAAGGTCCTTACTGCAAGAAACCTTTCCCGAAATCGGTATCTCACTCACCCCTCTGTCACGTTTCCGTTCAAAGGTGGTGTAAGATTGCCACCGTTTATTTTGGAGAGACCGTTCCTTACAACAGCAAGAAGCGTTCCGAAAGGTGTGCAAGGCTGACGGCAACGGTTGCGGCAAAAACGGTGGAACTTCTCAACGCCTACCACTTTGAGGGCTTCAGGCCGAAGAAAATTAAAGGAAAGCAGAAAACAAAAATGGACTGCAGGCTCTGCCACGAAGTTACGATGAAGGAGCTTTCCTGAGGGGGGAGCTATTCCCCCTTCTTAAAATGTTAAAACCCTATCGCTGTCGATAACCCATTCGGCAAGGTCGTTCATCGTTGCCTTTTCGGCACCCTCAAAGTAGGGTTTTCCTTTGTGGATTCCGCACCTTGCCATGCATGTTCCGCAAACCTTTACGGGAACTCCTTTCTGGATAAGCTCTTTCAACATAGCAACGAGATCTTGGTCGTAGCTGTCGGGCTTAACCGTCTCGTTCCTTGCAAGGTCAACCGCATCGTTCATCAGGAAAATCCTCACAATTGCTCCTTTTTCAAGGAGCTTCCCCGCAAACCTCAGGGCGTTCCAGGTAACGTCAGTTCCGTCGTAGGGCTGCCTGTTGAGGATGATAAGAACCTTCATTGCCTCCCCCTGAGTTTAGGTATCAGAGAGTCTTCAATGTAACTAAGAGCCTTTTCAGAAATCGCAAGTACTTCCTTGGAAGCTTCAACTACTTCCGGAAGTCTTTTTAAAAGCTCTTCACCAACGTACTCGTGGGAAAGCTCATTCCTTAAATCCTTCAGGGCTATTAGCTTTCTATAATCCTCAACAAACCCTCTCTTTTCGGCTCTTATAACGATATCAAGCTTTGTTCCGACATCCTCCAGTTCAAGAAGGTCTATTCCCCTGAGAATCCTGTTCATCAGCATATCAACCGTCCTTGAAAACCTTGAAAACAGCACCTCAACTTTCTCAAAGTCCTCCTCTTCCGGCTTTTCGCGTTTGGAAATATCCGCAACCTTTTCAAGTCCTCTTTTTAACCAGTAAAGGCTTCTTTTAAAATCTTCAAGATTTTTCAAAAAAAGCTCTTCCTTTGGAGTCATATCCTAACACCTTCCTCCCGTGCAAGTCTCACAATTGGCTCGTTGCTCCGTTTCCCCCTAACGATAAGGTCGATTTTCCTGTCTCCCAAAGTCTCTATAAGGCCAACCCTTATGGCTCTCCTTTCCCTCCAGCCTATTTTATCCGACAAAATCAGGAGATCTAAATCTCCGCCTTTTCTGTTCAAATCAGCCCTTGAGCCGAAGACAAAGATTTCAGCCTCCGAATCAAAGGTTTCTACCAGTTCCTTTATCTTCTTTACTTCCTCATTTGTCAATCTAACCTTCACAGAACCTCCCTAAGGAACTTGCCCGTCCAGGTATCGGTCTTTGCGACGTCTTCGGGAGTCCCGGTGGCAACCACCTGTCCGCCGGCATCTCCCCCTTCGGGCCCCAGGTCTATTATCCAGTCTGCACACTTTATAAAGTCAAGGTTGTGTTCGATGACTATTACGGTGTTTCCCCTGTCAACGAGTCTTTGAAGAACTTCTATGAGCTTTTTAACGTCGTGAATGTGAAGCCCCGTCGTCGGCTCATCAAGTATGTAAACGGTGTTGCCGGTAGCCCTCTTTGAAAGCTCCTTCGCGAGCTTAACCCTCTGGGCTTCTCCGCCCGACAATGTAGTTGCCGGCTGTCCCAGTTTTATGTAGCCGAGTCCCACGTCATACAGGGTTTTCAGCTTGTTAAATATCTTCGGGTGATTTTTGAAAAACTCCATAGCTTCTTCGACGGTCATTTCAAGGACTTCATAGATGTTTTTCCCCTTGTAGGTAATTTCAAGGGTTTCCCTGTTGTAGCGCTTTCCGCCGCAGACGTCGCAGGTAACGTAAACGTCGGGAAGGAAGTGCATTTCTACCCTTATGACGCCGTCTCCCTTACAGGCTTCACACCTTCCGCCGGGAACGTTAAAGGAAAACCTTCCCTTCTTGTATCCCCTTGCCCTTGCTTCCGGGGTTGCGGCAAACAGCTCCCTGATGTGGGTAAAGACGTCTATGTAAGTTGCGGGGTTTGAGCGGGGAGTTCTTCCTATGGGAGACTGATCGACTCTAACAACTTTATCGACAAGCTCGATCCCCTCTACCCTATCGTGCTCTCCCGGCACCACCTTGCTCTTGTAAATTTCCCTTGCCAGAACCTTGTAGAGTATCTCGTTTACTAAAGTTGACTTACCGGAACCGGAAACGCCGGTAACGCAAACAAAAAGCCCCAGGGGGAATTCAACCGTTACGTTTTTCAAGTTGTGTTCCCTTGCCCCGACAATCCTGATCCACCCCTTCTCGGGCTTCCTCCTCTTTTCGGGAACGGGGATCGAAAGCTTGCCCGAAAGGTACTTCCCGGTAAGGGAGTTTTCGTTCTTCTTTACCTCTTCGGGAGTCCCGGCTGCAACGACTTCACCTCCGTGAACTCCCGCTCCGGGCCCCATATCTATCACGTAATCTGCGCTCTCTATGGTTTCTATATCGTGCTCAACGACTATAACGGTATTGCCGAGATCCCTCAGACCTTTCAGCGTCTCTATGAGCCTCCTGTTGTCCCTCTGGTGAAGGCCGATGCTGGGTTCGTCGAGGACGTAGAGAACGCCGGAAAGCCTCGAGCCGACCTGGGTGGCAAGCCTTATCCTCTGGGACTCGCCCCCCGAAAGGGTGGAAGTCCTCCTGTCGAGGGTCAGGTAGTCAAGGCCGACATCCATGAGAAACTTAAGCCTGTTTCTTATCTCTTTTAAAATCCTTTCGGCTATAACCGCTTTCTTTCCTTCAAGTTTAAGGTCTTCAAAAAAACGGTAACACTCCTTTACGCTGAGAGCTTCAACCTCCGCTATGTTAAGCCCTCCCACCCTGACGGAAAGCGCTTCCCTGTTAAGCCTTTTCCCGCCACAGAGGGGACAGGATACTTCCCTCAGGTAAGGTTCTATCAGCTCCTTCACGTAATCCGACTCCGATTCCCTGTAGCGCCTCTCAAGGTGCTTCAAAATCCCCTCGAAGTAGTAAGGCCTGTAGTTCCCCCTGCTGTAAGGAACGGTGTTAAAGACCCTGAGAGGCTGCTTTTCGGCGTAGAGGAGGAACTCCTTTTCCCTCTCGGTAAGTTCCGAAAACTTCTTGAAAGAGGAAATTCCAAGGTATTCACATCCCGTCTCTATAAGGTCTTCCAGGTACTCGAACTTTGCCTTTTGGGTGAGTTCGAAAGCTTCTATGACGGGTTTATCCGGGTCTATCAGGAGGTCGGGATCAACGGCAAGCTTAAATCCCAAGCCTCCGCACTCCGGGCAGGCCCCGAGGGGGCTGTTGAAAGAAAATAGCCTCGGGGATATTTCCCGGTAGCTGAAACCGCAGATGGGGCAGGAACCCTTTGTTGAAAAAAGCTCCTCCTCTCCCGTCTCGTAATCCCTGACAATAACAAGGCCCTCTGAAAGGGAAACGGCAATTTCAACCGAATCGGCAATCCTCGTTTTCGCCTTTCCGGAGACCTTTATCCTGTCGACAACAACCTCTATCGTGTGCTTAACCTTCTTTTCAAGTTTAAGGGCAAGAGCTTCTTCCATCCTGTAATCCTTTCCGTCTATCCTGACCCTCAGGAAGCCCTGCCTGGAAAGCCTCTCGAGCAGTTCCCTGTGTTCTCCCTTCCTCTCTCTAACAACGGGGGAAAGGAGGACTATCCTCTTTCCTTCTTTCTTCAGAATCCTGTCAACTATCTCCTGAACGGTCTGAGGTTCTATCGGAACGTTGCAGTCCGGACAGTAAGGAGTGCCCGCCCTGGCAAAGAGAAGTCTCAAGTAATCGTGAATTTCCGTCGTTGTTCCCACGGTAGAGCGGGGGTTCTTCGAGACCGTCTTCTGTTCAATGGAAATGGCCGGAGAAAGCCCCTCAATCAGGTCTACATCGGGCTTTTCCATAAGTTCGAGGAACTGTCTGGCGTAAGCCGAAAGGCTTTCTACATACCGCCTCTGTCCCTCTGCGTAGAGCGTATCAAAGGCCAGAGAGGACTTTCCCGAACCGGAAACGCCGGTGATGACGACAAGCTTGTTCTTGGGTATTTCAAGGTCGATGTTTTTGAGGTTGTGCTGTCTCGCTCCTTTAATTACTATTCTGTCCTTCATAGCTCCGTTCAAAAAAATTTCAGTAGGGTAAATTTATGATTGAACCTGCAGAACAGAAAGGAGTACCGGGATATCGCCGGCAGGTAGGCTTGCCCTGCCGGGAGTGAAGCTTTGCTCTCAAGGGTTTTAATTTTATAGAAAAACAACGGGCTAAACAGGAGCTTTTCAAAGCGGGGATACAGCCCGACACCCTCGAAGGGGTGTTGACTTTGACTCAGCGATAATATACCATAAGACTATGATAGAAGCTAAACGCACCAAGGGTTGTGTCTATCATACAGCATACCATATAGTTTGGATACCGAAATACAGGAAGTCAATTTTGGTAGGAAAAGTAGCAGAAAGACTGGAAATCCTAATTCACGAGATAGCGGATAAATATGGTTTTGAGATACTTGCACTTGAAATAATGCCCGACCACGTTCACCTTTTCGTTTCTGCTCATCCAAAATTTGCTCCAGCTACCCTTGTAAAGCTGTTCAAAGGAATAACAGCAAGAAAACTGTTTAAGGAGTTTCCAGAGCTTAAGAAAAAGCTTTGGGGTGGACACCTTTGGACACCATCCTATTACGTTGGAACTGCTGGAAATGTATCTGCTGAAACGATTAGGAGATACATAGAGGAATGTCAAGGAAAGTAAAAAGAGCGATAGTTTTTGAACTAAAGCACTTAAGTATAGAACAGCAGATAATACTCGGATACCTCACCTACCACGCTGGAAGGCTCTGGAATCAAGCTAACTACCTTGTGAAGAACAGATTAGCAAAACCGGACTACATAGACCTATACAACAAACTCAAGGACACATCCTTACACCTACGTTCCCTTCAGTCCCGCTCTGCTCAGATAGTCCTTGACGAACTGTCAAGAGGGTGGAAAAACTTTTTCAACTTTTTAGGAAATCCCGAAAAATTTAAAAAGAAGGGAATAAAAACCGTCAAACCACCGAGTTACGTAAATCCCGAAACACCTCACAGAGTGGTAACATGGGACAAAACAGGATTCAAGATAGAGGGGAACAGGATAAGACTCTCACTATCAAAGAGCTTAAAAGAACACCTACTCAAGAAATTTGGATTTTCTCCTGAATACCTGTGGATAGAGACGGGATATAAGGACTTAGAAAACCTTGAAGTTCTTAATGTTCAAGTAGTTCCGTATAAGTCCTACGGTTACGTAAGCTTTAAGATGGTGGTAGTGTATGAAAAAGAAGTTCCAAAAGTTGAAGCCGAAGGAGATAAGGTATTAGCGATAGACTACGGAATTTCAAACTTTGCAACCTGCGTGGTAGAAGGGAATCCAGTTTCCTACATCATAGACGGTAGAGGATTAAAGACACTTCTCAGGAAAAAGCTCAAAAAGATATTTAACCTTCAAAAAAGACTTGACAACCTTAAGAACAAAGGACTCCTGACGATTCAGTTAGAGAGGAAACTCCACAAACTTTGGAAAAGCGTTAAGAACCTTTTAAGGGACTACGCACACAAAGTAAGCAGTCTCATAGCAAAACTTGCGGTTTTAAACAACGTCAAGACGGTAGTGATAGGGAAAGTTCAAGAGTCAAAGAACAAAGAGAACAATCTACCTGACCTTGTGAATCAGATGTTCAAGCTGTTACCTCACGGGAAAGTAACGGAATACTTGACATACAAGCTTAAAGAGTTAGGGATAGAAGTTAAGCTGATAGACGAGAGTTATACTTCCGTTACCGACTCCTGCGATAGAGAAGCGGGAGTTAAAAAGAAAAGTAAGGGTAACGGAAGGAGGATAAAGAGGGGACTTTTCCTGTCTCCGATAAAAGGACTCGTTAATGCGGACGTTAACGGAGCGAGGAACATTTTGAGAAAGTTCAAGAAGAAATGGTTTGACCTTGTAACGGGACTCAAAAAAGTGGTCAGGGTAAGAATTTACGAGTTAAACGAAGGTATCTCCGAATCTCTGCTGTATGCAGGGATAGGAGTAGAGGGTGGCGTGAACCCGCCCGGAGGGATAAGGGTAGGGGTAACCTACCAAGCTCCCTCAGAAGCCTACGACTTTAGTCGTAGGTAGTTCACTTCAAACCGGCTGACTACACGCGGAACTTTGAAAGCTGTTCCTCAAGTTCCTCTATCCTTTCGGCCAACTTCTTTATGCTCTCTGCAACTTCCGAAAGTTTCTCCATGTTCTCCCTTGCCATTTTCGAAACACTTCGAATAGAGTCCGCCACTTCCCGTGCCGAAACAGAACTTTCCCTGGCTTCCGACGAAATATCGGATACGAACTTCTCGATTTTGTTCATAGCCTCTTTTATTTCACCGAAAGTCGTAAAGATCTCTTCCAGAACCCTGCTTCTAATATCGGCGTTTATATTTTCGATTACTTCCCTTATCTGTTCGGTGGCTTTTGCCGTTTTTTCCGCCAGCTTCCTCACCTCATCGGCAACAACGGCAAATCCCCTTCCCGCCTCTCCTGCCCTTGCAGCTTCGATGGCAGCATTAAGTGCAAGGAGATTTGTCTGTTCGGCAATTTGAAGTATAAGCCCGACGATGGAGTAAAGCTCTTTTGTTCTTTTATCTATAGTATCCTTTATTTCCTGAAGCTGTTCTTCGGAACTAATCACATTCTCCGTAGTCCTGTAAGCCAGCTCGTTGAGTTCTTCCATCGATTCGGCAAGTTTCTGTACATCTCCGGCAAAGGATTCAACAGAAGAAGAAGCCTTTTCCGTATCTTCTGTTTGACGGGATATTTTCTCGACAACATCAGAAAGGTTGTTAACACGCCTGTCAAGTTCTTTAACCGCCTCATCGAGAGTTTTTATTGAATATCCTATGGATTCCCTTAAGGATTTTATTCCTTCGTTAAAGGAAGTAGCTATTTCCTTCAACTCCCCTTTAAGATGTCTTTCATCCATTTCTACCAGGAGATTTCCCCTCTCCAGCTCCTTCGTGGCACTTGCTACCATTCTTTTTATAGTAACCAAGGTAGAACGTATAGCAAGAAGAGATTCTTTGAGTTTTGAAAGCGAACCGATAAACTTACCGTCATCCAGATCTGCCTTTAGGTTACCGTTTTCAAGCTCCTGTATGAATGAGTCAACTTCGCTTATCACCGACTTCATAGTCCTCCTGAACTCGTTGGCCGCTGCTGCAAGCTTCCTCAGCTCTCCCGAAAAGGCAGTTTCGTCGATGTTTCTGTCAATGTCGGCCGCCCTAAGCATTTCCGATATCGTTTCAACAGCCCGCTTTACCTTGTTTGAGGCATCGTTGAGGTTTTTAATGATCTCAGAAAGGTCTCCCGGCAGTACGGAGGGATCGTAGCTTTCAAACTTACCCTCTTTCAGGTCGGCAGAAATCTCGTCCATCATTGATGCCAGTTTCTTGAAGTTTTCAACAATTCTGCCGAGTCCTTCGGCTATCCTTTTATAGCCTCCGCTGAACTCTTCGGGGTTTATGTTAATGGTGAGGATGCCTTTCGAAAGACTGTCTGTAACCCTATCCAGCTCTTCCATAAAGAGCTTAATGTTCTTGACAACTCTCTCGGCGTTAGCCCCGAGTTCTTCAAGCTCCCCGACAAAAATCTCCTTCTTTATAAGGTTTCCCGACAGCTTTCCTTCGGCCAGCTTTGCAAAAATAGCGTCTATCTGCATAAGTATTGATTTAAATAAGTCAACAAGTTCTACAACCCCTCTCTGAATATCTCCGAACTCGTTTTTCGGGAATTCCTTTTTCTCTACGCGGAAAATGCCCCTCTTCAGCCTACCCAGGACTTCTTCTATCTCCCTGAGGGAAGTGCGAATCTCTCTTCTTATCAGAACGAGTGAGGGGAGTGAAACAAGTAGCATAACGCCCAAAACGGCCAGGTTAACAAGACTAATGACGGCAGATTTGTAAACTGCACTTGCCGCGGAATTCATCCGGTCAAGCAAAGAAGCCTGAAGGTCTTTAACTACTTTCAGTAAATCGGTATAAACCTGGAAAACTTCCAGGGGTTCTGTGTAAGAAAGCTCTTCAAAATTCCTGTTCTGAATGAGCTTCCTGATTCTTTCTATCTGCTTGAATTCCGGAGCCGACTTGATGGAAGTCACCAGATCCCTGGCAGAGGGAATAGCCGTTTCCTCGTAAAGCCTTTCAAAAACTGATTCTTCTCCCCTCGTGACTCCAAAAGCAATAAGGAGAGATTGAGAAACTTCTCCCTTTCTCGCCTGAGCCGTTATGCTCGATGCAAGGGCCCTTTCAACGCCGATCCGGTCTTTTAAGCGAAGGAAGGATTCAAGGGCTATTATGGATTCCTTCAAGTAAGTGCCCTTTAGTTTTTTTGCAGTTCCCTCTTCGATAAAGGAATCAATAATTTCATCAACCAGGTTGGTGTATCTTTTAAGGACTTCCAGGGGAGGGAGTTCTCCTCTGTCAACCTCTTCTCTCAAGCTCATAAGGATTGCTTTCAGTTCTTCTAAATTTACGTTGAGATGTCTTCTGTCGATGGAATCTTTTACCTTTTTCAGATCGATAAGGACTTTTTTTCGCTGTTTTTCAAGTTTTTCGTAAACGGGTAGGTTTTTGTTTCCTCCCTGAGAGATAAATACCGTTGATAAACCCCTTTCCACGGCAAGCTCATGCAGAAGGTCAGAGATTACCTCAAGGACCGGTATCGATTCTCGAAGCTCTCTGGCCGGCAGGTACTTCCCCCGAAATACATCTTTCCCGAGAACTACTAAAGTGAAAAGCGAAAACAAAATAGCCGTGATAATAAGGGCAAGCTGGAAGGAAACTCTCCTAAACCCCATTACTCTTACTCCCCCAAAAATTCAATGAGAAATTTAATAAAAAATTAAATCAGACTTTATCATTTAAATCAAGATATTTTTTAGTTTTATTGAAATACATAAGATCCATAATGTTGTAGGGTGCTCTGTTCTTTGAGAGCCGGTCGGGCTTCTGCTTTTTTAAGGCACGTGAACACGGCTTTGCTATGTATTGAACTCGAACACAAGTTGACAGGAGTTAGGAGGAAGCTTATATTATGCATCGTCCGTTGCGGGAGTGGCGGAATCGGCAGACGCGCCGTCTTGAGGGGGCGGTGCCCTTACGGGCGTGCGGGTTCAAATCCCGCCTCCCGCACCACTAATCAATCTTTCTTCTCTCCCGATACCAGTTTTCTCAGCTTTTCCGCCTGTTCTTTCGTTCCGATGATTATGAGAGAATCCCCCTCCAGAACCATTGTCGTCGAAGTCGGGTTAAGTATAAAAGAACCGTCCTCTCTCCTTATTCCTATCACAATGACGCCGGTTTTCTTCGGTATATCAAGCTCCTTTAAGAGTTTTCCGTGAAACGGAGATCCTTTGGGAACTACCACCTCCTCAAGCCTGAGGTCGATTTCACCGTGGTGCGTAACGATGTCGAGGAAGCTGACGACGCTGGGCCTTATAGCCAGCGATGCCATTCTTAGTCCGCCTATGACGTTGGGGAGTATGACTTCGGAAGCTCCGGCCCGTTTCAGCTTGAGTATGTTTTCCTCCCTGTTCGCCCTCGCTACTATCCTGAGTTTCGGGTTGAGGTTCTTTGCAGAGAGAGTTATAAACAGGTTATCCGCATCATCCGCCGTAGCAACTATCATGTTTGAAGCGGACTTCACTCCCGCCTTTATAAGTGTCTCATCCTGAGTGGCATCACCGTGGATGTAGATGAGATCGGGATAGTTTTCCTTAACTTCCTCAATTTTCGATTCATCCTTCTCAATGACGACAAAGGGTACCTTTTCCTTAATAAGTTCCTTTATTGCCGCCTGCCCCGTTCTGCCCAATCCGCAGACGATTGTGTGGTTTTTCATCCTCGATACCATCTTTTCCATCCTCTTTACCGTAAAGAATTTCCTGATTTCTCCCTCAAAGAGCATAGCAGCAACTGCTGAAACACCGTAGGCGAAAACGGCAAAGGCAAATACGATGAAAACCATTGTAAAAGCCCTGCCGGCAGGAGAAAGGGGGTGAATCTCACCGTAACCCACAGTGGAAATGGTTATTACGACGTGCCAGAGGGAATCAAACCAGCTCCACCCCTCTATTAACTTTATCCCGGTGGTTGCGAAAATTACTAAGAAGATAAGAGTTGATAGAATTAAGACGAACTTTCTGATCGTATGGTTCTGAATTGCAGTTCTCTTTCCAAATGAGAATCTGTACATGGCCTTTCAAGTTTAGCAGGAGTTAAAGGTGAAGTTCAAGTTCTTTTTTGTAGGGAAAATCCCGAGCAAGGCAAACTATAAAAAGATATCCCACAGGAGGATAAACGGGGAAATTAAGCCCTTTATAATAAACAACCCGGAAGTCCTGAGGGCGCAGAACGAGGCACTTTGGCAGCTTCACATCCAGAAAATAGATTACGGGCTTGAGAACTTTCCCATTAAGAAACCGGTAAAGATCTCGCTGACCTTTTACCTGAAAGGGAGGGTTAAGCAGAGGGATATAGACAACGCGGAGAAGTTTGTCGGAGACATTCTCGAAAAGGGAGGAGTGCTTAAAAGGGATTCCCTCATATACCGAAAAGAACTGGTCGAGAAAAGGATAGGAATTAAAGGACTTGAAGAGATTATAGCGGTGGAAATTGAGGAACTCCCTCCCCAAACGGTTGAGGAGATGGAAAGGGGCAGGCCGGACTTCCCTAAAGAGCTGATTAATTTTCTCAAAAAGCTAAAAGTGGAGATACCGGATGAAAGTTGAAGTGGCGGTAAGAGTTCCCCTCGAAAGAGAGCTTAAGGAGGTTTTGGAAGAACTCGGAATAACCGAGTTTCGGGTTATAAGGAAGTCTATAGATGCCAGGAAGAGCCCCGTTTTTGTTTACAAAGTAGTTGTAGACCTTCCGGAGGAAAAGGCAAAAGAGCTTATAGAAAAGGGAACGGCAGTCCCTTACAGGCCGGTTGAACCCCTTACCATTCCGAAAGCCCGTTCGAGCAAGAAAGTACTCGTAGTCGGCAGCGGTCCGGCAGGCCTTTTCTCTGCCCTCGTTCTTTCGCAGGCCGGTCTAAAAGTCATCGTCGTAGAGAGGGGAAAACCCGTTGAGGAAAGGGAAAAGGACGTTGCCCTTTTCTGGAAAGAGAGGGTGCTCGATGAGAATTCCAACGTTCAGTTCGGAGAAGGGGGAGCGGGAACATTTTCAGACGGTAAACTGACAACGAGGGTGAAAGATAAGAAGAAGCACTTTGTTTTTAAAGTTCTCGTTGAATGCGGTGCCCCTCCGGAAATACTCTACTTGAACCGTCCTCACGTGGGAACCGACAGGTTAAAAATCGTAGTCAGGAACCTCAGGGAAAAACTTAAGTCAATGGGGGTTGAGTTTCGGTTTTCGACGCTGTTCAAAGGACTAAACGTAGAGAATGGAAGGGTAACTTCTGTTCTCCTTAAAGACCTCAAGACGGAAAGGGAAATGCTGGAGGAGTTTGACTATATCTTCCTGGCCGTAGGGAACAGTGCCAGGGATACGTTTCTAACCCTTTCAAAATCGGGAATTAAGCTCGAGGCAAAGCCCTTTGCCGTAGGGCTCAGGGTTATCCACAGGCAGAGGACGATAAACAGGATACAGTACGGTAGGAAGTGGTTTAAACATCCGAAACTTCCGCCCGCAGAGTACGCATTCACGTATAGGGGAAAGGGCAGGAACGTCTATTCATTCTGTATGTGCCCCGGAGGCTATGTAATTTGCGCCTCATCTGAAAAAGAATCCGTCGTCACCAACGGGATGAGTAACTATGCAAGGGACAGCGGTTACGCTAACAGCGCAATTGTCGTTCAAGTTTTCCCGGAAGATTTTGAAAACGATCCTTTTAAGGCAGTGGAGTTCCAGAGGGCGCTTGAAAGGGCAGCTTTCGTGATGGGAGGCAGTAACTACACAATGCCAGCCCAGAGGGTTGTCGATTTCCTGGAAGGAAGAAGTTCAACCGAACTGATTGAGGGCGGTTACATACCGGAAATTAAAAGCGCAAGGCTCGACAGGCTTTTGCCCGGGGAAATCACCGGAGCTTTAAGGAAAGCTTTTCTCTACTGGAAAGAGAAAATTCCCTTCTTCGTGCCGGCCAATGCAACCTTGGTCGGTGTTGAGACAAGAACTTCCTCTCCCGTTAGAATCGTAAGGAAGGAAGACTACACCTCCGTTTCGGCCGATAACCTCTATCCGATAGGAGAAGGAGCCGGCTACGCCGGCGGTATAACCAGTTCCGCCATAGATGGAATTAACGCCGCGATGTCGCTCCTTGAGAGGATTAATCATGAAAAGGTTTTCTGATTTGCTGTGGCTTTGGACGCTCCTGATAGTCCCTTTCGGGCTTAAGTTTCCTTCCCTTTTCTTACCGTTCAAGCCTGTTATAAAGCCTCTTCTGGGGAGTGTTATACTGGCCATGGGGCTGACGCTGAAGCTGGAGGATTTCAAAGCGGTCATACTGAAACCGTCGACAGTAATTGTCGGTATACTCACCCAGTACTCCGTCATGCCCTTCCTGGGATTTGTTACCGGATACCTGCTCTACGGACAGGAGTTCAAGGAATTCCTGGCCGGACAGGTACTGACAGGCTCGTGTCCAACGGGCGTTGTCTCAAACGTTTACAACTTCCTGGCAGGAACAAACGTGGCCCTTTCGCTCTCCCTATCCGGAGTTAACACCTTTATCTCTCCCGTTCTAACTCCCGTTCTTACAAAGGTTTTTACTTATAAGGTTGTAACGGTAGATGCTGGAAAGCTATTCCTCGACATGGTACAGGTAACCCTCCTGCCCGTTGCGGCAGGCATAGCCGTGAACAGCCTTTTTCCGGAAAGAGTGGAAAGGTTAAAGGGATGGCTTCCCGCTTACTCTACCGCAGCCGTGGTCTTAATCGTCGGTTTCGTGGTCGCCGCGGGTCACGGGAAGATAGCAAGCCTGCCGGGGAAAGCTTTCTTCCTGCTGATACTGGCTTCCCTGATCCACCTTCTGCTCGGTTTCTGGTTCGGATACGTAATACCGAGGATATTGGGAGTTCCTCAAAAAGAGCGAATAACGATATCCATAGAAACGGCGATGCAGAATTCGGGCTTGGCCACCGTCCTGGCAATTTCCCAGTGGGGACCTTTGGCAGCCCTGCCGGCCGTTACCTACAGCGTCGTTCAGAACCTTGTAGGTCCTTTTGTGGTGAAGCTTTTCAGGTGGCTTATGGCTTCTAAAGCCTGATAACCGAGTCGGCGTTAACGAGGGTCTGCACCACATCGTATGCGTTCGACGCCACGCCTACCTCAAGCTCTTCGAGTAGGCCGAAGTAATCCAAGCACGTTCCGCAACAGATGACCTTACACCCCTTTTCTGACAGCGACTTGAGTGCGGAAAGAATTTCCTCGTCACCTCCCCTACAGGCAAGCTTCACTGCCGTGTTGATGAGAACGACTGCAGAGGGAAGAGGACCCGCATTTAAAAAGGTCTTTATGAAACCCTTAATGAGTATCTTACCCAGTTCCGGATCTTCGCCGACTGTCGATGAGGCTATAAGGACCACCACGTTTTTTTTCCTGTTCGGGCTTTCTTCTTCTTTTTCCGCCCTTGATACTGATTTCCCTTTTGTTATTATGATCCTGAAAAGGCTTCCTTCCTCCTTAACTTCAACAGAACACCCGACCTTTTCGGCAAACCTTTTCACATTTTCCCTTGAAGCTTTGTTATCAACGATAACTTCTACCTGCCCGCTCTCCAGCGACTCTAAAGCTTCTTTCGTCTTTAAAACAGGAATCGGACAGGCAAGTCCCCTGCAGTCAACTATTTTCACCTTTCACCTCCAGAAGCTTCCTGAAGTTTTCAAGCCTTTCAAGAGTCAGCCCCATTTCGGCCGTGGAGTTTCGCCACTTTAAAACTTTCCTTTCAAAAAACAGCAAAAGTTCACAAGGAAGACAAAAATTTTCATCCTCTTTATGCTTTTCCCAAAGAAAGTCCAAAGGAACTTCTTTTTCGAGAAGACAAAGGGACTGAGTCCCCTCTTTGAAGTCCTCGAGGTATAAAAACCTGTTTCCCTCCCACTCGGCTTCAACCACCCGGTAACTGCTGTCACGGAACTCTCTTACTACCTTCAACAAAGAGCCTCTCCCCGATTTCTCTGAATATCTGGTTTGCAATTCTCTCGATGCACTTCTTCCTTTTCTGCTCTACCGCCGTAGCCGTTCCGTAAGTGTCGTAGAAGTCGTACCTTTCAACGGAAAACGTATAGAGGGGTTTTTTAAATCCGTACTTAAAGACTTTTACAGTGGCCCTTATCGACATTCTGTATTCCCGGGCAACATCTTTCCTGTCAAAACCTACGGCAAAGGTGGAAATGGAATCAACGGACGGCTTTATTACCAGCGTTCTGTCGGGCACGGGAACGAGATCAACGTCAAAGCGGGGATCGGAGTAAAAGAACTTGTCGGCAACCCTCGTGAAAATAACGTCAAGTCCTTCTTCTCCCGTCCTGTTTGTAACCGGTTCAAGGTAAACGTGTTCCACTTTCCGCGGTAACTTTGCCTTTCCTACCGTAGCGCAGGAGGAAAGGAAAACCGCAAGGAGAATAAAAAGCAATCTTTTCAACTGTTACCTCGCAACAAAGTTTACTATCCTACCCGGCCTATATATGAATTTAACTACCTCCTTACCCTCAAGCGCCTTCCTTACCTTTTCACTCTTTAAAGCGATTTCTCTGACGGTCTCTTCGTCGGCATCTGCAGGAACAACGACCGTGTCTCTCAGTTTACCGTTGACCTGGACGGGAAGCTCTACTTCTTCCCTCTGCAGTGCCGATTCATCAACCTCCGGCCACCTTTCTTCGGAGACTAAAGTTGTGTGACCGGTAACCTGCCACAGCTCTTCTGCTATGTGAGGAGTGAAGGGGGAGAGCATGATTATGAGAAGCTCGACGGCTTCCTTGAGGACAGCCCTGTCGCCCTCTGCTTCGGGACGGAAGGAGGAGACCGCGTTAAAAAGCTCCATTATCGAAGCTACAGCCGTGTTCAGCTTAAACCTTCCGGAAAGTTCTTCTGTTACTTTCTTGAGCGTTTCGTAAACCTTTCTCCTGAGTTCTTTGGCCGATTTCGAAAGCTCTCCTTTTATCTCTTCCTCAAAAAGGTTCCTGTTTTCAACTACAAACGCGAAGACCCTCTTGAGGAACCTGAAAGCTCCTTCAATCCCTTCCGTTTTCCATTCAAACTCCGCCTCGGGAGGAGCTGCAAAGAGGACGTAAAGCCTCGTCGCATCAGCACCGTAACGCTCAATCATGTCTTTCGGATTGACGATGTTCAGCTTCGATTTACTCATCTTGGCGGATTCACCGTACTTCTTTTCAAGTTCCTCAAGCAGCTCATCAACGTTGTCTATGAACTTCCTTACTTCCTCGGCAGAAAGGAGTAAAACGATGTTGTCGCCGACGGATATGTGGTTTCTCCTCATAATGGAGCCCAGAGTTTCCGAAGCAGCGACGTCCTTGCCGGTAACGGCCTTAATAAGTGCAGAAAGGGGGCTGGTTTCATCGAGGTTAAACACCTCGAAAAGCTTTTTCACGCTTACCCACCTCTTGTTGACCATCCCCTGGGTGAGGAGGTTCTGGAAAGGCTCTCCGGCCTTGAAAAACTCCTCTTGAGGATCTCCGCTTTCGGCCTTAAAAAGCCCTATGTCCCTCAGGACTTTCGTGAAAAAGCGGGAATAGAGAAGGTGGAGAACGGCGTGTTCGATGCCTCCTATGTACTGGTCAACAACCATCCAGTATGAAGCATCTTCCGGATTGAAGGGCAGGTTGTTCTCCTTCGGCGAGCAGTACCTGAGGAAGTACCAGGAAGAGTCGAAGAAGGTATCCATCGTGTCCGGGTCTCTCTTTGCGTCACTACCGCAGACCGGACACTTGACATTAATGAATTCTGGAACCCTTTCAAGGGGCGAACGGCCTTCCCCGAGGAGCGGAGCGTTTTCCGGAAGCTTTACGGGAAGGTCTTCTTCCGGCACGGGAACTATCCCGCACTTCGGACAGTGAATAACCGGTATGGGAGTTCCCCAGTAGCGCTGTCTGGATATGTTCCAGTCCCTGAGCCTGTACTGGACGGCCTTTTTACCTTTCCCGAGAGCCTCCAGTTTCTCGGTTATTTTCTCTTTTGCTTCCTCACTCTTCAGTCCCGTAAACTTCCCGCTGTTTACGAGGACGCCCGGCGCCGTGTAAGCTTCTGCCATTTCCTCCGGGCTTAGTTCCTCTCCTTCGGGGACTATGACAACCTTAATCGGCAGTCCGTATTTCCTTGCAAACTCAAAGTCCCTTTGGTCGTGAGCGGGAACGGACATAACTGCCCCTGTTCCGTAGTCCATCAGGACAAAGTTGGCGGAGTATACAGGCACTTTTTCTCCGGTCAGGGGGTGAACGGCATAAACTCCGAGGAAAACGCCTTCTTTTTCAAGCTCCCCGCTTTCCCTCTTTCTCCTGTCCACTTTTTTCATCTTCTCAACGAAACTCCTAACCGCCTCCTCCTGCTCGGTACCGGCGGAAAGCTTAAGGGTAAGGGGATGTTCGGGAGCGAGGACGATGTACGTAACACCAAAGAGGGTATCGGGTCTGGTGGTGAATACCTTTATAACTTCGCCTTTTTCGGGAACTTCAAACTCAATCTCAGCCCCGACGCTTTTGCCTATCCAGTTTTTCTGCATCGTTATTACAGGTTCTGGCCAGTGGCCTTTGAGGAGTTCAAGGTCGGTGAGAAGCTCTTCGGCGTAGTCGGTTATCCGCAGAAACCAGCTATCTATTTCCCTCTGCTCGACCCTTGTTCCGCACCTCCAGCATCCCCCTTCCTCGTCAACCTGCTCGTTAGCAAGGACAGTCTGACAGGAAGGACACCAGTTGACCCTGGCCTTGGCCCTGTAAGCTATACCTTTCTCAAGCATCTTAAGGAATATCCACTGGTTCCACCTGTAATATTCGGGGCTGTAGGTTGCAATCTCCCTGTCCCAGTCGTAGGAAAAACCGAGCCTTTTAAGCTCGGACTTCATGTTTTCAATGTTCTGGAGCGTCCAGTCCTTCGGGTGAACTCCGCTTTTAATCGCGGCATTTTCGGCCGGAAGGCCGAAAGCATCCCATCCCATGGGGTGAAGGACGTTGTAGCCGGCCATTCTCTTAAACCGGGCTATTACATCTCCTATGGAGTAGTTCCTTACGTGTCCCATGTGTATCTTCCCGGAGGGGTAGGGGAACATTTCGAGGACGTAATACTTCCTTTTCCCTTTTTCGGCCTTTGACTTAAAAGATTTCCTCTCTTCCCAGACTTTCTGCCACTTTTTTTCGATATCTTTAAAGTTGTACTTCATTGAATCCTCCCGAACTTTTTGTGGCGGATTAATTTTACCTTTATCTTTATCAAAGGCCGGCTTTAACGGCAGACAGCACTTCTTTCATTGCCTCGAAGTGGTCTTTAAGCCTCTAGGCTATTTCTTCAGCGACTTCCTCTCTATAAGTGTGGACTGTCAGGTTTCTGTCCTCGAGAGTTTTCATTAACATTACTGCAGTTTCTTCTCCTATTAGTCCGACGGAAAAAAAATTCCCTTATGCAGGATCTCGGACTTCTGCAGGTAATTCCTTCCCGCTCCAAGTACGTCTTAACCGTTTTCCACATTATTTCGAACGTGAACTTAAATCTCTGTATTGATGAATCCCTGAAGAAAGGGTAATCGTCGCTCTTCCTGTTTTTCTCCAGTTTCTTAATCGCTTCTTCCAGCCTCTTTAAGGAGTGTTCGAAGTCGTTAACTACCCTGTTAAGTCTATCCAAACTATTCCCTCTCTTATTTCTTCTTTAAATCTGTCGTTAACTTTTGAAAAGATAATCAGGTCAACCTTTTGGGGAAGTGGGGACTCTTCCATCAATTCCCTCAGCTCTCTAACAGCTTTTTCCAGGTTTTCCCGGCTGTCAAAAGCAAGGTCTATGTCGGAGTGTTCCGTGTGGGTGCCTCTTGCCTTGGAGCCGAAGAGGATAACTCTGACAGGAATGTCCCTGGATTTAAAGAAATTTTCGAGGAAATCCTTTAACTCTTCCACTTTTAAAGGAAGGCGGGCGGGCAAGAAACCTCCTGAATACGTAGAGTTTTCAATTCTCCCGGAAAAGAAAATCACGGAAAGACATAATATATATAATTGTAGCCAATTACGGAACCGGAGGTTCAGATGGCGATTCCCGAACCGCTCCTGAAAGTTGCGGCCGTTTTCTTCGACGTGATTTTCGTTCTCCTTTTTACCTACTTTATCTTCGTAATCGGCCTCAGGCTGTACTGGAAAAGGAAGGCAAAGAAGATGAAGGGAAGGCCCGTTCCGACAAAAGGGGAATTTATGAGGCTAAAGAAAGGGAAAGGAGTGGTTTACTTCCACGCTCCAAACTGCCGTCCTTGTGCCTTCGTTGACCCGGTAATAAAGAAGCTGTCAAAGGAAGTTAAAGGCGTTCACTTTATAAAAGTGAACGTTGCAGAAAAACCAGAAGTTGCACGGGAATTCGGCATACTTGCAACCCCGACGGTGGTAATAACGGAAAACGGCACTGTTAAAGAAATCCTTATGGGCCCCGTTACGGAGGGAACCCTCAGGGAGAAGCTAAAGTGAAAATCACGTTTAACGGAGCTGCAAGGGTAGTTACCGGAAGCTGCCACTTAATCGAAACAAACGGCGTTAAGTTCTTGCTCGACTGCGGCCTTTTTCAGGGAAGAGAAGAGCTGGAAGACCTTAATCCGAAATTTTCCTTTGACCCAAAGGACATCGACTTTGTAATCCTCTCCCACGGCCACCTCGACCACTGCGGAAGGCTTCCGTACCTGGTTAAAAGAGGATTCAGGGGAAAAATCTACGCTACACCCGGAACGGTAGACATAACAAGGCTCATCTTGATGGATGCCGCTCAGGTTCAGGAGGAGCACATAAAAACCCTCAACAGAAAGAGATTGCGGGAGGGGAAAGAACCGAAAGAACTTCTCTACACGCTGGATGACGTCTTCGACACATTCGGCCACTTTTCTCCCGTAAACTACCACGAGTGGAAAGAAGTAAAAGGAGTAAAGTTCCGGTTTCTCGATGCGGGGCATATCCTATGTTCCGAATCCGTAGAAGTCGTAGTTGAAGGGAAAAGGCTGCTTTTCAGCGGTGACATCGGAAATGCCGGGAAGCCCTTAATAAGGGATCCTGAACCGCCACCGAAGGCCGATATCGTAATGATAGAAACAACCTACGGAGACAGGAAGCACAAAAGCCTCAAGGAATCGATAGAGGAATTTAAAACAGCCGTTCTCGACACGTTTGAGAGAGGCGGACTTGTTCTGATACCGACATTTGCCCTGGAAAGAGCGCAGGACATTCTTTACATCTTAAAGCAGATGTATGAAAAAGGAGAACTGCCTCCCTGCAGGGTTTTCCTCGACTCCCCCCTGGCAATTTCGATAACTCAGGTTTTCAAGCGCCATCCGGAGTGCCTCGACGAAAAGGTCGTGAAGGAAATGAGAAAAGGAGACCTTTACAAGTTTCCTTACCTGAAGTTCACAAGAACTGTCGAAGAGTCAAAGAAGATCAACGACTATAAAGGAAGGGCTGTAATAATTGCCGGAAACGGCATGTGTACGGGAGGCAGGATTCTCCACCACTTGAAACACAGGATATGGGACAAGAAGAACTCAATAATCTTTGTCGGCTATCAGGCAGAAGGAACAATCGGCAGGCAGATAATAGAGGGAGCAAAGAAAGTAAAAATTTTCAACGAAGTTGTTGCCGTAAAGGCTTCCGTTTATACCATAAACGGATTTTCCTCTCACGCCGATCAGCCTCAGCTCTTGTCGTGGCTTAAAAGAGCTATTCATAGAAAGAGTAAGATTATATTGATCCACGGTGAAGAGAAGGTGGTTAAAAATTTCAGTAATTTAGTAAGAGAAATCTTTAAAATGGAACCTATAAGCCCAAAGCTTTATGAAAGTTTCAGATTTGATCATTGTAATTAAGTACATAAAAGTAACTTCAACTAGAATTATCTGGAGTAATCAAGGACTTTCCAACCATTACTTGCAGTAAAATCCTTGTTTTTCGTAGCATTCGGACAGTCTAAGTCATGAAGTTCATAACCTTTTTGGCTTTCTTTGTAATAAAAGACATCAGTTTCACTTTCATATCCATAAATTTTATCACCCCACTTATGCTTTGTGCAGACATTTGCATACCAGCCATCCACTTTTGCGGTAGACTTTATGCCTTCCGTTAGGTATTTATGTTCAAAGCTACCGATTCTTATTACTCTTTCCGTTATATCATCTGTAGAAAAACCAATAAATTGTTGTGTAACTGCAAAGTAAGATAGTTCATCCTCTATTAGATTCTTAAGATCGTAGAGAGCGATGTTGTTGTAAGCCTGTGTTTTATATGAAGAAAAGTTCGGAATAACTATGGAAACTAGTATTCCAACTATAACTAAGGTAATCAGAATTTCCAGCAAGGAAAATCCCTTAGTCATATATTTACCCTTAATTCAATTTTGCAGTATTCAGGAATTTGAAGCAAGGGGGGGGGCCCCTTGCTTAAGCAGTAATAGTCATTTTATGGACAAGAAATAGTTGAGTTAGAAACTTCCTTAGGAGCTGAATATTCTGTGCTATTACAAGAACAATATGCAATATATGGTCCATTTGGAATATTCTTATGCTTAAGAACAAAATAGTATCCGGGAGTGCTACCACATGCAGTAGCGTTAACATAACCATGCGATTCAAAATCTACATTTTTAGACAGCTTTATACCTAGGTTGTCCTCAGTTGGATTAACATAATCATCATGTTCTGCAAAATAAGCTTCTTCAGCAGCTATAATATTGTGAGCATCAGACCTCATAGCTGCTACATAAGCCCTCTTTTTGTACTTCGAAAACTGAGGAATGGCGATAGCCGCCAGAATGGAGATGATCGCAATGACGATCAGCAGCTCCACGAGCGTGAAACCTCTTCTCATGACCTACCTCCTTAAAGTGGTTTTTTTTTTCAATTCTACCCAATTTTGGGTAGAAGCAAGTTTTATGCCAATCGAAGTGTGAAAGAAGGTTCTTGTTATAAGGATACTGCTCCGGTACTTCTGTGACGAATTTTGTCAGCTGCTGTGACGTAAATGGGCAGATATTTCTTACTTTTTCCTCCCCGTCAGCTGGTATCCGTAACTTCCGAGTTTCAGCAGATTAATGGTAAGGGTGATCTGATAGTCTATGGTATCGTCGTAGTTCTTAACCCACCTGTAGGAGAGGCTGCCGTTCCAGCATCCCCTGTTGACCCTCAGGCTGTAGCTCCTTTCGCGGTCTTTTGAGTTGAGCAGGTCGTAGCGCTGGCTGTAGCTAAAGGAAAAGTACCTTCCCAGAGGAACGCTTGTCCCCCACCTGAGGTAGCTTATCTCCTCTTCAAACTGTCTGTAGTAGTTTGTCCAGACCGTTGCAAAAGGGAAGGAAAAGTTCAGGTAAGTGTTGGAGTTTTTAAGCTCTCCGGATTCGATGGAGTACGAAAAGGTTTCTCTCAAGGAAACAAAATCCGCAGGAATCAGGTCGGCATCAAACCTAAAGTCTTTCCAGGCATTTTCGCTTCCCAGCAGGTAATCCGAGGAAAGAGAAATCCTGGCCACCCTGCCTTTCTTCCCGTAAAGGTAAGCTTCCAGGGAAGGAGATATTCTCCTTTCTCCCTTTATCCTGTCGCTGATGTCGTAGTAGGGATTGTCGTCCTGGTTTTCGGACTCGATGTAGCTGAACTCAAGTTCAGGGTTGAGAGACAGAGAATAACCGCTCTGCAGGGGAAAGAAGCTGTTAAACGCCAGCCTGTCACTGAAGTAAAGCTGTTTTCTGTCCCCGGACAGCTGGTAGTAGGTGTAAAGGTAGGAAAGTTCTGCGCTGTTTTTAAAAGTTCCGAGCTGACGGACAAACCTTACTCCGGGCTTAAGGTTAACCCTGTAGCTGCTTCCGCCGGCTTTCCTGTAAAAGTAGGTGGATTCGAGGTCAAAGTTAAAGGTAAAGGGAGTATTCGGCAGGGGCACGTCCATCAGGTAGAAGTTGAGGTTCGGGAGCTTCTGATAAATCCTATCAGAAGACCCGTCAAGGTAACGCAGGTAAACGGCGTTTGCGTTCAAAATTGCGTGCTCCCAGAGCTTCGAAACCGCCAAATCCGACTTCGTATAAAGCCTAGTCTGCGCCTCAACGTCAAAACCCGAAGCGGCCTTGTAGTAAGTCCTGTTGCTTACGACCTCACTTCTCAAGCTTCCGTAAAGGTAGTCAGACGGCCTGTAGGTGTGGGACAGCTTAACATTCCAGTCCTTTTCGTTCCTCCTGTCTATCTGGTTGTAAAAAAGATTCCCGTAGTTGTTAACCCTGCCGAGAACGTACCTAAGCTCTGCCGACTTCGCAGAACCGTCCCTAAACCTTTTCTCATAGGAAACTGTAAGGTCTGCGCTTCTTCCGAGGACAAGATAAAAGGGCTGTCTGTAAGTAAATCCGTCGTCGCTCCTGTAACCGAAGCGGGGAAATAGGAAGCCCGAAGACCTTTCCCTTTGAATCGGGCCGCTCAGGAAAGGCGTAACCAGAACCGGAATTTCCTTAACCCTGAAGGTAACCCACTTACCCGAAAAGGATTCCCCCAGAAGTATCTTAAACTTCTTAGCTCCCACCGACCAGTCGGGACAGTCGTTCTTACAGGGAGTGTAAATTCCGTCGTAAGCTATCCACTCCTTCTCCGACAGCCTTTCTATCCTGTCCGCCTTAATCCTGTCGGTGGGGGAAAGCCAGCCGTCGGCCTTCTCTATAACTGCTCTTTTCCTGTTCAAGTCGTAAATAATCCTTTCGCACTTAAAGTGGGCGGGAGGCTCCCTTACCTCAACGTTTCCCCAGAGGCGGAGAATTCCCGCACCTTTGTCGTAAAAGCCTTTGTCGGCAGTTATAACAACGTCGCCGTAAACTACCTTAACCCTTCCCTCTGCTGTAAGCTGAGAGTTGACGTTTCCGTAAAGCCTATCGGCCGTCATCTCCACGGGAATTCGGTCGTCTGCCGGTGAAGAGACGGGAAGAAGGATTAAAGACAAGGCCAGCAAAGCGGTTCTCAACCCGATTCCCCTTTCTCTTTCTGTGGGAATAATTTTAACCGATAGAAATCAAACAGCTAAAGGGAGGAAAAGATGAGAGAAGCAGCCAACCTTATCAGGAAGCTTGCCCTTTTGCAGATAGGGGCGATAGCCGTGATAACCGAGAAGGTTGAAAACCTCATCGAAGAACTGGAAGAGAAGGGAAAGCTCACGGAAGAGGAGGGCAAGAAGTTTATCAAAGAGCTAAAGGAAAAGGCAGAAAAGCAGAAAGAGGAGTTTGAAAAAGAGGTTCTCAAAATCCTCAAAGAACTTAAAGTTGCAACAAAGGAGGACGTAGAAGAACTCCGCAGGGAGGTGGAGGAGCTTAAGAAAAAGCTGGAAGAAACTTCAACAAAGTGATGGAGTATTTAAAAAGGCTGTGGCAGATTTCCGCCTTCCTATACTTCTGTGCCTTTGAGCTTATAGCTTCTAAAATCACGACACCTGTGGCCAAAGCCGCAGGTTTTGTCTTCTTCTTTCCCTACAGAGACCTCATCAAACTCCCTCCCCCGAAAAGGTTAAGGGTAGCTTTTGAAAGGCTCGGTGCCGTTTACATTAAAATCGGACAGCTCCTGTCAACGCGGGTCGACATATTACCGCCGGAGTTCATAAAAGAACTCGAAAAACTGCAGGACAGAGTGCCTCCTCAGCCGATAGAGGAACTCCTTTCTAGCTATCCCTTTATTAAGAAATACTTTGAAGAAATCGACCCATTTCCCATCGGTTCCGGGTCGGTTGCTCAGGTTCACAAGGGAAGGCTGAAGTCGGGGAAGGAGGTTGCGGTAAAGTTTATAAGGCCGGGAGTGGAAGGCGAAGTAAAGAAAGACCTGAAAGTCCTAAAAGTTGCCGTCAACATCCTTTCCTCCTTCGTTCCCTTCTTCCGTGAGTTCAGAATCCCCCGCATCGTTGATGAGATAGAGAGAATGCTCCTGTCAGAGCTTGACCTGACGACAGAAGCCGCCTATGCAGAGCTTTTCAGGAAGTTTTCGGAAAAAGAGAAAAACCTCTACATTCCCGCCGTCCTGTGGGACATTTCCGACCCGAAAGTTCTCGTTACGGAGTTTGTAAGCGGGAAAAAACTTACGGAAGAAATACCGATGTCTCCCGAAGAGAGGAAAACCCTCGCGGAGCGGTTTGTCAACATAGTTCACAGAATGGTGTTTGAGCTGGGAGTCTTTCACGGAGACCTCCATCCGGGAAACATCTTCCTCCTTCCCGACGGGAGGTTTGCTTTCGTTGACTTCGGAATAGTGGGCAGGCTTTCCCCCGGCACTCTGTCTCAGTTCTTCTTCTTCTCCGTGGGGGTAATGAACAGGGATCCAGACCTCATAGTCGGAGCGCTGAAAAGGATAGGAGCACTGCCCGAAGGAATTAACGAAAACCTGCTAAAGAGGGAGATAATGACCTTCCTCGACAGGTACTACAACAGACCCCTTTCCCGAATAGACGCAGAAAAGCTGTTTTACGAGGAGCTTTCAACGGCAAGGAAGTTCAAAATTGTTCTGCCGGAGGAGCTGGTAATCCTCATGAAGACAATAGCCCATACAGAGTCCATTGCAAGGCTCATATATCCGGATTTCAGGCTTCCTCCTATTCTGAAACCATACCTTAAAAAGCTGGCTCCGAAAGTGGCCGCAAAAGAACTGAGGAGGAAAGTCCTGAACCTTGTCACGGCCTACGGAGAACTTATCGAGGAAGCACCGGAACTCATTAAAAGGGCGTCGCGGAAAGAAGAAAGATCACAAAGGGAAATCTTCTACGGCCTTTTCCTCGTAGGAATTGCGGTACTGCTTTCCTTTTCTCCAAAACTTCTTATCCTCTACCTTCCCTCTGTCTGGATTTTTAATAAACTTTTGCCGAAAGAAAAGGAAAGAGGTTAGGTAATGGCCGTATACACAGCGCTCCTCCACTACCCGGTTTACAACAAGGAAAGAAGAGTTGTAGCCACATCACTCACGACCCTTGATATTCACGACATAGCAAGAGCTTCAAGAACCTACGGAGTAAAACGCTACTACGTCGTCCAGCCCATCGAAAACCACCTCTGGCTTGCAAGGAAACTCCTTTCCTTCTGGCAGGGAGGCCACGGCAGGGAATACAACCCCAAAAGGTGGGAAGCTTTGAAGCTTGTCAAAGCAGTCCCTTACTTTGAAGACGTCCTGAAAGACATAGAAGAAAGGGACGGAGTAAAGCCGAAAATCGTCGTTACCACGGCCAAAAAGCGGGAAAGGGCATTGAAGTTCAAGGAGCTTCGAGCCTTAATAGAAAGCGGAACCGACGTCATCATATGCTTCGGAACGGGATGGGGACTCACGGAAGAGTTTATCAGCTCCGCCGACTTCGTGCTTGAGCCAATAGAGGGAGCAACCGACTACAACCACCTGTCGGTCAGGTCGGCCGCATCGATAATCCTCGACAGACTTCTCGGAACTAAATAAACGGAAACGGGAAGCCTCCGCCTTTCTTTGCCATTTTTTTCCTCATTTTCTTCATCTGCTTCATGGCAAGCTTGGCCTGGGCAAACTGCTTCAGGAGGGCATCTACTTCCTTTACGGAAGTTCCGCTTCCCCTGGCAATTCTCCTCTTCCTGCTGGCGTTTATTATGGTGTGGTCCCGCCTCTCCTCGGGGGTCATTGAGTTTATAATCGCCTCTATCCTCTTCAGCTTCTTATCATCTATTACCTGTTGAAGCTGTTTAAGCATTTTCTGACTTCCGAGTCCCGGAATCATCCTTATTATCTGGTGAAGAGGGCCGAGCCTCTGAATCATCTTCAGCTGCTGTCTGAAATCCTCAAGGGTAAACTCACCTGAAAGGAGCTTCTCCTGCATAGAGAGGGCTTCCCTCTCGTCAATTACCTCTTGGGCTTTCTCAACGAGGGAGACAATGTCCCCCATTCCGAGTATCCTCGAAGCAACCCTGTCCGGGTAGAAAGGCTCAAACTGATCGACCTTCTCACCTACCCCGGCAAACTTTATGGGCTTTCCGGTAACCCCCTTTACCGAAAGGGCCACCCCTCCCCTTGCGTCCGAATCCATCTTCGTAACAATAATACCGGTCATACCGACGGCTTCGTCAAAGGATTTGGCTATGTTTACCGCCTCCTGACCGGTCATGGCATCAATCACAAAGAGGGTCTCATCGGGAGTTACTTTTTCCTTTATCCTCCTTGCCTCCTCTAAAAGCTCCTCGTCTACGTGAAGCCTACCGGCAGTATCAACGATGAGAACGTCGTAACCTTCCTCTTTTGCCTTCTTCAGGGCGTCTTCGGCTATCTTTACTGCATCCTTTTCCCCTTCCTCAAGGAAGACGGGAACGCCTATCTGGTCTCCCAGCTTTTTGAGCTGAAGCATGGCGGCAGGCCTGTAAACGTCGGCAGAAGTCATCAAAACTTTCTTACCCTGCTTTTTCAAGTAGTTTGCAAGCTTTGCCGCCGTTGTCGTCTTTCCCGAACCTTGAAGACCTATGAGGAGAATCACCGCAGGCTTGCTCTTTAAAGAAAGCTTCGTTCCTTCTCCTCCCAGAGTTTCGACAAGCTCGTCGTAGACTATCTTAACGAGCTGCTGGGCAGCATTTACCCCCCTCGTTACCTTTGCACCGAGGGCTTTTTCCCTTATATCCTTAATGAACTTATTAACCACTTTATAGTTAACGTCCGCCTCAAGCAGGGCCAGTTTTATTTCTCTGAGCCCCTTATTTAAAGTCTCCTCGTCGATTCTTCCCTTCCTGCCGATCTTCTCTATTGCAGACTGAACTTTTTCTGCAAGGGCGTCAAACATTTAAGCCTCCTCAAGGGGGATTTCCACTCCTGCGGCTGCCGGTATGAAGCGCTCTTTCCAGGACGTTCTGAAAATCTCAATTGCCTCCTCTCCCGTGCAGTGGCAGGGAGCGACAAAGCGTGTCAACCTTTTAAGCTCTTCCGAGACTTCCTCAATCTCTTCCCTGTCTGCCCTGTAGAGGTGAAATCCTCCTACAATCAGGAAAAGCTCTTCACCCGTCAGGGAAACTGCCTTCTTCGCTATGTCAACAATTCCCGGGTGGGAACAGCCCGTTATCAGAACCGGCCCCGGCTCTCCCAAGACTATCATGGAATGTTCGTACTGCGGCGACTCAAGCCCCGTCGCCATTATTCCGGTCGAGAGAACCCTTTCCGTTATGTAGGTGGGGGAGGAAACGGGAACGCATATGGAGCTTTCTGGTATTCTCTCCTCAAACTCTAAACAGTCGGGTTCGGGGACGAAAAGCTCAAATTCGGCATTTTTCTCAAGGATGACCGGAAGTCCTCCGGTGTGGTCCCAGTGATTGTGGGATATAAAGACGATATCGATCTCTTCCGGATCGACACCGGCTTTGTCCATGTTTTCCCCGAGGATTTCCGGCTTTGCACCGGTATCAAAGAGGATATCCCTGTCATCAAGTTCAACAAGCAGGGAAAATCCCCAGTCTGCTTTAAAACCGTCAACTGCTCTGTTGTCGTAAAGAACGGTCAACCTTTCCATATTTGCCTCCGGAAACAAGCCTCAATATATGCATTCCGGGATAAATTGCATATATTATAGTTGCAAGCAAGTGCCCGGGTGGCGGAATTGGCAGACGCGCAGGACTCAGGATCCTGTGGCCGCAAGGCCGTGCGGGTTCAAATCCCGCCCCGGGCACCAAGAAAATAAAAGCTTTCACGACATTCAACCCTCAATCAAGAGCGGAATTTGTGTCTCATTTGTGCCATCTCAACAGCACTGTGCCTTTCCTTGCGCCAATAGTTGAGCTTTTCAATCAAAAGATTTAAAATATAAGAAACATAACGGGTGGAGGAATCTCGTGAAAAGCGACATAGGCAAAAGACTACTCAAACTCAGACAAAAGAAAGGAATCTCTCGACTTCAACTTGCTAAAGAACTAATAGAGCAAGGGTATATTGACTACGAATCCCCCGAATCTCTCAATCAATATCTCTATATGATAGAAAAGGGAAAAAGAAATCCGAAAGATGAAACTTTAAAACCAATAGCTGAATACTTTAACGTACCTATACAGTGGCTCAAAGGAGAAATAGCCTACATCCCTATAGTTGGAGGAACTCAAGCCGGAAGTTTTGGTGGACATATTGCGGATGCTGAAAGTTACTTTCCCCTACCAGCATTTCTCATTCCTCTTCCAGAACCAGAAGAACGCACTTTCTTCATGGAAGTAGAAGGCGACAGTATGTATCCTCTGTTTGAACCAGGGGATCTTGTTCATTTAGCTGATCCTTCTTTTATCTCTCCTAAAAATGGAGATGAGGTTGTTGTTATTAAGGACGGAGAAGCAACTTTAAAAAAATACTACACCGATGGAAATAAAGTAAAACTCATTCCTTTAAATGAAGTCTATAAACCAATAGAGTTAACTCAAGAAGATTTAAGAGACGTAATGATCTTTAAGGTCATCGGCGTTTACAAAAGGAATCGTTGACAATTTAAATCAAATGATTTAAATTTGACTGTGGAAAATAAAAAACCCGTAAATAGGAGGTTGCAATGGGAATCAAAAAAGTGCTGCAAAACATGTTGGACGGAACCCTAACAATTACGGTAAGCGGACAAGGTGTAAAAGCAATTGTAGAAGACCAAGGAGTTTGCCAAGTTTATACAGCAGACACAGTAGAGGAACTCCTTGAAAAGCTTTCATTTTTTGATCCCATCAAAATTCTTACCAAGAACCTCAATTAGGCACTTAATTTGCCTAATTGACAAAGCAAATTATTGGTATTAACCTTAATGGATGGAGGAAGCGATGGCAGAGGTCAAAACAATTGAACAGGTGAGAATCAAAGTTGCAGAGGAACTACAGGAACAGTGGCTTGACCTGACGAAAATTAAAGGATGGCTGAAAGGACATAGAGGAATCCCGGAGAAAGCACAGGAGCATCTCGCACAACAGATAAGAGCTCTTTTCGCTGAGTTTGGTCTCCGTCCAGATTTGGGACACATAATCGTAATGGGTGATAGACCCTACGTAACGAAAGAGGGACTTATTTACTATGCCCAAAAAAGCGGACAGTTAGCCGGGATAGAAGTAGAGATTGTAGAAAGAACGCAAGATTTTTGCCTAATAAAAGCAACAGTGAGAACCAAGGATGGTGGAAAATATGAAGCATACGGCGATGCAGATAAAAACAACACCAATCGCATGGTAACTCCTCACTTAATCAGAATGGCAGAAACCCGTGCAGTAAACAGAGCATTGAGAGTTGCTTTTCCTATCGGTTTAACTTCCTATGAAGAACTTGCTGAGCAGGATATCCTTTACGACCCTGAAACTGGAGAAGTAATTGAAGAAATCAGGAAAAGCAACAACGGAAACGGACATGCAAGCGATAGACAGGTCAATGCTATAAAAACCATAGCAGAAAAACGCAAGTTGACAGAAGAGCAATTAAAAGAACTCCTCAAAAACCTTGTCAATAAAGAAAATCTGGAGGAGTTAAGTAAAGAAGAGGCTTCAACGGTAATCTCAGGATTAAACAAATTGGCTTCCAAGCAACTACTTATAGAGATCCAAAACCTTCTCAAAGAGTTGGGAATAAAGAACGGAGAAAGAAGCTCTACCATGAAGTAATTGGTAAAAGCACTTTTAAGCTCTTCACTATGGAAGAAGCAAAGAAATTTCTTGCCTATCTGGAGGAGATTAAAAAGCAAGGTAAACCAGAGGATAAGGATGCTGGAGAAGAAAAGAAAAAACTGTTTGAAGAAAGTAAAGAAGACATTGAGTTTTAATGAGGGGCTTTTAGCCCCTCCCGACGATGGAAAACCAAACCGTGGAGGCGCTTCCATGGAGGTGCGGAAACGCCTTGGCGGCTTGTTTACTAATTTAGGCAAATAAATCGTATTGTCAAGGAAGTGTTAGAGTTCACTACATGGTGGACACCTTGACGACCTCTAATATATTCCTCAAACTTCTCAGCAGGAGTTTTATACTTCAACGACTGATGAGGCCTAAGGAAGTTGTAAATCTTTAAGTACTCAAAAAGTTTCTCGTTC
>JAMORC010000018.1 GCA_027063785.1 Desulfurobacteriaceae bacterium
AGAGAAGGACTGGAAAGAACTAATGGCAGCTGCTCAGAAGGAAGCAGACAAGGTTGCCTCGATGATTCCCGATGCTGGTTGGGGAAGCAAAACTCCCCATACAGGTTACGTTCATGAAGTCTCTTCTACAATAGCCTATCACCTGATGGCCGTGAGGGCCCTTGATTACGTCTTTCCCCTGAAGCCCAGGTGGGGGGTTGATAAGTTTCAGATGGTCTATCCGACCCCTACAGGATGCTACGTGCTGGGCGACGACAGAATAAAAACAGAATTGGGAAAGATGATAGGGGGGGAGACGCCGGTCTGGATTTACTGGTATAAGTTCGAGTGCTGCGTCTTTTAGTTGAGAGCTGTCTCGGCAAGGAGCTTCAGACTGAGTAACTCCTTTCTCGTAACCGTGTAATGTCTCCCTCCGCATTTCAGGAAGGTGCTACCGTTCTTGTTTACGAGGGAGATTGTTTCGAACTTTGCCGTATACATGCCGTCTATCCTAACTCTATCCGACAGATCTTCTATAAGGGCAATAAGGGTTGCTTTATCTTTTAGTTCACCTACTACTTTCCATTCGTCTACAGTTCTAAAAGTTAATCCTTTTCCTTTTTCGGCTTCGCATACCAAGAAATCCAAATCTTTGCTTATTACTGAGGAGGCCTTTTTTCTTTCTATGGAAAGTCTTTCAAGGAATCTAACTACCGGGTAGAATTCTCTCGGTTTCATTATTAATAGAGCTTCTTGGTTTCCTTTTCTTGCAAGGAGGGAGAACCCCCAGTGGTATCCCCTTATGCCGATGTATATACCTTCTCCTCCTTTCAACTTTACGTCGAATTCTTGATCATCTTTTTCCTTTAGAGCTTTTGCTATTAAAGAGTTTCTTCCCTCAACTGCAAGCCGAAAAACGGCTTTAATGTTTCTCTCTCCGAGAGGTATTTCTATAACGGTTTTTTCCATTGGTTTAAATTGGATTTCTTTCTCTTTTCCGGTTCTTGGCTTTCCTGTTACTTGGAAGACAAGTTTTCCTTCTTTCGTTGCAAGTCCGATGTTGCCACTTCCGACGGTGGTTCCTTGGTTTTTTACTCCTTCTATTCTCATGCTTATCCTCCTGATCAGACTTCCCTATAATTATAGGGTAGATAAGGAGGAAAAGATGGAATTAACAGACTTGCTCTCACCGGAGGAGCGGGAAGCTCTGGAGGTGGAACTTAATAAGGGGAAGAATATCTTTGCGGCGCTTGCCTCTCTTCCGGTAATCCGATCAGAGCTTTTTGAGGCTGCTGCCAGGAGTTACGGTTACGAATTTGCTTCTTATCCTCCCGACGATGCTGAGGAAGTTGAGGGTATTTTTGTTCATCGTGATACGAAGAAGGTATATACTTTTGATCCGTTTCGGATTCCCTCGAAGTTTATCGACTACGATGTCGTCGTTATTCCTCCTGTTGTGGCCCGTCCGGTAAAAAGCGAGGACTTCTGGGTTTCTCTCGTCAGCAGTGCTGTAGCAAACGGCTGGGGAGACATCCATTATGAACCTACGCCCACTCATT
>JAMORC010000019.1 GCA_027063785.1 Desulfurobacteriaceae bacterium
GCTCCTTTAGCCGCAGCCTCCATAACTCCGAAAAGGCCGCCGCAGGCAAGAACATAGCCCTTTGAAGCCACAAGTTTCCCGACCTCATAGGCGGCTTTATACACATCACTCTCTTCATCGACCTTCCCGTCCCCGATTACGGATACAACTCTCATTTCCTTCCCCTCAAGTACTCAACGAGAGGCTCCTTAATCTCTACGAGCCCAAGCTCCGTTATCTCCATCAGGCGAAGCCTCGTGTCGTGACCGCAAAGCCTGCAGCCGTCAATTCTGAAAAGCCTCAGTATATCCCCCAGTTCCTTCTTAAAAGCCCTCGCCCTTGAAGGAGAAAGGAGTATTTCCTTTGAAAGCACCATCGTGCAGTCAACGATGTGACCGACGGCATAACCTCCGGCCGCCTCTGCCGAAAGCTCATCGTGACCGCTTCTCTTCTGAGAAACGAATATGGCGGTCTGATACCACTTCTTCATGAAGTTAAAGAAGGCCCTGACTATTGACCTTGCCAGCATCTCCTTGGCCTCGTAAAGTCCCGTAATCGAGTCAATTACCGTCCTGTGGCAGTGGTAAGTCCTGTAAACGTAAGCGAGAGTATCAAGCATGGTCGGGACGTCATCCCTGAGCCTCGAGTTACTGGCGGCATCGATCAGTATGATGTTGTCCTCTATCTCTTCAAAGTCAACGCCCATCGCTGCTGCCCTCTCTTTCAGTCCCGCAGCAACGAAATTGGCAGGACTTTCAACCGTAACGAAACAGACCTTCTGCCCCATGGAGGCCTGTTTTATCGTAAACTGCTCTACCATTAGGCTTTTCCCTGTATCGGGCATACCCGTGAGGTTTACAACGGCGTATTCCGGAATTCCTCCGAGGGGTTTCCTCACAGGTTTACCGTCCTCTATCTCCACTTTAAAAAACAGGTTATCGAGGCCCTCGACGCCGGTAGGAACACCCCTAAGCTCCGGAGCTTTCTTTACGGCCTCTCCCAGGACGTATACGTAGTCCTTCATAACGTGAGGCTGCCTTTCGGAAAAGCTCTCTGCCATCTCTCCCTCCTAATTCGGTTTAACTAAAGAAATTCCCCAGTTTATTAACTTCTCCGTAGTCTCCTCATCGGGAGTTTCGGCGTAAACCCTGAAAACCGGCTCCGTTCCGGAAGGCCTAAACAGGATCCAGGAATCATTATCAAATATTATTTTAAGTCCGTCTATAGTAAGCACCTTTTTCACCTTCAGTCCGTCCCACTCAGAAGGGGGATTCTCCTTAAGCTTTTCAAGAGCTTCCCTCTCCTCTTCGGTAACGGGAAGATCTATCCTTCTGTAAAAAGCCGTTCCGAATTCCCTGAAAAGATCCTCCACCATTTGGGAAACGCTCTTGCCTTCCGCAAGCATCTTCTCAACAACCAACAGCCCCATAAGAAGGCCGTCCCTTTCCGGCAGGTAGTCCATAAGAGCGTAACCTCCGCTCTCCTCTCCGCCGAACAGGACTTTTTCCCTGACCAGAACTTCAGATATGTTCTTAAAACCGACGGGAACCTCCTTCAGCTCTATTCCCAGTTCCCTGCAGACCCTATCCACCAGGTATCCCGTGCTGACCGTTTTTACAACAATACCTTCCCTCAGACCCCTGTTCCTCACGATGTGGAGAAGCAGGAGTGCAAAGACCACTTGAGAGTTAACAAAGTTACCGTTTTCATCAACTATTCCGACCCTGTCCCCGTCACCGTCGTTGGCTATCCCGATATCCGCTCCGACAGCCCTTACTTTCTCCATAAGGGCAGTTATGTTCTTTTCAACTATCGGCTCCGGGTGCTTACCGCCGAACAGGGGATCTCTGTAAGCGTGAATCTCGGTAACCTCCGCTCTCGTGCCCTCCAATGCCCTTAAAAGAAGACCTTGCTGGGCTCCGTACATGGGATCGTGAACGATTTTTAGATTTCTCTCGTTAAACAGGGAAAGTTCGAGCTGAGACCTGACTCCCTCAACGTAAGGAGTGTTTAAGTCTTCCTCCTTGAATTCTCCCTCTTTTACCGAAACAGCATCGACCTTCGGCAGTTTTTCTTCTATTCTATTCGTAAATTCCGTCCTTGCAGCTCCTCCGAAGGATTCCTTAACCTTGTAGCCGTTGTACTTTCCGTAGTTGTGGGAAGCGGTTATTACTATCCCGTTGTCGTACCCTCCGTATTTGGTAGCATAGGAAACGGCAGGGGTAGGGGAGAAGCCTTTTGAAAGGGTTACTTTAAAACCCATTCCTGCGAGAATTCCGGCAACAAACTTTCCGTATTCCTCGGAAAGGAACCTCAAATCGTAGCCGATAACAACCCTTTCAGCTCCAAGCTCTTTAAGAACCAAACCGTGGGCAAGAGCCACTCTTTTCAAGTTGTCAAAGGTAAAGTCCTTTGATATAACGCCTCTCCATCCGTCCGTACCGAACTTTATCATCTTTCCCCCTTACAGAAGAATTGGAATCTGGAAAAGCCCGATCAGCGCCCCGAGAAACCCTCCGAGAAGGGTAATGTAGCGGAGTTCTTCTTCTATTATCTTAAGAACAATCTCTTCGATTTCCTCAATGGGCATCGAGTTTACCTTTTCCCTCACCAGGTTTTCCACATCCAGGGCTTCCATAACAACGGGCAGCTCTTCTTCTATGATCTTTAGCATTTTATCCGAGACAACAGAAGAAAGCTCTCCTTTTTTCTCTTTTACCAGCTTACCCAGAAACGGAGCAAGGTCTTCCCTTACAAGTTTCCCGATTGCGGGAATTTCTCCAAGCCTTCTGCCCGAAAGGTCTTCACCGTAGTACCTGAGAAGCTCTTTTAAAAACTCCCCTAACTTCCTACCCGTAGAACCTTTGGTGTTCAAGCGCACTTTCATAAGATCCTGACTCTTTTCCCAAAGAATCTTTGAAATCTTCAACCTGAAGTCCGGATCCTTCGCAGCCTTCTCTATCAGTTCTTCCAGTAATCGGGAAAGCCTTAGGGACACGGTTTCGAAAAAAGAATCGGGAACAAAGGGAAGGTAACTTTTAAGGCGTTCCGTATTGCTCCTGACAACCGAGTAGAGAACCTCCCTGAACTCCGGCTTCTCAAGCTCCTTTACGGCAGTTTCAACAAGCTCCTCGAGCTTCTCATCAACCAGCCTCTCAAATTCAACCTTAAGCCCGGGGGGCAACAGCTCACCCACTTCCTTTCCGTTAAGGCTTTCAAGCAGGGAATCAATAACTTTTTCCGCTTTTTCGTCAATGTTTTTCAGGTTTAGAACCTCTCCCAGCCTTTTCTCCTCAAAAGCGGAGATAAAGCCCGAAATAAACCTGTCGGGGTTCTGAGAGAAACTGTCAAGGAAGTTTCCGACAAGTTCCTCCAAGCTCCTCCTGACTTTTTCCTCATTTAACCTCTTCCTCAAAACTTCTTCGGTAAGCAGGTTTTCCCTTACCACCTTCGCTATAGCGTCGGCAAGTTTTTCCCTTTTCGAGGGAATAAGTCCGGGCGTAAAGGGAATCCTCCTTCCGAACAGGTAGTAAGGCCTTACAGGCTTAAAGAGCATCTTTATGGCGACGAGATTTGTAAAGTAACCGATTACTGCTCCCAAAAGGGGAGGAACAACAAGCTCAATCAAGGCGGAACTCCTCTACAACGGAATAAACAGGTCCCTCCGGAGTTAACCTGCTCTCTATAAGCGAAACGACAAATTCCTTTTCAACTTTAAAAGTAAAATCCTTCATCCTTTCTATAAAACGGCTAAACTTGGTTCTCCTCCTCATCTTTTTAATTCTCAAAAGAGTCAAGTGAGGAGTAAATTTCCCTTCCGGAGGGAAGCCGAAAGGGGCAAGGGCTTTATCTATCCTCTCTTTTATGTCCGACAGCCCGTCCGACTCAAGGCCTATCCACAAAACCTTCGGAGCCTTTAAGGAGGGGAAAACTCCGAGCCCTCTGTAAGTGACGGTGGGGGCGGAAGCTCCTTTAAGGCGAAGCCTCAACATTCCCGCAATCTGAGAAATCCTATCCTCCTCAACACTGCCCAGAAACCTGTAAGTAAAGTGCAGGTTTTCCTTTTCAACCCACTTTCCCTCTATACCTAAAGCCTCAACCTCTTTTCTAATATCAGAAACCTGCTCGATATCGGTCAAAGTTCCGACAAATAACCTCTTTTTCAAAAGTCCCTCCGAAGCGGAATCTTTTAAGATTTTAACAAGATATAATTGACCGGGGGGAAGATATGAGGAAGAGAACGAAAATAGTGGCAACTCTCGGTCCTGCTTCTTCAGAGGAGAAGGTACTGACAAAGATGGTTGAAGCAGGACTCGACGTTGTCAGACTCAACATGTCCCACGGAACCCATGAAGAACATAAGGAAAGGATAAAAACCGTAAGAAAAGTTGAAAGAAAAACCGAAAGGCCGATCCCGATACTCATGGATCTGTGCGGCCCGAAGATAAGGCTCGGAAAACTGGAAAGAGAACCGCTGTTCCTTCACAGGGGAGACAGGATAATCCTGACAACAGGGAAACCGGGGAAAGGGAAAATAGCAGTTAACTACCCCAAGCTCCACAAGGAAGTTAAAAAAGGAGAAACCATTCTCCTGGCGGACGGCGCCTTCAGGTTAAAGGTAAAAGAAGTAAAGGGCAGGGACATAATCTGTGAGGTTATCGTCGGAGGACCGCTTACCTCTCACAAAGGAATAAACCTTCCAAACACAAAGCTCTCCGTTCCCGCCCTTACGGAAAAGGACAGGGAAGACGTCAGGTTCGGCGTCGAGATGGGCGTTGACTTCATTGCCCTTTCCTTCGTCAGGAGTGCAGAGGATGTACTGGAACTTAAGGAGTTGCTGAAGAGTCTCGGCAAGGAGATACCGGTCGTTGCAAAGATAGAGAAACCGGAAGCCGTAAAGAACATAGACGATATACTGAAAGTCTCCGACGCCCTGATGGTTGCAAGGGGAGACCTGGGAGTAGAAATCCCCGTCGAAAGGGTTCCGGTCATACAGAAGATGCTTATAAGAAAGGCTAATGAAGCCGGAAAGCCCGTAATTACGGCAACTCAGATGCTAAAAAGTATGGTGGATTTACCGCAACCGACGAGGGCCGAGGTAACCGACATTGCCAACGCCGTCCTTGACGGAACCGACGCCCTGATGCTCTCGGAGGAAACAGCCGTCGGCAAATACCCGGTCAGGGTAATCAAAACAATGGCAAGGGTTGCAAGAGAAGCGGAGAAAATTTACCCCTACAAGCGCTACCTCGAGTTTGAAGCAAGGACGCTTCAGGACTCCTTAGCGAAATCTGCATGCAATCTGGCAAGGGAAGTAAAGGTTAAGGCAATAATGCCCTTTACGAGAAGCGGGGCAACAGCGCTGGCGGTTTCAAAGTTCAGGCCTCCTGTCCCTATTTACGCAGTTACCCACGACAGGGAAACTTTCAGAAGGCTTAACCTCGCCTGGGGAGTCCTCCCGTTCCTAACACTGCCGGTCGACTCGACCGACAGGATAATAGAGGAATCGGTAAAGGTGGCAGTCGAGAGAAAGCTAACAAGAGAGGGAGACAAGGTAATCGTCTTAGCAGGAGCGCCGACAGGAGTGCCGGGATCAACCAACCTCTTAAAAGTTGTAACCGTCAGACAGGAGGAAAGGTGAAAAGGCGGTTTGGAGTTGGAATTGTACTTTTACTACTGATCGCCATTTTCCTTTCAGACCTCCCCGTAGAAATAAAGAAAGGCCTGTCAGTTCTTTCCGTAGCAGCCGGCTTCTGGATATTTGAAGTCCTTCCCCTCCCGGTAACATCCTTGCTGATTCCCGTGCTGTCCGTTTTACTGGGAATCGTTTCCGTAAAGTCGGTGTTTACAGCCTTTGCTCACCCTCTGATATTCCTCTTCTTCGGCGGATTTGCCCTCGCAACGGCACTGACCAAGTACGGACTGGACAAATTCATAGCTTACAAAATAGTTTCCCTTTCTAAGGGCTCACTCCTTCTCACTTCAACACTGCTGTTTACAGCAACGGCTTTCATCTCAATGTGGATAAGCAACACTTCAACTACCGCTATGATGCTTCCGCTGGCTCTGGGAATACTGGGAGCTGTTGGAGCCGGAAACAGGTTGAAATCTTTCCTCCTTCTGGGAATTGCCTACTCGGCAAGTATCGGAGGAATCGGAACAATAGTAGGAAGTCCGCCGAACGGAATAACGGCGGCAAACCTCGGGATAGACTTTACGGAGTGGATGCGCTTCGGACTACCGACAGTCATTCTCCTGCTTCCCCTGATGTTTGCAGTTATGTTTCTCTATTTTAGGCCGGAACTGAAGGGTAACATAGCTTTTGAGAAGATACCTTTTCCGAAGGAAAGGGGTTCTCTTTCGGTTCTGGGAGTATTTATCCTCACGGTTGCTTTATGGCTATTCGGCAAGAAAATAGCCCTTCTCTTCGGCATTCACAAGTACTTTGACGCAGTGGTTGCAGTGCTTGCTGTCATACTGCTCTTTGCGTTAAAGCTCGTCAGCTGGGAGGAGATAGAAAGGGGAACTGACTGGGGAACTCTCATGCTCTTCGGAGGAGGAATCTCTCTCTCTTACATTTTAAAAGTCTCCAACACCAGCAAGTTCATAGCAAACGCGTTTGTCTCTTCCGTCGGCTTCCTTCCCTCTCTACTTCTCGTCCTTTCCGTAACGGCCTTCATGATATTCATGACGGAGCTGATGAGCAACACGGCAACAGCAGCAATTTTTATTCCAATACTTATCGCCGCGGCAAAGGAAATGGGACTTCCGCCTCAAGAGCTTGCAATCCCGGCAGGAATAGCAGCCTCCTGCGCCTTCATGCTGCCCGTTGCAACACCCCCAAACGCGATAGTCTACGGAACCGGCGAAATTAAGCAGAGCGATATGATAAAGGTAGGCCTGATAATGAACCTAACCTTTTCGCTGTCAATCAGCCTCTTGTGTTACTTCATCATTAACGGTCTTCTGTAAACAGTGCTACTCCACAAGCTCCGAATACTTTTCTTCAAGGATTCCGGCTGCGTGGTAGACCTCCACAACAGACAGCCGGTAACCCGAAAGGGCAGCAACGTAGTTGCTCCTTGCCTGATTGAGGGCGGTTTGGGCATCAAGAAGCTCGGTTATCGTGGCAAGACCGTTCCTGTATCTCTTCTCAACTATCCTAAGTCCTTCTTGGGCTGAGTCTATAGCGCTCTTTGCAAGTTCAACCCTCTTTTTTGCCGCAACAAAGTTGTAGTAAGCCCTTGAAACTTCAAAGGCTATTCCTTTCTTTACTTTTTCAACAAACTCCTGAAGTTTCAGCTTCTCTATACGCCTTTTCTTGAGCCGATTAAACTTGGCACCGCCGTTGAAGATGTTTATTGAAGCTCCGAAACCGACCATCCAGCTGGAGTTCTCCTTATTCCAAGGAACAGAATCATCGGCAGCAAAAACCTCGCCAAAGGCACCGAGCTGCGGCAGGAAATCGGCCTTCGCCATTTTAATCATCTTGTCAGATTGGGAAAGGCGCACTTGAAGCTCCTTAACTTCAGGCCTCTTTTTCAAGGCTTCCTGAACAAGCCGATCAAGGTTAAAGCCGAACTCCCTGTAAGTAAGGTCTCCGTCTACCTCCGTCTCCCGACCGGGATAGAGGCCCATCGCAACGTTTAAAGCCCTCAAAGCAACCTGATAGTTGCTTTTCGCCTTTATCAGGTTCTCTTCCATCTGTTCCAAATAGACCTTCGCCCTCAGAACGTCCGACTTTAAGCCGATTCCCGCCCCGTAAGCCACCTCCGCATCCTTCAGGTGCCTCTCGGCATCCTTGACGGCAAGCTCGGCTGTTTCAACAAATGACCTTGCAGTCAGAACGTTGTAATAGGCCCTCACAACATCAAAGATTACCGAACTTTTACTTCTTTTCAGCTGTTCTTTAGCCGCCTTAACTTCATCCTTGGAAAGGTCAACTGCAAGCCTGAGCTTCCCCCCCATCCATATCGGAAGCGACGCCTTAAACCCGGTCTTAAAGAGCTGGTATTTACCAGGATCGTTAAAGTTCGGAAACGGCATCATACTGAGCTTCTTCACCTCCATCCTGTTCATAATAGCGTAAGGAGGTTCCGTCGTCTTGTTGTACCGAGTGAACAAATCGACCTTTGGAAGAAGCCTCGCTTTTGCCAGTTTAACGTCGTAAAGTTTTTCTTCAACCTCAAGCTTTTTAGCCCTCAAAGCGTTATTTTTCTCAAGCGCTGTTTTTACAGCATCCTCAAGGGTTATGGCGTAAGCATTGCCGAACAAAGCAAGGGCAACAGCAGCCAGTTTTAACCTCATTTTTGTCCCCATTGATTCAAATATTGCGATTAATTTATACTTTGTCAGAAGTCAAAGTGTCAAGGAGGCTGTTTGAAAATTGCCAGCATCATAAAAAAAGCCTATCCTCTCCGGTATGAAAGGAAAGAAACTCAACTTCCGGCAAGTACTCAAATTCACACAAAACTACATGCACCGGAGAGGACAGGCTC
>JAMORC010000020.1 GCA_027063785.1 Desulfurobacteriaceae bacterium
AGGATAAGTTGAATTCAGAGTTTCAAAAACTCCTGCAACTTATTATGAACACAGTAAAGATAGGGATTATCAGACGTTACAATTCTGAAAAACACACTGCCATTGTAGAGTTCAAGGATTTTGAAAGTGTAATTTCAAGAGAGCTTCAAATAGCAGAGCCTTTTACTTATCGGAACAAAAGTTTCTCACCTCTCCGCGAAGGACAAAAAGTCCTTTGCCTTCTTCTTCCCCAGTCCGGAACAACAGACGGATTCATAATCGGAACGGTTTACGACGACGACAACCCTCCTCCTGTTAAAGACCAGAACAAGTTTCACATTACCTTTGAAGACGGAACGAGCCTGGAATACGATACCGCAAACCACAAGTTAACAGCAGACATTAAAGGGAACGCCGAAATAGAAATAACAGGTCATCTAACTTGTAAAGTTGAGAAAGAGGTCCTCATCAAAAGCTCCACGCAGGTAACGATTCAGGCTCCCAAGATTAACCTTCAAAACAACTCTCCCACAATAGGCTACATGGAGGGAGACTTTTTGTTAGAAGGAACTTTAACGGTAAAAGGACACCTTGAAGTAGAGGGGGACATCCACGCTACCGGTGCAATCATTGACGAGGGCGGCAACACACCGCATCACACCCATTAGGGAGATGAACCATGTGGGGAAAATTCGGAAACGTAATCTTCCAGCTTCTCAAAACGCCGGAGACCCTTAACCGTTCAAGTAGAGCCAAGTTTGCCCGAATTTCACTTTTCGGTGAAAAGGAAAAGCTCCATTTCACAGGACTTGAACCCGAAACCGTGGAGCTTTCCATCAGGCTTCATTCCTCTTTTTGTAATCCGGCAGAAGAGGTTGAAGTTTTAAGGGGATACCTGAAAAACGCCGAAAGTCAGTTCCTCATAGTAGGAGACTATATAAAAGGCAGGTTCGTAATTGAAGGAATTCAAGAAGAAACTCGCACAACGGATAAACGTGGCAACCCTCTGCAGATTTTGATAAATTTAACCTTGAAAGAGGACGTCCAGAATGTTGGTAATCAACCCCAAGAGCGAACTTGAAGAGATAATCCAGAACGTGAAAACCATAATTTCAACACCAAAGGGTAGCGTTCCCCTGATGCGCGACTTCGGCGTTAACTGGCAGGTTATTGACACTCTTACCCCGGAACTTGAACTAAAACTCAAAGAAGAAATCTTTACCCAGATTGAAAGGTGGGAAAAGAGAGCAAAAGTAACAAAGATAAGCATTCTGCCAGATAAGGACGGAAAGCCTACAGTAACCTTAACCCTCAAAACCGCTTACGGAGAAGTGAATGTATCCTCCGGTTAAAGAAAGAGTAGAAAAAGAAGTTTCAGCCTGTCTGCAAATCATCATAGACAAGCTTGAGGAAGAACTACCGCCCAAACGGTTCTTTAGAGTAAGAGAAGTAGCCCAGATTTTAGGCGTGAGCGTTAAAAGCGTTCGGCGCTGGATTAAGAGAGGGAAGCTTCACGCAATTAAGCTTGAATCGGGCTGGAGAATCTCAAGGTCGGAACTTTTAGAATTCATAGCAGAAAAAAGCAACTGGCTCCTTCCCTGATGCCCAACGTTGCCCACCCTGTCCACCCCTGCCGCGATATAGTGAAGTAAGACCTAAACGGCAGGGGAAAGATGCTGGAGTTTGTCAAATACGATTCTCAGACTACCTATACGAACATACTTTCAAAAGCAGAAGAGCTTTTAGGAAGGAAGATATATCCTGCCGACCCCGTTAATCTTCTGGTATCCCTGCTTTCCTACGTTGTTTCCGTCCAAAACTTTCAGATAAACGATGCCGCCAATCAAAACCTCCTCGCTTTTGCCCGTGGAGAAGCCCTTGACAGGCTCGGAGAACTTTTAGGTGTAAGGAGACTCCCCGCAACTCCTGCAAGGACCACCGTTAGGTTTTACATAGACTCACCTAAAACCTTTCCCGTTGTAATCCCTCAAGGCACAGAAGTAACGCCAGACCAGAAACTTTTCTTTAGGACAGTAGAAGAAGCGGTAATCAAGCCCGGAGAAACCTTTATTGATGTGGAAGCAGAATGTGAAACCCCCGGCGTCGCCGGCAACGGCTTCCAGCCCGGACAGATAAACCTTCTTGTTACTCCCCTTCCTTACGTCGTTAAGGTAGAAAACATCACCACTTCCCTTTACGGTTCAGATGAAGAAGACGATGAGAGACTAAGAGAAAGAATCCGCATAGCACCAGAAAAGTTCAGCAATGCCGGTTCTAAAGGAGCTTACATCTACTGGGCAAAGACAGCACATCAAGACGTTGCAGACGTTTCCGTGTTTAGCCCAGAACCCGGCAAAGTAACCGTTGTAGTCCTTATGAGGGGCGGGAAGCTTCCGACTTCGGAGATTCTTTCCCTTGTAAAGGAGACCCTTAACGACGAAAAAGTAAGACCCCTCACAGACCTTGTGGAAGTGAAGGCTCCTTCAATTATCAATTACGGCGTAAAGGTAGCTTACTACATCAAGAAAGACTTTGTGCCTTTGCAACAGTCAATAGACCAGCAGGTAAAAGAGAAGGTTTCCCAGTTCGTAAACGAGACAAAGTCCCGCATAGGCTACGACGTCAACCCTTCTCGTCTTATAGACCTCGTGATGGGAGTTCAAGGAGTAAAGCGTGTGGAAGTCCATTCTCCTCAGTTTATACCTGTGGACGTTGACCAAGTGGCACAAGCTGAAAAAGTAGAAGTCCTTTACGGAGGTGCAGAAGATGCTTAAAGAAATAGCACCTCCGAATTTGCTGAATGACCCGGTTATAAAGGCAATTCTTTCCGCCACCGACCCGGAACTTCAAAAAGTAAAAGAGCAGATAATCAACGTAATCATCTACCCACGGATAGACGAGATAGAAGATGAATCTCTTCTTGACCTTCTTGCATGGCAATTTCACGTAGAGGGCTACGACCTTGCTAAAACCGTAGAAGAGAAGCGGAACCTCGTCAAAAACGCAATAGAACTTCATAGATACAAAGGAACTCCTTACGCAGTTAAAAAAGTTCTATCAACTCTTAACCTCGGTGGAGTTGTAAGAGAGTGGTTTGAATACGGCGGAGAACCTTACAGGTTCAAACTTGACCTTTTCTTTGAAGAACTTGTTAAACACGGAATTACCCTAACACCAGAAGTTCAAGAGAAACTCCTTGACCTCATAAACAGCTACAAAAACGAAAGAAGCCATTTAGAAGAGCTAAAGTTCAACGTCTTCTTTGAAAACGAGCAGAAAGTAGGGACAAGCGGAAAGCTCTCAACCTTCACAAAAACCACCTTTGAAGAAGACACCGAAAAGAAAGTCCTCATGTCCCAAGACGGAGAGTATAAGCTCTTCGGAACCGGCATAAAGCCGACTACCTTCACTGACACCACTTTTGAGGCAGAGAGCGAAAAGGCAATCACCGCTGGAGACGGAATCTCAATCTTTGCTGGAAACGTTACCGCAAACGGTTTCTTAAAAGCTTCCTTTGAATCAACGCAAAGCGAATGGAATTTCTCCTCTACTTGTGCAGTTGCAGGCGGTTTCAAAACTACTGCTTTTGTCAGGATTAATCTCACTGGAGGAATCAACTAATGGCAGAAGAGATTAAACTGATACCTATAACCACAACAGCGGGATTACAAAAGTTCTTCCAAGTTAGCGGACTCCCGGAAGTAAAGCTAAAGCTAACCCATATAGGCTTTGGAGACGCAGGATACACTCCAGACAGAAACCAAACGAGCCTAAAGCACGAAATAATCAGAGTTCCGATTTCAAGCGGTAAAGTTTTCCCTTCCGATGGCTACATGGACCTATCCGCCCTCATTCCGGAAGATGCACCCGAATTCTGGATAAGGGAGATAGGCTGGTATCTTGAAGACGGTACTCTTGCTTTTGTCTGGTCTCATCCAGAAGTTCCTATCGCATGGAAGAACAAAAACTTAAAACTTTTAGTTGGAATCTCCGTAAGAGTAACAGACGTTCCTCTTGACAAGATAGAGATAGTTGAAAGCAACCCAGACCTGAGACTCCTTTACACAGAAGAGTTTGCTCAAATAGCTCAAATGCTTACAAACCATGAAGTTGCGATTGTAGCCATCAAAGAGAAAGCAGATGAAGCCATTGCAACTGCCAATGCTGTAAAAGAGGAGCTTGAAAACGTTCAAGTTCCGAGAATCACCGTTTTAGAAGAAAGAGCCGACCAGACAGAACAAAACCTTCTCCTTGAACAGCTCACAGACCAGACAGTTTTAGCCCGAATAGGAGAGGCTATTACCACCCTTACCAACAAGCTTAACCTCGTAAACACATCAAAGCTACAGGAAGTAGAAAAGGAGATAGATAACCTTGAAAAGCTCCTCCAGCAGGTTAAGGACAAAGTAGACTCAGATGTAGTAGCTGGATTCCAAGCTGAAATTGATAACCTCAAAGACCAAGTACAGAACTTAAAAGACTCAAAAGCGGATAAAACTTACGTTGATAACACCTTTGCAAAGACCACAGACCTTGAAGACTACGCTACAAAGTCCTACGTGGATGATAACTTCACCAAAACTTCAGATTTTGCCACTTCAAAGAGGAGATTTTCCGATAACTCTCCTACTTTAAGGGTTGGAGACTCAATCGTCATTAGCTTTAGCGGAACGGAAGCCAAAGTATCTTCTACCCTTGGCAAGGGAATTTATGAGCTGGCGATTTTTGTTGACACGCCGGACACTGCAGGCAAACCAGTAATAGAGGTTCAAACAAAGTCAGACAAGCTCGTTTGTGAACCCATAGGAAACGATTACGCCCATTTCAACGCCGATGCGGCAATATCGGCGAAACTGTTTTGTGGAGATGAGTTTCTTACCCTTCAAGGATTTACCGTCTACGATGATGACACAGGTGGAAGAAGTTCCAGTTACGCATCGTTCACACAACATAAGGAAATAAACGGTTCAACCGTAAAAGCCATCGTCTTCAAAGTCCTAAAAAGCGACGGAACAGCGATTTCCATCTCAGGAAGGCTTTCAATAACAAAACTCATATAAGGAGGTAACAATGCCAGACTTAACGGAACTCATTTTGAAGGTAAAAGATAACACCTCTCAGCTCTTAGAACGGTGGGCAACGCAGAGTGATAAGTGGGACCAACAAGTCAACGATGCAGTTAACAAGGCAAAGACAAAAGTTGACAGCTTTATAGACGGAGCAAGAGTAGAGTTTGTAGGAACTCAATTAATAGGAGCCAACTGGAATCAAAATGCTACTGTTGTTACATCATACGGAAACTCAGGAACAATAGACATAACAACAGGCTGTGTCCTAAAACATGACACAAACCCAAATAATGACGGAACGCCCACTCAATCAGACCTTTACGATTCAAGCGGAAATCATCTGTTAACTGCTAACTTACATCCAATGGCGGACTATAAAACTGCTATCTACAAGGCGGTCAAAGTCCACATAGAGAACCAGGATACTGACAGAAATTTCCACGTTTTGGTAGAGGTGATAAACAAAAATCCGAGAACCCGTTCTATAAATTGCAGTTCCCAAGGGCAGATTTGGCTTTGGCTGAGTAGAGATGCTTATTTAGATTTGGGTTTTGTCGTAGTTCCCGAATACTTGCGCACAGAGCTTTTTGTTGATGGAATGCAAAGCGGAAAAGATAATGTGCACCTTTCAAAGGGTTGGCACCTGCTTCAATCAATTGGAAGAGATGGAGGTTCGATAATAGCTTGGGACAAGATAGACTTGCTCCGCTTTTCATTTGGGAAAGATGACCCTCTAACGCCAGTGGACATCATCATTACTCACCCATCATGCTTAGCTAATACAGCACTTTCAGCAATACTCGAAAAAGCTGACTAAAGGAGGTTAGGATGGAAACTCTTGCAAAAAACGACCTACAGGAAATTCGTTGGGATAAGAACTCTTTAAAAAAATGGGTAAGACAGTGGAAAATGCTACCTACCTTTGGACAGATAGAAGAGAGTGATGCAAAGGAAATACTGAAACAAGAAATCTCAAATAGAACTGACACTTACATCCAACAAAAACTTCAAGAAATAGACGAAGACCTTGCAGACATAACCTCAGAAGCCCAAGTAATAGAAGGAAGAATCCTCTACATAGCCGCAAAAGAAGGCATCTCTATCACAACAGACGAAATCAAGCAGAAGATAGCCCTATATGTTGCAGGTCCTTACACCCAAGACGATGCCATTAACGACCTAAAAACGAAAGGACTTTCAGACCAAGCTATTCAAGAGATACTCCCTCTACTTCAAAGAGGAGCAGAGATAGCCAGAATCCTCAACTGGAAAGAGGAAATCTGGCAGAAAGAAGCTGAGCTTGAAAAACAAGTTGATTCAATGTCGTTAGAGGACCTCCTACAACTTGACGTGAAGAAACTCTGTGAAGAGGCTTACTCTCAAATCAAGTTAGAGGTATAGGGTGAGACCTCTAAAATTTGTGAGTTTTAGCGGACTAAGCTTTCTATCAAAGAACATCAAGTTCTGGACACGCTCAAAAGACTCCCATACAGCAGTAATTGACTATGAAAAAGGCTACCTCATAGAGGCATGGGGTAGCCTTCCCCATATCCATTGGAGATACTCCGACTTTTCCGCTCACACTCCGGGAACTCCTTACGAAATATGGGAACTGAAAGTAAAAGACGAGCAGTATGAAAAAGCCATGCACTTTTATCGCTGGCTGGCAGACAGGAAGTTTCCCTACAACTACCTCGGCGTTGTAGGTTTTGTTCTTCCGTTTTTCACCAGTAACGGTGGTTTCTTCTGCTCAGAAGGTTGCTGGGAAGGACTCGTATTTGCAGGCATAGCACCAAAAGACATCCCCGGCTGGAAAGTCTCTCCCGACAGGTTCAAAGACCAGATAAAGCTACTTGGAGCGGAACTTGTGGAAAGGGGGAAGACGTAATGGCAAGCCGTAAGTTGGAAGACCTGCACCCTGTAACACGTGAGAAAGCAAAAGCCTTTCTCCAAAGAGCTAAGGAGATAGGTATAGAGGTTCTGATCTACTGCACATATAGAAGTCCCGAAGAGCAAGAAGTCCTTTACGCACAAGGACGTTTAGAACAAGTCGGCTGGACTCTTGAAGAACTCAACCGTAGGAGATTAAAACTTGGACTCTGGAAGTTAACAGAAAAAGAGGCAAGGAGAAAAGTAACTAACGCAAGAGCATGGCAGTCCTTTCACCAGTATGGACTCGCCTTTGACTGCGTACCTTTGGCAGGCGGAAAACCGGACTGGGACAATTTTGAAGCCTACGAGAAACTCGGTGAAATAGCAAGAGAAGTCGGTTTAGAATGGGCAGGGAATTGGGAGAGGTTCAGGGAACTTCCACACTTTCAGGACATAGAGACATTTCAGAAAATCGTCAGGAGAGGTAAGTGATGCTTCTTGATGCCCTTTTGTCCTTCGGCTCAACCATAGCAGACAAACTCTTTCCGGATGCAGACAAGAAACTGGAAACTAAACAGCAGAAAGAAAAGTTTGAACAACTCTACCGCATAGCACTATTAGAAGAAGCCTCAAAAGAAAACTCAGAATTCAGAAAATTCATGCTTGAATACGAAGGAAGACTTATAGACGTTCCACGTCCAGTACAGTACCTTCGCTCATCTGTGAGACCAGCGATTACCTACCTAACGGCAGGTTCATATGTTTATGCATTCCTGCACCCAGAAAAGTTCACTCCCGACCAGCTTTCAATGCTTCACGGAATACTCCTTCTTGTTTTAGGTTTCTGGTTTGGCGAGAGGCTTGTAACAAGGACAGGGCTTTTAGACCTGTTTAGGAAGAAAGATTCCAAAGCCTAAGGAGACCTCCCCTTGTCTTCCTGTCGCTCTCCTCCCGCCTTAGTTCCCTTTTCCCCTATGCTTTTTTCACTCGGTAAGCCTCAATCGGAAGAAGGGTTTTCGCCCCTAGATGTTAAAATTCCCCTATGGAACAGAGGGAGCTTACCATAAAGTATGAAGGAAACCTGAAAGGCATAGATGCTACGGTTCTTCTGCCGTCGTTGTTAGGCTTTGTTGAACTAATTCAAGAGGTTAGTAAAGAAATCTACCCAAAGAATAAGA
>JAMORC010000021.1 GCA_027063785.1 Desulfurobacteriaceae bacterium
TATTTGTGCTTGAGATATGGAGGGGTGTTCCTTTGAAGTTCTTTAATCTTTTCATCGGTGGACACCTCCTTTTTGTGGTGTTCAAATGTTATTGTAAGGTGTCCACCTTCTGTCTGAACTTCAACAAGCAACATAATTTTGGGATTATAATTTCTCTAAATGCAGGGGAGCGCTTGATGATAAGTTCAACCCAGCTTAAGAACAAAACGCAGGAAATTTTCCGTCCCCTTGCTGAAGTCCTCGGGAGCTTCGGAATTTCTCCTTCACTTGTTACCGTTCTGGGATTTTTCTTCTCGGCAATTTCTGCGTTTTTCTTGGTTAGAGGGGATTTCCTGAACGGTACGCTCTTCTTCGTCCTTTCGGGACTGTGTGATACTTTTGACGGGATACTTGCCCGTGTTACCGGCAGAAGCAGCAGCCTCGGGGCCTTCCTTGACTCTTTCCTTGACAGGTACTCTGACTTTTTCCCCCTTGCCGGAATTACTTTTTTTGCCCACTATACCGGTGATGATCTCTTGATGTTCCTTGTTCTCCTTTCGATTTTAGGCTCTTTTGCGACAAGTTATGCAAGGGCCAGGGCAGAGTCGCTCGGGATAGAGTGTAAAGTCGGTTTACTTGAAAGGCCGGAGAGGTTTTTCCTCGTTCTCTTCGGACTTGTTACGGGTTTCTTAACCTTTGCTTTCTTGCTTATGGCGCTCCTTTCAAATTTCACGGCTCTTCAGCGCCTCTACTGTGCTTTTGAGAAGTTGAGGGAAAAAGAGTGAAGAAGTTACTTCCCTTTTTTCTCTTAATCTCCTTACTCTCTCTATTTCTACTTTCTGTCAAAAAGTTCCTGTTTGAAATTAAAAGGGTCAGCCTTTACGTTGAGGTTAAAAAGGGGGAAACCGTAAAGGACGTTGCCAAGAAGCTGGAGTCCTTAGGCGTTGTAAGTGACTGGAGGCCTTTGTATTACTTTATGAGAGTTGCAGGAATATATCCCAAGGAAGGGTGTTACAAGATAGAGGGATTTTATTCTCCGGCAGAAATCTCCCGTTTCCTTACTGCGGGATCTCCTTGCCTTAAATCCTTTACGATTCTTCCGGGCTACGACATCTTTGACGTTAATAGAGTTTTATACGAAAAGGGTTTTTGTGAAAAGGGAGAGGTTCTTGCGCTTTCAAGGGATAAGGAGTTTTTAAAAGAACTCTCTGTCCCCTTCCTTGAGGGTTTCCTTTTCCCCGATACTTACCTTGTTAACAGGAATTCTGATTGTCGCGAGGCTTTGAGGTTTGCAGTTAATAACTTTAAAGAGAAAGTCTATCCGCTGTTTGATGGTTACTCTCCTCCGGAGAAAGTAAAAAGGGCCCTTAGTCCGGTTACTATCACTTCTATCCTCAAGGTTGCTTCGATTGTTGAGAAAGAAACCCCTTCTCAAGAGGAAAAGCCCGTTATAGCTGCTGTTATCTACAACAGGCTCATTAAGGGTATGAAACTTCAGTGCGATCCTACTGTGTTTTACGCTTATAAATTAAAAGGGATTAACAAGGAAAAACTCCATAAAGGTGATACGTTGTTTCCATCGCCTTTCAATACTTATTATGTTTCAGGCCTTCCCCCCACTCCGATTTGTAATCCCTCCCTTTCTTCCATAAAGGCTGCTATGTACCCTGCAGAGGTAGATTACCTATACTTTGTTTCTATGGGAAATGGTCGTCATGCCTTTTCTAAGAGCTATAATCAGCACTTAAAGCTCGTTAGGAAGTACTTGAAAAATGGCAAAAAGGTTCGTAATTGACGGTTCTGGCGAGAAGTTCCCCTTTTCCAAGGGTGTTCTGGTTCGCTCGCTCACGCGGGCAGGCCTTTCTGTTGATGATGCCTATAGGGTTGCTGACGAGGTATCGAGGAAGTTCAGGGGAACGGTAACTTCAGAGGAGCTTGTAGATCTTGTCTACGACACGCTGAAGAGCCTATTTGGCAGGAAAATAGCAGGCCGTTACAGAAGGCTTGTTAGGGAAAAAGAGGTTCTAGTTTGTGAGGAGTGCGGAAAGGCAGTTGTTCCGTTCTCCAGGGGTATTCTTGCCGGCTCGATTCGTTCTGCGGGAGTTGATATTAGTGAGGCCTTTGAGATAGCAAGGGAAGTTCACGATTTTCTGGTTAAATCGGGGAAATTTAGGGTTAGAAGGGCTGAGTTAAGGGAGATAACTGCAAAGCTTTTAAAGGAAAAGCTCGGTAAAGATTATGCTAAAAGGTATCTCCTTTGGCGTCAGGTAAAGAAGTTAAATAAACCTGTCATAATCCTGATAGGCGGAGCTACGGGTGTTGGGAAGTCCCGGCTTGCTGCCGAACTTACGGGAATTTTGGAAATTAACAGGATGGCCTCTACCGATTCGGTTAGAGAAGTTATGAGGAAAATGGTTTCAAAGTCCCTCGTTCCGTCGATTCACGTTTCGAGCTATGAGGCGGGGAAGTTTATATACCCGTTTGAGAGGATAGATAAAAGGGACAGGATAATTTACGGCTTTGTGGATCAAACCGAGAAAGTTCTCACGGGAATTGAGGCTGTAATAAATAGGGCTATAAAGGAAAACGTGAGTCTTGTCGTTGAAGGGATTCACCTTATTCCGGGTATCGGGGAGAAGTTTGAAGGAAGGGCCTACGTTGTTCATGTTCTGCTTACGACTCTTGATGAGGAGATTCACAAAAGCAGGTTTCGCTCCAGGGAAAAGAGTTCCCAGAGAACCAGCAAGAAGTATTTGAAACACTTTAAATCAATAAGAATAATCCAGGATTTCCTTTATCAGAAGGCGAAGGAAAAGGGCATTCCTGTTATAGATAACATAGATTTTGACGACACGAGGAAGAAAGTTCTGGAAACGATTACCGGTGAGCTTATAGAGAAGGTAGGAGTAAAGGTGTGACTCTTCTCTTTGTGGGACTTGGCGGCTTTATCGGTGCAGTGCTGAGGTTTCTTATATCGGGAGTTGTTCAGAAACACTTTCCCGGTTCTTTTCCTGTGGGAACACTGACGGTTAACGTTCTCGGAAGCTTTGTTATAGGTTTTCTCGTTTTCCTTTTTGAGAACCTCTTGGCTCCTCAGTTAAAGGCTTTTCTTGTTACCGGAACTCTGGGAGCTTTGACTACATTTTCTACTTTCAGTTTTGAGACCGCCGTTATGATTCAGGAAGGAGCACTGTTTAGAGCAGTTCTAAACATTCTTCTGAACGTTGTTCTGTGCATCCTTGCAACATTTTCCGGAATGGGCTTTTACAGAATTCTTTTTAGGCTTTAATTTCCTGTACTTTTGTCCGGAGGAGTAAACTTTGGAAAAAGCCGTTACCGTAATAGGCGGTGGGCTTGCAGGTGTGGAAGCAGCCCACAAGTTATCGAAGGAAGGGAAAAAGGTTATCCTGTATGAAATGCGTCCGGAGAAGACTACTCCTGCTCACAAGAGCGATAAGCTTGCCGAACTTGTTTGTTCGAACACGCTGGGGGGAATTGATATAACCACTCCGAGAGGGCTTTTGAAGAAGGAAATGGAACTTCTCGGATCCCTCGTTATTGAAGCGGCGAAAAGGACGGCTGTACCTGCCGGAGGAGCTTTAGCCGTTGATAGGGAAAAGTTTGCGGAGTACATAACCGAAAAGATTGAGAGGGATCCCAACATAGAAGTAGTCAGGAAGGAGGTTACCGAAATTCCGCCTGAAGGGATTGTAATTGTTGCTACGGGACCTTTGACTTCTGATGCCTTTTCTGAGTACCTGAGGAGATACTTGGGAGAAGAGGAACTCTCCTTCTACGACGCAATATCCCCGATTGTCTATGCCGACTCAATAGACTACTCAAAGTGTTTTTGGGGTTCTCGCTACGGAAAGGGGGGAGATGACTACCTAAACTGCCCGATGACGGAAGAGGAGTACAGGCGTTTTTACAATGCTCTTATTGAGGCTGAGAAAGTTCCCTTTAAGGACTTTGAGAAAGCCTGTTACTTTGAGGGGTGCATGCCAATTGAGGAGATGGCCGAGAGGGGAGAGCAGACGCTCCTCTTTGGTCCGCTTAAACCGGTGGGACTTGTGGATCCGAGAACCGGCAAAAGGCCCTTTGCCGTTGTTCAGCTGAGAAAGGAAAACAGGGAGGGGACTCTTCTGAACTTGGTCGGTTTTCAGACAAAGCTTAAGTATCCGGAGCAGAAGAGGGTCTTTAGGCTCATTCCCGGACTTGAGAGGGCAGAGTTTGCCCGGTATGGAAGCATTCATAGAAACACGTTTATAAATTCGCCGAAACTTTTAATGAGAACGCTTCAGCTTAAGAAGGATCCGAGGGTTCTCTTTGCCGGCCAGATAACGGGGGTTGAGGGGTATCCGGAGTCGGCTGCTACCGGGATAATTGCCGGAATTAACGCTTCGAGGCTTTCTGATGGGAGGAATGCCGTTTATCCTCCAGAAACAACGATGATCGGAGCACTCCTCAAGTACATAACTACGGCCGATCCCGAACGTTTCCAGCCGATGAACGCAAACTTCGGACTGCTTCCTCCTCCGGAGAAGAGGATAAAAGGTAAACTTAACAGAAGAAAATACCTGGCCGAAAGGGCACTGAGGGATCTGGAGAGATGGTTAAGAGAGCTTTACTGATTTTCCTGCTGCTGACGCTTCCGGTAGAGGGGGCTTTTTACCAGATCGATGTTGTAAAGAAAGTAGGAAGGAAAAGTGCTAAGGGAGTTCCCTTTGTTCTCTACCGCATAAAGAAAGGGGATACGCTTTTAAAAATTCTGTCAAAGTTCGGAATTCCGCCGCAGTTTTTAAACGATGTTGCCAGGATTAACGATATAAAGAACCCTAATGTCATATATGCTGGAAGAACGTTAAAGATTCCTGTGGGATTGGGTTGGTCAAGAAAAACTAAAGTAAAAGTAAAGCGGTTTCCCGAGCTGGAAGTTCTTGATAAATTTGGAGCGGTAACGCGCAAAGGAGCACTCTTTATCGGGGATCGCTCTCTTCCTTTTTCTAAATATCCTAAGGTATCTATCGGGGGTAAGGAATTTATTGTTGACCTTTCGGGAAACCTTTCGAAGGATCTAAAGGAGAAGCTTAAAGAGATTGGCTTTTCTGTTGTTGGGAGTGAGGATTTAAACAGGTTAATCAGGAATTACCTTTCGGTGAATTTTCCCGCTGTTGAGGAGAACGGTACGTTGGTTCTGGGACTTAAAGATGTCCTGACGTACCATTATGACTTTATGGGTTACGATCCCGATTCGGGAAGGAGAGTTGTAGTAAACGTTGTCGGGGATACTCCTAAGGAGCTTGAAAACATTCTTAAATCCTATGAGGTTTTGCTCTTTCAGCCGGACAGGCGAAGTCCTGATACGGAAGAGGGCAGGGGCATTTTAAAGGTGGTTTCCGGTAAGGGGCTTGAAAAGCTGGCAGGTGTTGTTGAAGTTTTAACGGGGGAGAAGGGAAGGCTGACCGACTTAGGTATCGAGTTTCCGAAAAGTAAGGTTTACCTTATCTACGATTACGTTAATCCGGATGAGAAGGTAGCCCTTGAGCTTAGGGGTTACAAAGTAAAGCCTTTGTCGGGGAACTTTCTGGTCGATCTTGAAGAAACGCTTTCTGCGATTCCCTTGGCTTCGAAGAGGGTGAAGCTCATCCTTTACGAACCTCCCGGAAGTAAGGGGAGGCGTTCAAAGTTCGAGATAGAAGGGGTACTGGTATCCGCGAAGGATAGGGATTGGTTTCTGGTTGATTCGGTTGATAGGGTAGAGGAGGTACCTTACCTCCTCTACCGCGGAGTTAACGTCATTATCTACTGAGGTTTATCGGAAAGAGCTATTACTCCCGGAAGTTCTTTACCCGCCAGGAACTGGAGAAATGCTCCTCCTCCCGTTGAGACGTGGTCTACCTCGTGTTCGAGTCCGAGCATTTCTATTGCGGCTACGCTGTCTCCTCCTCCTACTATCCTGAGGGCTTCCTTGTGTTCAGCAACGATTTTTCCGATGGCCATTGTTCCGTAGCGGAACTTTTCAAACTCAAATACTCCCATGGGACCGTTCCAGAGAATCGTTTTTGCGTCGGAAAGTGCTTCCTTGAAGAGCTCAACGGTTGCAGGTCCTATGTCAAGTCCCATCATATTTTCTGGTATCTCTTTGTAGGTTGTGAGCTTCGAGTGGGCAGTAGGGGAGAATTGGTCTGCGTTATTGCTGTCAACGGGGATGTAGAACTTTACCCCTTTCTTGTCGGCCTCTTCCATTATTTCCCTTGCCGTATCTATGAGTTCTTCTTCTACCAGAGATTTACCTACCTCATAGCCGGAAGCCTTCAGGAAAGTGTAAGCCATTCCGCCACCGACCAGCATTTTGTCAACTATCTTAAGCAGGTTCTTTATTACCTCAAGCTTTCCGGAAACCTTGGAGCCTCCGATTATTAGAGCCATCGGCCTTTCGGGGTTTTCAAGGGCCATTTGAAGGTACTTTATCTCCTTTTCGAGGAGGAATCCTGCCACTGCTATGGAGACGAACTCGGTTATTCCGTAAGTTGAAGCGTGTTTTCTGTGGGCAGTTCCGAAGGCGTCGTTAACGTAGATATCGGCAAGGCGGGCAAGCTTTTTTGCAAATTCGGGATCGTTTTTGGTCTCTTCGGGGTAAAACCTTACGTTTTCGAGAAGGGCAACATCTCCTGGGTTCATTTCCTCGACAGCTTTTTCCACTACTTCTCCTACACAGTCTGGAATGAACCTGACTTCTCTTTCTAATAAAGTGTGGAGCCTATCGGCAACGGGTTTGAGTGACAGGGACGGATCCCAGCCTTTAGGTCTGTCAAGGTGTGAACACAGGATGACCTTTGCTCCGTGGTCAATTAAGTAATTGATTGTCGGAACTGCAGCCCTTATCCTTTTGTCGTTCATTATTACGCCGTTCTCGATGGGTACGTTGAAGTCTACTCTTACAAAAACCTTTTTCCCCTTAAGTTCTTCGACCGGTATGTCCCGGAGCGTCATTTTGTTAAACATTTTCCTGTAAGGCATTTTTCCACCACCTCCTCAAAACGTTTTCCGAAGACTCGGGCAGAAAGTAGGAGATCGGCAAGCCCGATTTTAACCTTTTCCTGATTTCGGTTGCACTAATATCTATGGATCTTCCCCTGAAAATGATTACCTGGAACTCCGGTTTTACTGTTGCTTTACTGCCGAATCTTGCTTCGAAAACTTTTAATTTTGTCCCCAATTTACGTTCTACGTCTCCTATGTCTACGGGACATCCCGGTCTTACTACAACAATAAGCGTGGAAAGTTTCAGGATTTCCTTTGGTTCTTTCCAAAGGGGAAGGGAGTTAAAGGAGTCGCTTCCCATTATAAAAGCGGGCTTCTCCCGGTATTTTCTGTGAAACTCCCTTAATGTCTCCACCGTGTAGGATTTTACTTCTCTTTCGATTTCGTAAGTCCAGACTGAAAACCTATCTTCTAATTTAACGGCTTCCCTGAGGATTTTTAGTCTTACTTTTGCCGGGATCATAAGTTTTCCCTTCAGGGGTTGTATGTTTGCCGGGACAAAGATGATTTCCTCAAGGCCGAAGGTTTCCAGAACATCCCTGGCCACTATCAAATGGCCGATGTGGACCGGGTTAAAGCTTCCTCCGAAAAGGGCTTTCAATTTGTTTCTCCTGATATAATTTGAAGCTGTCAAAATTCTCCTATAAGGAGTAGGGTAATGGGAATGACAATAACCCAGAAAATTTTAGCCGAGCATGCCGGGAAGGAAGAAGTTCATCCGGGCGAACTGATAATGTGTAAAGTAGATATTGCCCTTGCAAACGACGTTACTGCGCCGATTGCAATTAAGCAGGTTAGAGCTTTGGGAGCTAAAAAGGTTTGGGATAATGAAAGGATAGCCCTTGTTCCCGATCATTTTGTTCCTGCAAAAGACATAAAGGCTGCAGAGCAAGTGAAGATGATGAGAGAGTTTGCAAGGGAATACGATATCAAGCTCTTCTGGCCGGAGGGAAGGGTGGGAATTGAACATGCCCTCCTCCCCGAGCAGGGTGTAGTTGTTCCCGGAGACGTCGTGATCGGGGCTGACTCCCATACCTGTACTTACGGGGCGCTGGGAGCTTTTTCAACAGGAGTCGGTTCGACCGACATGGCTTATGCCTGGCTTACCGGAGAGGTGTGGTTTAAAGTTCCCGAGCAGATGAAGTTTATCTACTACGGTAAGCGTCAGAAGTGGGTAAGCGGTAAGGACATAATACTTTACGTCATCGGAATGATAGGAGTTGACGGTGCTCTCTATAAGACGATGGAGCATACCGGTGAGGCAATAAGGGAACTGCCGATGGACGACCGCTTCACTATCTGCAACATGGCGATCGAAGCCGGGGCGAAGAACGGGATAATTGAACCTGATGAGAAGACTCTGGAGTATGTAAAGAAAAGGGCTAAGAGGCCTTACAAACTCTACAAGTCCGATCCCGATGCGGAGTACTCCGAGGTTTATGAGATAGATGTTTCGAAAATCGAACCTCAGGTAGCTTTCCCTTATCTTCCGTCAAACACCAGGCCGGTTACGGAAGCAACTCACGTAACGATTGATCAGGTTGTAATAGGTTCCTGTACAAACGGAAGGATAAGTGACCTGAGGATTGCTGCCCAGATTCTTAAGGGCAAAAAGGTTAATCCGAACGTAAGGTGTATTGTCATACCGGCAACTCAAGAGATTTACAGACAGGCACTTAAGGAAGGCCTGATTGATATTTTCCTTGAAGCGGAGTGCGTTGTTTCAACCCCGACCTGCGGGCCGTGTCTGGGCGGGCACATGGGAATCCTTGCAAAGGGAGAAAGGGCTGTTGCCACTACGAACAGGAACTTCGTCGGAAGGATGGGACATCCGGAGAGCGAAGTTTACCTTGCTTCTCCTGCGGTGGCGGCAGCGTCGGCCGTTATGGGAAGGATTGCCCATCCCGATGAAGTTGTCGGTAGTTAATTTTTGGGCGGGACCTCCCGTCCTTTGAGGATTTAAATGGAGTTCTTTGAAATAAGAAACTGGTTTGCCCATATCCTGTGTGATTACTTAAGGAAAGGGGAAGAAAGCAGCAGGAATTTACTTGAAGCTGCAATCAAGGTAATTCGGGGGGAGAGGGTAAAGGCAAACAATTTACTGGAAAAGTTACCCGAGGAAGTTGACGTATTCTGCTTAAGGGAGGGGATGTTAGAACTTGACTCGGGTAAAGTTGATCCGATAACAGAAGAATACTTAAGGGAAAAGGCCGATAAGGTAAGCAAATTCCTGTCTCAGTTAGGAGATTTCGAACCGGTGGGAGAGGATATTGAGAAGAACGTTGAAATGGCAAGGAAGCTGTTTGACGCCGGACTCTACTTTGAAGTTCACGAACTACTTGAGGAAATCTGGATGGGGGAGTTCGGGAAAGATAGGGATTTCCTCCAGGCTTTAATTCAGATAGGTGTTGCTTACTATCACTTAGATAACTACAACAGAAGGGGGTACTTCCTTCTCCTGGAGAACGCCTTACAGCTACTTTCCGGTTATAGCGGAACTGTTTACTCGGTTGACGTAGACGGGTTAAAGGAAAGAATAAGAAAGATTTGTCAAAGACAAGTGGACAGTAGCTTGAGATTTTGATTCCTTGCCATTTTCGGGTTGATCGGAATTAAGTTAAAAAGGAGATAGGGCGGAATTCTTCCTCCCTTTGTAGTCTATGCTAAAATCCTAAATCAACCATTGTAAGGGGGTGGAGTGTGGCAAGGAGCTTCAACGACGGCATAGCTAAAGGACTCGGTATCGGAACTACCGTTGTAGGCTTTTTTATGATGACGATGTTTTCCCTCCTTCCTTTAGGAATATTTTCTCAGGTTCTTGACCTTGAACACTACATGGGACTTAAGTTTGGACTTGCCGCCCTGTTCTCTATCCTGACATTTTCCCTCTACGTCAGATACGTAAAGTCAATGAAGCTTCCTCCTATAGTCTGGGGGTTCGGCACTGTAATTTCAATAATAATGTCTGGGGTGCTTTTCTTTGTGACTGTTGATGTTGTCCTGAAAATTGTTGGCCTTGAGTAATGGATATCAGGCAGCTTGAGGTTTTTGTAAAGGTCTTTGAGAACTTGAGCTTTTCTAAAGCTGCCGAGCAGCTCGGTCTATCTCAACCGACTGTCAGTGCTCACGTTCAGCACCTTGAGGACTTTATCGGAAAGAAGCTTTTTGACAGGGTTGGGAGGAGGGTGGTTCCCACGGCAGAAGCAAAGCTACTTTACAGGCACGCCGTAGAGATACTGAGGAAGAGGGAAGAAGCTATCTCGGAACTGCTTTCGCTGGATAAAACTGCCGTTTTTAAAGAGGTTCGGATAGCGGCGAGTAATATTCCCGGGGATTACCTCCTCCCTCATAACTTAAACAGGCTGAGGAATATTTTTTCTGGCGCAAGGGTTATCGTTGATATTTTAGATTCTCAGAAGGTTCTGACTGTTCTTCTGGAAAAGGCCTCCATTTACGACCTTGGGTTTGTCGGGACGGAGGTAGATGATAATAGAATTGAGTCAAAAAAGGTTTTGAGTGATGAGATTGTCCTTATAGCCCCTCCTTACTTTAAGAAGAGTGAAGTTTTTCTCAATGAGCTTTCCCAGCTTCCTTTGATAATGAGGGAGCCTGAGTCCGGCACCAGAAATGCCGTGGAGAGAGCTTTGAAAAACAGCGGTCTGAATCCCGGGAAGCTAAACATCGTGGCTTTCTTGGGAAGTAATACTGCGATAAAAGAGGCGGTTAAGAGCGGGGCTGGATTCGGGCTTGTCTCGAAGTATTCTGTCCGGTCGGAACTGGAGTATGGGCTTTTAAAGGTTGTGGCTGTTAAGGGTTTGAAAATAGAGAGGTGTTTTTATGCCGTTAGAAGGAGGGACATAACGCCTTCTCCTGCTGTGAAAGTTATCTGGGGAAGCATAGAAAAGCTGTTCAAGAACGGGAACTGCTTGAATACTTAAGTGTATTAATGGCGTCCCTGTAGATATGGCTTTTGGGAGATTTGACTTTACTTGATTTCATCAATGGAGTATTTCTCTATGAGAAAAGAGGAGTTCCCCGAGGGATTCTTCTCCCTCGAGGACTTTTTCTGCCAAACTGAAAAGTTCTTCCATTAAATCCTTCCTTCAAGGAGGAGGGATAACCTTTTCTTAACTTCTTCCGTTATGTATTCCGGCTTTGTTTGAATAGCTCCGAGGAGAGCCGTTTTTGCCGGTGAGTTCTCGAGGTCTTCCGGCTTTATCGTTTCGATTACTCTCTTGAGCATCTTTTTTGCGTTTTCTATGTTCCTGGCCATTGTTGCCAGAACTTTCTCTACGTTTACCTCTTCCCCTTCTTTCCAGACATCGTAGTCTGTGGCAAGTGCGACTGCTGAATAGGGGATTTCTGCTTCCCTTGCCAGCTTTGCTTCGGGAATGTTCGTCATTCCTATGACGTCAACGCCCCAGCTTCTGTAAATCTTCGATTCTGCTTTTGTCGAGAACTGGGGTCCTTCAATGCAGATGTAAGTTCCTTCGGGGTGGTAGGGGATTCCTTCGGCCTCGCATGCCTCCGCTATTATCCTGTTAAGGAGCGGGCAGGTGGGAGTATCAAACGGTATATGGGCAACAATTCCGTTACCGAAGAAGGTTGATGGCCTGTTCTTTGTCCTGTCAAAATACTGAGTGACTATGACGAAATCCCCCGGCTTTATTTCCTCCTTCATCGAGCCGACGGCACTTACGGAGATTATGCAGTCGACTTCCAACATCTTGAAGCCGTAGATGTTTGCCCTGTAAGGGACTTCAGATGGAAGGTAAACGTGGCCTCTCCCATGGCGGGGAAGGAAGTACACGTCCTTTCCTGCGAGTTTCCCGTGAATATAGGCATCGGAAGGTTTTCCAAAAGGGGTTTCAAGCCGGATTTCTTCAACCTCCGAAAGGCCTTCTATGTCGTAGAGTCCGCTTCCGCCTATGATGCCTATCTTCATTCTATCCTCCTACTTGAGCTTAATAATCGTTCCCATACCCCATACGTTAATCACCTTGTCGCCGTCACTGTCGGTTCCTTCCAGTATTTTGATAGTTATGTTCTTTACTCCGTCTGCCTGGAGTTGCTGAGCCTGCTGTTCGAGCATGGAAACCACCCTCATTACCGGGTCAATGGGGAGTTCACCGTTGAACCAGCTTTTCTGCTTTTGCTGAGCAAAGGCGTAAGCAATATTGACAATCTCGTGTTCCTGCTGTACCTCTCCGAAGGAAAGAAGCATACTCTACCTCCTCATTTGTAAGCTGAATGTTTTAACGATATTCTCCTTTACCTCTTTGAGGATTTCAAGGATTTTATCTATGCTTTTTGATATACCTACAAGTCCTTCGACGTTTCTTATCGTTCTTTCCTGAGAACCGTAGACCCTGTCAAGTTCTTCTATTATTTCGACGACTTTATTTATTTCTGTGATCATTTCCCTCGTCCTTTCCCTTATCTGGCTTACGGTTTCCGTATTTTCCTTAAGTCTTTTAAGCTCTTTTCCTATTACTTTCTCTAGTTCTTGAATTTTATGTATCGATTTAAATGTATTTTTTGCCATTGTCCTTATTTCGTTCGCAACCACAGCGAAATTCCTTCCTGCTTCTCCAGCTCTTGCCGCTTCTATGGAGGCGTTTATTGCGATTAGCTCAATGTGAGATGCTATTTCCTCTATGTCGGCGAGGTATCTCTTTATAAGCTCGAAGTTTTTGTAGAAAGAGCCGAGATTTTCAAGTATTTCTCCAAGCTCCTCAATTACGGGAGATATAGATTCGACAAAGTTTTTGAGTTTTACGGATATTTCCTTGAGAGATTCAACGTCCCTGTTTACGACTTCGCTACTCGACCTTAAGACTTCTTCCACTTCCTTTACGAGTGAGGCAATAACTTCCGAAAGGCTTTCCTGCGAAAGGTAACACCTCTCCACGTTGGAAAGGGCATCGGAAAGGGACTCAACGAGTTTCCACTTTATATCAGATCCACCCCGCATTTTAAGTTCTCCATGAATTTAATGAAGTAGGGGACAAACTCCTCGGGTATTATTGCTCCGTGCTGAGGAAGTATTGCCTTAATTTCCAGCTTTTTTACCCTTTCAGCCCACTGTTTCGTCACTTTGTTACTTGCCATCAGTATCCTGTGGGGAGTATAGAGATATTCAAGATGTTCCAGCCAATCGTTAACGACTAAGTACTTGAAGTTCCCCAGGGCTATCCCGATATCTCCGGTAAAGAGGAATTTCGAGACTGGATCGTACAGGGTAAAGTGGTTCGGGGAGTGCATGTAGTGGGCCGGTATGGCCTCAAGGTGACTCCTTCCGAGGGGTATCCTTTTGCCTTCCTTGGGAAGTGCTTCGAGGCTCTCTTCAACCTCAGTTACTCCGAAGTGAGGGAGGAACCTCGACCAGAGTTCTCCTATAACGATTTTTGCCTTGGGACAGACGTCTTTCCACATCGGAAGGGAACCGCACACATCGGGATCCTGATGGCAGAAGTAGAGGTACTTTATCTTTTCCAGGGAGATGTACTTTGAAACGTTGAAAACTATTAGCGGGAAGAGGGCATATCCTCCCGGATCTATGATTATTCCTTCTCCCCTGTCTATTACGAGGTAGGAGAGAACGTCTACTCCCTTTGCTTCACTTCCCCTTCTGCTTCCTAGGTAGATGACCTTGTGATCTTTCCCTTCGAAAAGAACCGTGTCCTTTGCCGGATCAAGCTCTTTGGAGATCACATAAGCAGCCATTCCTATCCCCTATCAGAGTTTCCTTTCGTCGTACTCAATCTTAACATTCGGTTTAGGAGCCGGTAGCGTTTCCGCAGGCTTTGAAATTTCGAATTTCCCTTCCTTTATCCAGGACTTGAGGATTTCTGCTATTTCTCTTGCCTTGTAGTATGAAGAAACTGGGGAGGTCGGGACTTTCTTTCCTTCTATTTCTATAAATCCTTTCCTGAGATCCCCGTAGCTTACGAATGTTATCGGTTTAGCGTTTCCGGAAGGATAATCGACGGAGTAGTCGATAACGGGTGCGAGTATCTCGTCGTCCCTTACGGAGGTGTAAAAGGCTATCCTCTCGTTGAGTATGGGTATTGGAATTCCTATACCTACAAACATGGAGACGCCGTAACCCAGGATAGATGCCGCCTTTATGAAATCCGTGGACATCTGTTTCATGTCCCCGACTACCATCAGCGTTCCGGAACCCTCTACCGGCTGTCCCTTCTTTGTTCTCCTTATCCCGAAGGGGGAGTGTTGAGTTCCGTGAAATGCAACGTATCCTATGCCTCCTCCTAAGAATATCCTCGTGCCTATACCTATTGTTTCAAAGTACGGGTCGTTCATTAGGGGGGAAAGCTGTCCAGCTCCCGAGTACGTAGCGTTTCCGAAGTTAGGTTTAAGCGTTCCCATGTAGGTGTATATCGTTCTTGATGACTTGTTAACGGCCACGTTGTAGTTCTGGTAGGCGTTCCTTGGAGAGCAGAGGATAGCATCGTTTATCGTCTTTATGTTTATGAGCTTCTTCACCTCCCTCCTCGGGTAACAGTCCGTTCCGTAACCGTAAGCCTCAAGCTCTATGTCTTCTCCGGCTATCAGCTCCTCTATTACGTGGGCGCCTCCGTACTCAAACTTTCCCGGGTAGACTTCATTTCTCGGGTCGTTCTCCGGCAGGGCGGTTGCTCCTATGTAGAGGTCAACTGCGGCAATTCCGCCGTAGGCCGGGACTCCGTTGAGGTATATCTCTTCCATTTTCATTCTCGGCTTGGTGTGTCCGACGTTGAGGAAAGCTCCGGAAGAACACATGGCTCCGAAAGTTCCAGTGGTCACCACATCGACCTTTTCCGCGGCTTTCACGACCCCAAGCTCTTCAACTATTTCTATCATTTCCTCGGCCGTTACAACAACGGCTTCCCCTTTCCTTATCTTCTCGTTTATCTCTTCGTAGGTTTTGTTAACTTTGAACTTCCCTTCCATTTAACTTTCCCCTACCGGAATTTCGGCTTTTATTTCCTCTGCAATGAGGTCAACGTTGCTTGCCAAACCCGTTACCTTTGCCTTTACGATTTGACCGGGGCGAAAGTTCCCCTTTAGAAAAACTATGCCGTCTATTTCGTAGGCGTTGCGGTAGCTCCTGGCTTCCGCAAATCCCGGCATCTCCTCGCTTGTTGAGTCGACTATGAGTTTCAGCTCCTTTCCGATAAGCTCTCTGTGTTTCTTCTCGTAAATCGAATACTGGGTCTGTTCGAGCAAGTTAAGCCTTGATTCCTTAAGCTCTTCCGGAAGATCTCCCAGTGGATATGCGGCAGTTCCTTCTTCCCTCGAGTACTTAAAAAATCCAGCCCAGTCAAGCTGATATTCTTTGATGAAGGAGTGAAGCTCTTCAAACTCTGCCTCACCTTCGGTTGGGAATCCTACTATGAACGTTGTTCTTATGGTGACGTTCGGGATTCTCTTTCTCAGCTTTTCAATAAGTTCTCTTGCGAACTTCCCCGAATACTTCCTGCCCATCGAGGCAAGAACTTTGTCGTTTATATGCTGAAGGGGAACGTCAAAATAATTCAGGATCTTTTCGGAGGAGGCAACGAGGTCGATAAGGTTATCCGTTATGTGAGAGGGATATGTGTACATAAGCCTTATCCATTCTATGTCCTTAATTTTTTCCAGTTCTAAAAGGAGCTTGAAAAGTCCTTCCCTTTCTCCTTTGTCGTAAAGGTAGGCCGTCGTATCCTGGGCAATAACGTAGAGTTCTTTAACTCCCTTTTCAGCAAGGAGCTTCGCTTCTTCAACAACCTCTTCCAACGGACGGCTCTTAAGAGGTCCCCTGATTATCGGTATGGCGCAGTATGCACAGCCGTTTGAGCATCCCTCACTGATTTTAAGGTAGGCAAGGTGCGGCGGAGTCAGTATTTCCCTCAAAAGATAGGGCTTCGTTGCGGCAAATTTCCTGTTTATGGCCTTCTCTACGACTGCCTCAATTTCATCTACTCCGATGAAGGCATCGACTTCCGGAAGTTCCTTCTTCAGTTCCGCCTTATACCTCTGATACAGGCAACCCGCAACTATAACTTTCCTGTGGCCGGAGGCCTTCGCTTCTATAGCGTTTAGGATTTCATCAATCGATTCCTCTTTTGCTGGTCTGATGAAACCGCAGGTGTTTACGATTATCACGTCAGCTTCGTTCAAGTTCCTCACCAGCTCAACGTCTCCCGCTGCTTTCAAGAACCCTACCATGTATTCCGTATCTACCCAGTTTTTGGGGCATCCGAGGCTTATGACCGCTACCTTTTTCTTCAATTCTTACCTCAGAACACTTTTATTCCCGATTCTTCTGTAACTCTACCAACTACGGAAAACTGCCTGCAGTTCCTGTTTTTAAGCTCGCTTAAAAGGCTGTCCAGCCTGCTTTCCGGCACCGACATGAGGAGTCCTCCGGATGTTTGGGGGTCAAATAGAAGCATCTTCCTGTCCTCGTTTACTCCTTCAAAGGAGACGGCTTTTCCGACGTAGTCAATGTTCTCATACGTGGCTGCCGGAAGCAGTCCCATTGAGGCAAACTCCTCTGCTCCGGAGATGAAGAGAAATTTATCCGAATAAATCTCGGCTCCTACACCGCTGAACCTGACCATTTCGTATAAGTGTCCGAGGAAGCCGAATCCTGTAACGTCCGTGCAGGCATTTACTCCGACGGAGATCATCGCTTCAGACGCATTTTTGTTTAGCTCTTTCATTACTTCCGTTACTTCTTCTACCTGTTCCGGAGTGGCCATGTCTGCCTTTATTGCAGTTGTCAGGACGCCTATGCCTAGAGGTTTTGTGTAAACGAGAACATCTCCCGGCTTTGCCGTGGAGTTCCTGATAATCCTTTCGGGATGAGTTACTCCTGTAACTGCAAGGCCGTACTTTGTCTCAAGGTCTTCAACCGTGTGGCCTCCCACGAGCGTTACGGTTGCTTCCTTTAGCTTCTCTGCACCGCCTTCAATAATCCTTTTCAGGTAGTCAAAAGGAACTTTGCACGTGTCAAACATGACGAGGTTTATGGCCGTTATGGGTTTAGCTCCCATTGCGTAAATATCGGAAAGTGCGTTGGCAACAGCAATTTGACCGTAGTCAAATGGGTCATCGACGACGGGGGTTATAAAGTCTGCGGTTTGGACGAGAGCCAGCTCCTCTGAAATCTTGTAAACTCCGGCATCCTCGGAAGTTTCAATTCCTACAAGGAGGTTCTCGTCCTTGAAAAACGCTATCCCCTTTAGAGCCTTTTCAAGCCCGACCGGGCTTAACTTTGCTCCTCAGCCGGAAGCTCTTACCGTTTGTGTAAGCTTAAATTTCCTTTCCATTTTCACTCCGTGATCTTCCCTTCCTTCTTGAGCCGTTCTATTAGGTGATCCTCTGCCCCGGCTTCTGCCCAGCCCTTTGCCCTGAGAAGGCAACTGTCGCACTCCATACAGGGAACTTCGCTTCCTCTGTAGCAGGAAACGGAGTAGGAGTAGTCGGCGCCCAGTGATAGTCCCAGCTTGATTATTTCTCCTTTCGTAAGGTTGATGAGGGGAGCGTGGATTTTCCACTTTTTCCCTTCGGCTCCTATCTTGGTGCCCCTGTTGAGGGCTTCTTCCATTGCTGATAGGAATTCTGACCTGCAGTCGGGATAGCCGCTGTAATCCACGACGTTCCAGCCCCCGACAAGCTCGGTCGTACCCTTTGCTTCTGCGTAGGCTGCGGCTATTGATATGAAAATTCCGTTCCTGAAGGGAACGTAGGTTGAGGGGATTCCCCTGCTTAGCACCTCTTCGACCGATTTTGTCCTTGGAACTTCCATTTTTAGATCTGTAAGTGCGGAAGCTCCGATTTTCGACAGGTCGACTTCAAATATCATGTGTTCATCGACTCCGGCATTCTTTGCCGTAATCTTTGCCATTTCGACTTCAATCGAGTGGCGCTGTCCGTACGCAAATGTAATTGCGTAGACCTTTTCAAACTCTTTTCTTGCCCAGTAAAGGGCTGTTGTGGAGTCAAGGCCGCCGGAGAATATGACGACTGCCGATTTCACTTTTCTGTCTCCTAAGTATTTTGGTTAAAATAGAATACTATATATAGCCTCCAAATTTCCAAGTGTTTTTGTTTCGTAGAGGTTCTTCCTCGTGCTGAAATCCCTTGCACTTCGGTTTGACTGAACCTTTAACTCAAAATAAAATTACGGCGACGAAGAGTACTTATACAGCGGAGGAGCTTTGACCTTTCAGGAGTTAATATTTGCCCTCCAGAATTATTGGGCCTCAAAGGGCTGTATAATCGCCAGCAGCTACGATGTTGAACAGGGTGCAGGAACTATGCACCCCTTTACCTTTTTAAAAGTTTTAGGCAAAGAACCTTGGAGAGTTGCATACGTTCAGCCCTGCCGAAGGCCGGCAGACGGCCGCTACGGGGAAAACCCCAACAGGCTTCAGCACTACTTCCAATTTCAAGTAATCCTTAAACCTTCCCCTACAGACTCTCAGGAACTTTATCTCGGAAGCCTTGAGGCTCTTGGAATAAACCCGAGGGAACATGACATAAGGTTTGTAGAAGACGACTGGGAGTCGCCTACCTTGGGGGCTTGGGGCCTCGGATGGGAGGTGTGGCTTGACGGTATGGAAATTACCCAGTTCACCTACTTCCAGCAGGCGGGAGGGATAACCCTCGATCCGGTTTCCGTAGAAATTACCTACGGCCTGGAAAGAATAGCCATGTACATTCAGGGAGTGGACAGCGTTTACGATATAGTGTGGACAGAGGGCGTCAAGTACGGGGATCTTTATAGGGAGAATGAGTACCAGTGGTCGGTTTACAACTTCGAGAAAGCCGATACGGAGATGCTCTTTAATCTCTTTGCCACTTTTGAGAAGGAGTCAGAAAGGCTGATAAAGGAAGGACTTGTCCTTCCTGCTTATGATTACTGTCTCAAGTGCTCTCACGTCTTTAACCTGCTTGATGCAAGAGGAGCCATATCCGTTGCCGAAAGGGCGGCTTTTATAGGGAGGGTGAGAAGGCTTGCTTCAATGTGCGCACGAAAGTATTTAGAGATTGAAGAGGGAAGAAGTGAAGGCCAAAGAGTTTCTCCTTGAAATAGGTACGGAAGAGCTTCCAGCCTCATTCATTAAACCTGCCCTTTCCTTTTTGAAAGAGCGCTTCTGCTCCCTTTTGGAGGAGAATTATTTAACACCTGGGGGCGTGGAAGTTCACGGCACTCCCAGGAGGTTGATACTCCTTGCCTATGATATACCGGAAGTTCAGCCGGACAGGGAGGAACTGATAGTAGGTCCTTCCGTGAAGGCCGCCTTCGACCGGGAAGGTAGGCCGACAAAAGCGGCCGAGGGTTTTGCCCGTTCGAAGGGTGTAAAGGTTGAGGATCTTGTAAGAGTAACCGATCCTCCCGGAAGGAAGGGAGAATACGTTGCTGTTAAAAGGCTCGTTAGGGGGAGGCCTGCAGTTGAAGTCCTGAAAGAGCTTCTCCCTCAGCTCATCCTATCTATTCCCTTTAGAAAGAGCATGAAGTGGGGAGAGGGGAAAATAAGGTTTGCAAGGCCGATAAGGTGGATCTTGGCCGTGTACGGAAGTGAAACCGTTGGATTTGAGATAGACGGTATCAGGAGTTCCAACGTTTCCTTCGGTCACAGGTTTCTTGCCCCGGAACCTTTCATAGTTGAAAACCCGGCCGGCTTTCTGGAGGAGCTTGAAGAGAGATTTGTCGTCGCCGATATCGAAAAAAGGAAGGCTCTGATTATTGACGGGGCTGAAACGCTTGCCGGGCGCGTTGGGGGGAAGCTCCTTGAGGACGAAGATTTGCTGGACGAGGTAACGAATCTGGTTGAGTTTCCATATCCGATACTCGGCTCCTTTGAAGAGGAATTTCTGTCGCTTCCCGAGGAAGTGCCCGTTGTAGTTATGAAGGATCACCAGAAATTCTTTTCGGTGGTAGACAGCGAAGGGAAACTCCTTAACTACTTTGTCGGAATTTCAAACATAAAGCCCGTTGACGATTCTGTTGTCCGAGCTGGCTATGAGAAAGTATTGAGGGCTAGGCTCTCCGATGCCCTCTTTTTCTTTAATGAGGATCGTAAGAGAAAGCTCGAAGAGAGGGTTCCTGCCCTTAAAGGGATTGTTTTTCATGAGAAGCTTGGAACAATGCTTGATAAAACGGGAAGGCTCGAAAGCCTTGCTCCTGCTGTTTCGGAAGGGCTCGGCTTTGACGGGAAGGAAAAGGTTACCAGGGCTGCGCACCTTTCAAAGGCCGACCTTTTGACGGAGATGGTGAACGAGTTTCCGGAGCTTCAGGGTACTATGGGTAAGCACTACGCCCTGCTTGACGGGGAAGACCCTGAAGTTGCCGAGGCTATAGAAGAGCATTACCTTCCTCGCTTTTCTGGGGACAAGGTTGCAAAGACAAAGACCGGTATTGCCCTTGCTGTTGCCGAAAAGCTCGACAACTTGGCCGGGTTCTTCGGCGTTGGAATAAAACCTACCGGTTCCGCAGATCCGTTTTCCCTCAGAAGGAACGCCCTCGGGCTTATTCAAACCCTCATTGAGAACAAGTTAGACCTGAACCTTCTGCCGTTGATACAAGAAGCAGTTTTCCTCTATAAAGAACAGGGAATAGACCTGAGCAGTGAGACTGCCGAGGAAGTTCTGTCGTTCATCGTTGATAGGGAGAAAGTATTTCTGAAGGAAAAGGGCTTCAGGCCTGATACCGTAGAAGCGGTCTTATCCGTAAGCGACAATCCCTACGATGCTTTTCTGAAGGTCAAGGCCATAGACAGATTAAGGGAGAGGGAAGCCTTTGAAGAAGTTCTCATTACCATGAGGCGTGTCGTTAACATAATACCTTCCGGCTTTTCACCTGTTCCTTTCGAGCCGGAAGGCAAGTACGAAGAAGAGCTTTACCGGAAGTTTCTTGAAGTGAGAGAACAGCTTCGGGGGCTTGTTAAAAGAGGAGACTACGAAGGAGCACTGCTCCTTATTAGGGAGTTGAAGCCTTATGTTGATAGGTTCTTTGATAACGTCATGGTTATGGATAAGGACGAAAACGTCAGAAACAGAAGGCTCAGCCTTCTCTTTGAAATTGCCCGAGAACTTATGAAAATAGCCGACTTTTCAAAACTCGTCTTTTAAGGGGGCGGCGCAATGCAGAAGAAAATGGTTTACTACTTCGGCGGAGGTAAGGCCGAAGGAAAGGCCGACATGAAGATGCTCCTCGGAGGCAAGGGTGCCAACCTTGCCGAGATGACTAACTTGGGTCTTCCTGTTCCACCCGGAATAACAATAACAACGGAAGTCTGTAAGGAATACTACAAGCTGGGAAAGCAGTTCCCCGAAGGGATGTGGGAACAGGTTCTCGAAGGTCTCAGGAAAATTGAAGAGGAGATGGGCAAGAAGTTCGGGGATAGGAAAAATCCCCTCCTCGTTTCGGTCAGGTCGGGGGCGCCCGTATCGATGCCGGGAATGATGGACACGATTCTCAACCTGGGACTTAACGACGAGACCGTTAAGGGACTTGCCGAGTCAACGGGGAATGAAAGGTTTGCCTGGGACTCTTACAGGCGCTTCATTCAGATGTTTGGAAACGTCGTTATGGGAATTCCCCATGAAAAGTTTGAGGAGATCCTGGAAGAGAAGAAGAAGGAAGTGGGGGCAAAGCAGGACGTTGACTTGACGGCAGAAGACTTAAAAGACGTAGTTGCCCGCTATAAAGAGCTTGTGAAAAGGGAGACGGGGAAGGAGTTTCCTCAGGATCCCTACGAACAGCTCAAGATGGCCATAAGGGCGGTGTTTGACTCCTGGAACAACCCGAGGGCAATTAAGTACAGGGAGATTAACAAGATACCCGAAGATTACGGAACTGCCGTTAACATCGTTGCCATGGTTTTCGGGAACATGGGGGATACTTCGGGAACGGGCGTTGCTTTTACCAGGAACCCCTCTACCGGGGAGAACGTATTTTACGGGGAATACCTTAAGAACGCCCAAGGGGAGGACGTTGTTGCCGGAATAAGGACTCCCCAGCCTCTTACCGTGGCCCAAAAGTCCGACAGTGATCAGACGTCTCTGGAAGAGGAATTCCCCGAGGTTTACCAGGAGCTTCTCAAAATCAGGGATATCCTGGAAAAACACTACAGGGACATGCAGGACATAGAATTCACGATAGAAAACGGAAGGCTATGGATGCTCCAAACCCGTGCCGGTAAGAGGACGGCGAGGGCAGCCGTAAAGATTGCTGTTGATATGGTGAAAGAAGGGCTTATATCGAAAGAAGAAGCCATAATGAGGGTTGATCCCGCCCTTATAAACCAGCTGCTCCACCCCATGATTGACGAGGAAGACAGGAAGAGGGCAATCGAGGAAGGAAGGCTCATAGCAAAAGGGCTTCCCGCTGCTCCTGGAGCTGTCAGCGGAAAAGTGGTCTTTAATGCCGATGATGCAGTTGAGCTTGCTGAAAAAGGAGAAAAGGTTATTCTCGTAAGGCACGAAACCTCCCCCGAAGATATTCACGGAATGCACGCGGCTGAAGGGATACTGACGGCAAGGGGAGGAATGACCTCCCACGCCGCTGTCGTTGCAAGGGGAATGGGTAAGACCTGCATCGTGGGTGCCGAGTCGATAGAGGTTGACTACGAAAAGGAGGAGTTCAGGGTCGGCGGTATTACCGTGAAGAAGGGAGAGGTCATAACCTTAAACGGTTCAACCGGAGAGGTTTTCCACGGAGAGGTAAAGACGATACCTGCCCAGATTTCCGGGGAGTTTGAAGAGCTTATGAAGTGGGCTGACGAAATAAGGGATCTCAGGGTAAGGGTCAATGCCGACACTCCGGAAGACGCAAAGCAGGGAAGGGAGTTCGGAGCCGAAGGAATAGGACTCTGTAGGACAGAGCACATGTTCTTTAAGGAAGAGAGAATCCCGGTTGTCAGGGAGATGATACTGGCCAAGACGGAGGAGGAGAGAAAGAAGGCGCTTGAGAAGCTCCTTCCCATGCAGAGGGAGGACTTTATAGCCATATTCGAAGTTATGGACGGTCTTCCGGTGAACATTAGGCTTCTTGATCCGCCCCTTCACGAGTTCCTCCCGAAGACAGAAGAGGAGTTTGAAAGGACTTCGAAGGAGATGGGGCTTCCCGTTGAGGAACTCAAGAAGAGGGCTGAAGAGCTTCACGAAGTCAACCCGATGCTGGGATTGAGGGGATCGAGGCTCGGAATTGCTTATCCGGAAATTTACGAAATGCAGGTAAGGGCAATTCTTGAAGCTGCCTGCCACTGCAAAAAGAACGGTGTGAAAGTCCTTCCCGAGATAATGCTGCCGCTCATTGCCGACGATAGGGAGCTTTACGAGCTTAAGAAACTTGTCGATAGAGTTGCAGCCGAGGTCTTTACGGAGACGGGCGTTGAGGTAGAGTACCAGGTCGGAACGATGGTAGAAGTTCCGAGGGCTGCTCTCATAGCTGACCAGCTTGCAAGGTATGCTCAGTACTTCTCCTTTGGAACAAACGACCTGACTCAGATGACATTCGGCCTTTCGAGAGACGATGCCGGCAAGTTCATAGGAAGGTACGTGGAGCTTGGAATACTTAAAGGTGATCCCTTTATGCACATAGATGAAAATGGAGTGGGAAGGCTCATTCAGCTGGCGGTTGAAAAAGGTAACGAGACCAGGCCCGGCATAAAGACGGGAATCTGCGGTGAACACGGAGGAGATCCGAGATCCATAAACTTCTTCCAAAAAGTCGGTGTCAACTACGTCAGTCCGTCGCCGTTCAGAGTTCCGATTGCAAGGCTTGCAGCGGCTCAGGCAAAGATAAGGCAGAAAAGGGGCGAGATTTAACCGGGGGCTTCTGCCCCCTTTAACTTTCTCGGAGGGGCTTTGAGGTTAGAAGTTTACAGTAAGTCCGGAGATCTGATTGCCGGCTGGGAAGTCGATGAAAGTGATTGTTCTTATTTCAGGGAAAAGAATGATGAAGAAATTCTGCTTGAGGTTGCCGGCATGATTTCCGCTGCCCTTAAGGCAGAGGAGGGATTAGACCTTACTCCTATTATGGTTTTAAGGGAAATTGGAAAATTAGTCATTTGCGGAAGAGAAGTGGAGATAGGCGGGAACCCCGCCTTTTAGATGCCTCAGCCGAAAGCAGTGCAGCTTCCGCCAGAAGTCCCTGAATCCCCTCCGACAGCACAGGCCGAAACTTTCTTAACTACTTTCTCGGAACCGCACTCCGGGCATTTCACCTGAGAAATCTGAGAGTAAGAGAGGAGGAACTTTTCAAATTCCTTTCCGCATTCCTGACACTTAAACTCATAGATGGGCATTCTTAACCTCCGCTTTGAATATAATAAATAGCGGGCGCTTAATAAGATAGGGTTATCCTTTTAAACTGCAACGGAGTAGTCATGGATAGGGGAAGAAGGAAGGCTTTGAAGCTTCTCTTCGGAACGCTTGCATCTCAGGTTTTGATTAAACCTGCGTCTGCTGTTAAAACGGGGGATGCATTTATAAACCTCTGTAATTTGGCCATATCCCACGAATATGGGGCGATAGTTCAGTACATCAATCACAGCGGAGTTATTTCGGACCACAAGTTGGACAGTGTTTTCATGATGAACATGAAGGATGAGATTGTTCATGCCAGATCTATAACGGAATTTGTGCTTAAGGAAGGAGGAACTCCGACCGTCGGCATCTGGCCGCCACAGACCGGGAAGGATCCGGTTACACTGATAAAGGAAGATATAGCCGGTGAAACTGCTGCCATTAATCTCTATCAGCAAATTCTTGATATGCCCGAATCCCGGAAGTTCAGGGATGCTGTATACAAGTTTTTGAGGAATGAAATTGAACACAGAAAAAGGCTTAAGAAGCTACTTAAGGAATTTTCGGAAAAACCTGAAGTTAAGGGCAGGAAGGCTCTATAACTCGATTATTGTAAGGAGTCTGCTCCCCGTTCTTCTTCTCGTTTTTATTACTCTATTGGTAATGCACTTTGTTTCGGTTTTCCTGTTTAAGAGTTACGTGACGGCTGAATTTATTCAGAAGACAGGAGTTGAAACGGATCTGCTTAAAGAGCTGATTTCAAATGAGGTAGAAGGGCTTCGCTATACGAATGTGCTTTCCTCAATGAGGGCTTTTGTCGACAGTGAACCCGATGTCATTGCGGTAAGGCTGGTTCATCCCGGGACGGGTTCGACCATACTTGAGGTTGAAGATAAAGGTAAAAAGGGGGAACTGGAGTTTCCTCTCTGCAAAGGTGAACTTCTTGACGGGGTCTGTTTGCTCAAAGTCTCAAGGAAAATCGGCCTTTCATCGGAGGCGTACCTGAAGTTTGAAGCTCTTTACTCTACAAAGAGGATTAATGAAATCTTTTCTCGATTCAAGCTTACGATAGGTTTGTTGGAGCTGGTAATCGTATTTATTGTTTGCCTTGTTTATCCTTTTAGCTCTTCTTACTTAAGGAGAAGGATTGAGAAGATTTCCTCCGCTTTGAGGAATTGGAAAGAAGGAGGAATAGAGAAACTAAAGGAGCAGATGGATGATGATGAGCTGAGGGAGGTAGAAGAAAAAATCGTAGAAGTTTACGAAGAGCTGATAAGGGAAAAGAGAATAGACGACCTGCTGCTTAGGATATCTACCGACTTGCTGAAAATTTCCGGGGGAGAATCGACTCTGTTTGGTCTTGTAAAGAAGACCGAAGAAGTGTTAAACCGTCAGTTAGGAATAAACTACCTGAGGATCAAGCCTTCCGATTCGGTCGATGAGGTCCCCGGTAGAACGATTGTTACCTTTCTGAACAACCCGGACCTCTGTCTTGTTATTGACGGAGAATTTCCCTATCAGAACAAGGTACTGGCAATAGTTACTAACATCCTCGATTCCCTTTTTCAAAGGGTTAAGGAAAGAGAGGCCAAGGAAGAACTCTTTTTCGGAACCATTACCGCTCTTGCAAACGCGATAGACGCCCTCTCTCCTTGGACAAAAGGTCACAGCCAGAGGGTTGCCGAAATAGCGGTTAAGATCGGTGAGGAAATGAAGATGACAGAAGAAGACCTTCACAAGCTGAAAGTTGCAGGTATACTTCACGATATAGGAAAGATAGGCGTTTCTCTATCCATTATAGATAAGCCCGGGAAACTTACACCTCAGGAGTACGAGGTTATTAAAAGACACCCTGAAATAGGTTATGAGATTCTCAAGCCCATAAAGCAGCTTAAGGAAATTGTCCCGGCCGTTCTATATCACCATGAAAGGTGCAACGGAAGCGGTTACCCCAAGGGGCTTAAATGTGATGAAATTCCCCTGATGGCGAAGATAATAGCGGTGGCCGATGTTATAGAGGCTATGACGGCGGAAAGGCCTTACAAACGTGCATTTTCTCTGGAAGAGGTTTTCGACTACCTGAGGAAGGAAAAGGGAACGCTGTTTGATCCGGAAGTTGTGGAGGCTGCCGAGAGGGCTTATAGTGAAATAGCCGAAATCGTTAAGCGTGATACCTAAACTTTAGAGGGAGCATCAATGAAGAGCCTTTCGGAACTTAGGGAAGAGATAGACAGGATTGACAGGGAGCTTCTCTCTTTACTCAACAGGAGGGCAAAGCTTGCCAGAGAAGTGGGAGAGATAAAAAAGAAGAAGCAGCTTCCCTTTTACGTTCCCGGCAGGGAGGCGAAAATCCTGGCAAAGCTGGAGGAGGTGAATCCCGGTCCTCTGCCCAACGAAAGCATAAGGGCTATTTTCAGGGAAATAATCTCTGCTTGTAGAGCCCTTGAGGAGCCTACCAAGGTGGCCTTCCTGGGACCTCAGGCCACCTTTACCCACCTCGCCGCTTTAAAGCACTTCGGTACTTCTTCCGACCTCAGACCTATGGATTCGATAGAGGATGTCTTTGATGAAGTTGAAAAGGGAAGGGTCGATTACGGCGTTGTTCCGATAGAGAACTCCATAGAAGGAATTGTTAACTACACGATTGACATGTTCCTGGACAGGGACTTAAAAGTCACCGGAGAGGTATTCATACCTGTTAACCTTCACCTTATGAGCAAGGAGGATTCCCTGGAGAAGATTCAGAGGGTTTACTCCCACCGCCATGCCATAGCTCAGGCAAGGAAGTGGCTGTCTGAAAATCTCCCGAAAGTAGAAGTGATAGAAGTTTCAAGTACTGCTAAAGCCGCCGAAATGGCAAGCAAGGAGGAGGGAAGCGGGGCGATAGCCAGTGAGGCGGCAGCTCTTCTTTACGATCTTAACATCCTTGCTAAGAACGTTCAGGAGATTTCCAAGAACTTTACCCGCTTTCTTGTTATCGGGAGCAGGGATTCGGAATTTCCCTCCGGAAGGGATAAGACTTCTATAATGTTCAGCACCAAGCATGAAGCCGGTGCCCTTTTTAAGGCCCTTCAGCCTTTTGCCGTTTACGATGTTAACCTGTCAAAAATCGAATCAAGACCGACAAAGAAAAAGCCCTGGGAGTATGTTTTCTTTGTTGATTTAGAAGGCCACAGGAAAGAGGAAAGGGTTGCAAAAGCCTTGAAAGAACTCGAAGAAAGCTGTTCGTTTTTTAAAATCCTCGGTTCCTATCCGGCGGGATTTAAGGAATGAAAACACCGGATCTAATGGAGTTGATTCAGAGCAGGTGGTATAAGGCTCTTTATTTAGTCGTTCTTTTCTTTAGGTGGCTGTTCATTGCCGTTATGACTGTCTACTTGGCATTTTGTGTGCTGACGTTAATCTCTACTCTGTTTTCTCATATAACTTCAAGCGGAGCAAATTTTACCTTTGATTATATGCGCAATTTCCTTACCGATGCTCTTTTCGTTCTCGTAATTCTTGATTTTGTAAGTGCAATGTTCTATCAGAAAAGGATTCACTATGTCCTGTGTCTTCTTGAAATCGGTTTCATAGTCCTTATGAGAAAGCTGATTCTCCTCAATCCGGCTCCCGAAAATGCGCTTTTAATTTTTGTTCTGGCTGCGGCAGTTTCACTCTTCTTTGTGTTAATTTTCTATTTCTACAAAGTAACCGGTAGGTTGAGAAAACCTTAATTAAGGAATCGGCTATGAGGAAAGCGGAGATCTTTAGGGAAACTAAAGAAACAAAAGTAGAAATGAAGGTAAATCTGGACGGGACGGGTTCTTATTCCGTTAAAACCGACATACCTTTTCTGACCCACATGCTTGAACTCTTTTCCCGTCATTCTCTCATAGACCTTGAGGTTACGGCAACGGGGGACGTTGAAGTTGACCATCACCACCTTATAGAAGACGTCGGGATAGTTCTGGGAGAGGCTATAGGGAAAGCGTTGGGGGATAAGAAGGGGATAAACCGCTACGGTTTCTTTACTTTGCCGATGGATGAAGTTCTTATATCGGCGGTCGTAGACCTTTCGGGAAGACCCTACTTCGTTTACAGGGGATTTCCCGAGTTTGCAACCCTTATGGGTATAGAGTTTGACCTCTTCAGAGAGTTCTGGAAATCTTTTGCCTATTCACTGAAGTGCAACCTTCACGTAAACTGCCACTACGGTTTAAACCTTCACCACATGGCTGAAGGAACGTTTAAGTGTGTGGCGAGAGCTATCAGGATGGCGGTTATGGTTGATGAAAGGGCAGGAGGAATACCTTCCACAAAGGGGATTTTGTGAACGAAGAAGTTAAAAAGTTGAACCATTGCAACCAATGAACCCCCTGCGCTAAAAACTACGGTAAAGAAAATGCCGAAGGAGGTAGAAAATGGAAGTTAGGCGTTCTAAGGAGCTTTTTGAGGAGGCAAAGAAATACATTCCCGGAGGAGTTAACAGTCCCGTGAGGGCATTTAAGTCCGTCGGAGGGATTCCGAGATTTATCGCTAAAGCGAAAGGCTCTCACATATGGGACGTTGACGGGAACGAATACATCGATTACGTCTGTTCCTGGGGACCTATGATACTCGGTCATGCCCACCCTTCGGTTGTTAAGGCCATTCAGGAACAGGCAGAAAAGGGAACGAGCTATGGAGCACCTACGGAGCTTGAAGTTAAGCTGGCAAAGATGATTGTAGAGCTTGTCCCTTCAGTGGAAAAAGTCAGAATGGTTAACTCGGGTACTGAAGCCACGATGTCTGCAATAAGGCTTGCCAGGGGCTATACGGGCAGGAATAAGGTAATTAAGTTTGAGGGAGGCTACCACGGACACGTTGATGCCCTTTTAGTCAAGGCCGGTTCCGGGCTTACAACTTTTGGCGTTCCGACAAGTCCGGGAATTCCCGAGGATTTCGCAAAGCACACCATAACCGTTCCCTTTAACGATATAGACGCTCTAAAAAAGGTTATTGATGAAGTCGGTGATGACGTTGCTGCTGTGATAATGGAACCTGTGATGGCCAATGCGGGTCTTATAATTCCCGAGCCGGGATTCCTCGAGAAGGTGAGGGAGCTGACAGCAGAGAAGGGCATCGTTCTTATATTCGATGAAGTTATTACAGGTTTCAGGCTTTCCCTCGGTGGTGCTCAGGAATACTTCGGTGTAACTCCTGACCTTTCCTGTTTCGGAAAGATAATAGGGGGAGGACTTCCGGTTGGAGCTTTCGGAGGAAGGAAGGAGATTATGGATTACCTCGCTCCTGAGGGACCTGTTTATCAGGCAGGAACGCTGTCCGGAAATCCTCTGGCAATGATTGCGGGGATAAAAACCCTGGAAGAGCTGAAAAAGCCTGGAGTTTATGATGAGTTAAGGAAGAAGACGGAGAAGCTTTCCGAAGGGCTGAAAGGGGCAGCAAGGAAGGCTGGGATAGCAGATAAGCTCTGTTTTAAACAGATAGAAAGCATATCTATCGTCTACTTCACTTCCAGGGATGTCAGGAACTATCAGGATGCCCTCACCTCAAATACCGAGGCTTACGCTAAGTTCTTTAACAGGATGCTGGAACTCGGAGTCTACTTTGCTCCATCTCAATTTGAAGTTGCCTTTATGTCTACCGCTCACACCGATGAGGATATAGAGAAGACTGTTGAGGCGGCAGAGGTTGCTTTTAAGGAAGCAGCAAGCATACTTTAAGATTGGGAAAGAAAGGACCTCTTTAGTCTTATGTCTGGAATTTCCCTTTTCGGCCTCCCCTAATCGGGGAGGCCTTAATTTTCATGGAGAAGAAGGTGGGTAAGTTAAGGGACTATATAGAGAGAACGTCCTACATGATGGTGGGGGTGCAGTTTGCCCTCGCCGTCTTCATAGGCCTTGCCATAGGTTATTACCTCGATAAGGCGTTTGATACTTTTCCGTGGCTGACTGTATTTTGGTTCTTTATAGGTCTGGCCGCCGGCTTTAAAAACGTTTACCGGGAAATCAAGAAGATATCGAAATGAGTGAGTTTGAAAAGTTCTTAAAGCTGTTTATTAAAGTAGAACTGTTTCTGTTTCTTATACTGACGGGAGGTTTAATCCTCCTTAAGGGAGCGGAGACCTTTACTTGGTCGTTTGTATTGGGTTATGGCGTTATGTCTTTAGACTTTTTCCTTTTAGTCAGGTTCTCTAAAAGAGTTCCGGAGCTTGTATCTGCCAACGTCTATCCTAAAAGCGGATTCCTCTGGCGATATCTTTTGGTGGGAGGCGTGCTTGTTCTTCTTTCTTTGTTTACCCCCATAGACTTCTTTGCTATAATTTCGGCGGTCGCAGCCAGTCAGGTTGGGCTGCTCCTGACGGTGATACTCCACAGCAGGGAGAGAAGGAGATGGAACACGGCAGCATAATAAAGATTGTGGGAATTCCCGACCACGTAACTATGACGTGGCTTATGATGGCAGTTGTTCTCACCTTCGCCTACATTCTCGGTAAAAATCTTAGGAAGTTCCCCGATAGGGTTCAGTATGTCTTTGAAGCCTTAACTTCCTTCATTGTTTATACCCTTGAAGATGCAATGGGAAGTTACGGAAGGAAGTTTTTTCCCCTGATAGCCGGACTTGCGGTCTTTATACTCTTCGGAAACCTGATGGGACTTATCCCAGGGCTTACTCAGCCTACCGCAAATCTCAACACGACCCTTGCCTTGGCAATTATCTCTTTCCTGGTTTACAACTATGAGGGGATTAAGAAGCACGGAATTGTGAACTACATAAAGCACTTTGCCGGTCCCGTTCCGTGGATGGCTCCCATAATGTTCCCCATTGAGGTTGTATCTCACCTTTCGAGGATACTTTCCCTCTCCTTCCGTCTCTTCGGAAACATGTTCGGCGATGAGATGGTCGTTCTGGTGGCCCTCATGCTCGTACCTTTCCTCGTTCCGGTGGCCGGAGAATTTATCGTCTTTGCCAACAGCTTCCTTCAGACGTTTATCTTCTGTATACTTACTGTTGTTTATATAGCAACTGCAATCGAAGAGCACGAGGAAGAACACGCAGGATATTAATAGAAAATCAGGGAGGTAACTGATGAAAAAGTCTTATCTCAAGAGCATTCTCTACACGCTCTTCTTGATGGTTGTAGGCGCTTTACCTGCCCTTGCCGGAGAAGGCGGAGCTGAGTCCGGAAAGGCTCTTATCCTCGGACTTTCCGCCATCGGTGCAGGCCTCGCAATCGGTCCTGCTGCGGGTGGAGCCGGTGCAGGACAGGGTCAGGCCGTAAGGGGTGCTTGTGAAGGTATGGCAAGAAATCCTCAGATGGCAGGTAAGCTTACGACAACAATGTTTATCGGTCTGGCTATTATCGAGGCCCTTGCAATTTACGGTCTTGTTATTGCACTTATTCTCCTCTACGCTAACCCCCTCGTTTAAGATTGCATTAATTAAAACATTGAAAGAGCGGCCGTAAAAGGCCGCTCTAATAGTTTAGTAAGTTTAACAAGAACTTAAAAACTGAAAGAATTCCTACTATTAAAGACACCATCAAAAAGCTGAATAAGAAAAAAGCAAGGTAACTCAGCAAGGTTTCTTTAATCCGTTTAAACCGATTTTCTCTACCCTCTGATTTTTTCTTACCCAGTTCTCCGTAGATAAATTCTGTCTCTAATACCTCCATCAGTTCCTTATACTCGTTGTCGTCTCTTAACTTAAGGCTTATCTCTTTCCCGTCGGTCAGCAACTTCAATGTGATTTCACCGTTTTCCCTCTTCACCGTGATGGCCGAAACCCTGTCCAAGTTTATGATTGTGTCTCCGATGCGCAAAAACATTTCTTAGAAATCCCTTTTCCAGTAAACCCTTACCAGTTTTTCCCCTTCGTTGTACTTGACTTCGAACTCTCCTTTAAATGCTTTGTTGACAGCTTCTCCCAAGTGCCTTGCCAGGTGTTCGCTGGTCGTTGCAATTTCGGTAGTTCCGTCCTCTTTTTCTTCGATCCAGAGTATTCTCTGAAGCGGTCTAAGGCTCATAACCTCGTCTACCACGTTTTTTATCCTGTTTAGGATCTCTTCCTTGTGTTCCTGGAAGAACTTTCCGCTTAAGTAAACGAATCCTCCGGGATACCTGTCCCTCTTCCTCCTGCATGCCGGGCAGAGCGCCCTGTTTGCATTTTGGGGGATTGGCTCCGGGAGCTGTTCAGGCCACTGCCACCTGCCGTCCTTGAAAACGGCACCGCACTCTTCACAAACGGTGGGTTCGGGATACTTCTTCTTCTCGTAGTAGGGATTATCGCTTTCCCATGTGTACTCCTTTCTTCCGGCGGGTACGTAGTTGCGGTTTCCGCCCATACTCTCCTCCTCAGTCTTGATTTTAGGTGCTTCTAATTCTTAATTTATTACAATTTCCGTGCTTGTAATGGGATTGGAATTAGAAGAGCACTTCAAGGGGAAGTTCCTTTAGTAATAACTTCATGCACCCTTCCCTTCTCCCTTTTATCAGGAATCTATCGTCTTTGAGTTTCGGATCCCTAAACGGGACTGCAGCAGCTGAGGAGAACTTTCTTAGTATTTTATCTTCCGTTTTGAAAGCCGGAGATGCCACTGTCGACTTTGACTTTCTTCCGAGGGCTACTCCTTCCTTGACGCCGAATCCCGCCATGTGAAGGGCTTTTCTAATGGCAGTTGAGGTTGAGTATGTTGCGAGGATGGCTTCTCTCTTTACCATTTTCCTGATGAGAGAGAAAAGCTCCGTGCTCCACATTTCCGGATTTACTTTTGGAGAGAATGGATCATGGAAGACAGCGTCAAAGAAGTTTTGGTACTTCTTCCAGATGTTCTTAACTACGCTTCTCCCTTCGCCTATGTAGATTTTTAAGGAAATCTTAGGAGAGAAGAAGTTAAGTGTTAGAAAGCCTTTCTCAATTCTCCTGTCCTTTATGGAGGCTTTCAGTATAAACTTCCAGCTTTCCAGCTCTTTCCAGTTTAGCTTTAGCGAGGTTTTAATTACAGAAAGATCTTTCTCAAAACCGATAATTGAAACTTTTGCCGAGGGGTTTGATGAGAAGACAGAATGCAGGAATGCGGCCGTGTTGTAGCCCAAGCCAAAGCATACATCAAGTAATCTAACGTTTCCCTCTTTGGCCTTTTCCTCTACTCTACAAGGCTTACAGAACTTCTCTAATGATTCCTTTAGAGCACCGGCAGTTATTGAGTGGTAGGGTTCTCCGAACTCTGTCGAAAATAAGGTAACGGAACCGTCAGCGGTTTTCAGGACTTTCAACTTACTCGCCGAAGAGGTCTTTAATAAACCTTTCCCATTGCTCTTGGCACTCGTCCCCTTCGCAGTCGTCAAGGGGGATTACGGAGGCTTTTTCTATGACTTCCTTTTCGACGAAGATTGGAGCATTAGCCCTCACTGCGAGGTTTATGGCATCGCTCGGGCGGGAATCTATTCTCAGCACTTCGCCGTCCGGCCTTTTTACTTCAATAACTGCGAAGTAAATTCCCTTGTCAAAGTCATTGATAACCACCCTTTCAATTTCCCCGCCGAAAGCGGACAACATCTCCCTGATAAGGTCATAGGGAAATGGTCTTGGGGGAACTGCGCCCAGAAGTTCTGTTTCTAACAGTTCTGCCTCCCAGTGGCCGACCCATATCGGAACTGCAAACCTTTCCTTTTCGTTACCCAGAATTATTATCGGCAGGCCGCTGAACCTGTCCTGGGCAATCCCGATTACAGAAACCTCAACCATGGCCGTTCTCCTTTAAAAAGTTAGTTTTTAGTTTCCGCCGTAACAGGTTTGCCTTTTAGGAAGAAGGGAGTGGCATCCGTAATTTTTACCTTTACCGTGCTCCCGATTAGCTCATCTCCGCCCTCTACTGCAACGGGCTTGTTGTCAAGGGTTCTGCCGTAAAGTTCGGTTCCTTTCGGGCTGAAGCCTTCAATTAAGACTTTCTCTACTTTTCCTATTCTTTGTTTGTTTTTCTCAAGGGCTTGTTTTTTTATCAGCTCCTGTAGCTCCTTTAGTCTCCTGTTTTTTACTTCCTTCGGAACGTTATCCGGGAAGGTTGCTGCTTTTGTAAAAGGGCGGGGAGAGTACTCAAAGACAAAGCCCTGGTCAAAGACGCACTCCTCAACGAGGGATAGAGTCTCCTCAAAATCCCTTTCTGTTTCACCCGGAAAACCTACGATGAAATCTCCGGACAGGGCGACTTCAGGAACGATTTCCTTTAGCATTCTTACCTTCTCTATGTACTCTTCTCTTGTATAGCCTCTGTTCATTTTCTCAAGAATCCTGTTTGAGCCGCTCTGAGGAGGAAGGTGAACGTAGGGGCAGACTTTCGGAATGTTTCTGATAGCCTTTGCAATTTCTTCGCTAAATCCCGCCGGATGGGAAGTTGTGAACCTGATTCTCTCTATTCCCGGAACTTCGGAGACCATGTAGAGGAGATCTGCCAGGTTAGTTTCCCCGTAGCTGTAGAAGTCAACGTTCTGTCCGAGGAGGTGAATCTCCTTGACTCCCCTATCGGCCAGCCTTTTTACTTCTTCAAGAACCAGCTCCGGTGGGACGCTCCTTTCCCTTCCTCTGGTAAAGGGAACAATGCAGTAGGTGCAGAACCTGTTGCATCCTCTCTGAACTGTAACGTAGGCAATGTAAGGGTTTTCAAGGTAACTGTCTATCAGGGGAATCTTCTCTTCCTCGGGTATTCTTGAGCTGAGTACTTCTACGACTTTTCCTTCTTCTTTTACTCTCTCGAGGAGCTGAGGAAGTTTGACGAAGTTGAATGTTCCGAATACGAGATCGACGTGGGAGAACCTCATAATTTGTTCCTTTTCTTTTTGAGGAACGCAGCCTGCGACGGCAACGAGGAGATCTGGCTTTCTTCTTTTAAGTTTCTTTAGGTTTCCTATAAAGGAATAGGCCTTATTGTCGGGCTTTGCTCTGACGGAACAGGTATTAACAATGACAATATCGGCTTCTTCCGGTTCTTCGGCCTTCTCGTAACCCAACTCTTTCAGAAGGCCGGCCATTTTCTCCGAATCGTTTACGTTCATCTGGCAGCCGAAGGTCTTTATGTAAAACTTCTTAGCCATTCCCTTCCTGCGATTCAGTTTCCTCTTAATATAGGTTTTACCGGCAGGGGTCGGGTATTGTTATCCCTTCCGGATAGACCATTATTTCAACCCTTCTGTTGAGTGATTTCCCTTCGGGAGTATTGTTCGGAGCAATTGGTTTTTTAGGTCCGCAACCGAAAACGACAATCCTTGTTGGGTTAACGCCGTTCAGTATAAGCTCGTTTCTAACGGCTTCAGCCCTTTTTTCGGAGAGGGATATGTTGTAGTCGAAGGATCCCGTACTGTCGGTGTATCCTGCAACGACAATGACGGTATTCGGGTTCTCCTTTAGAGTTCTCGCTATTCTTCTTATAATGTCCTTCGCTTCCGGTTTTAACTTGTAGCTGTTGAAGTCGAAGAGGACGGAATCCTTTAATACAACCTTTACCTTGTTGGGTTCTTTAACAACGGCAACAGGTTTTGATTTGGAGATCGGCGGTTCTGAAGGGTTAACTTCCGGGTTTGTATTGTCGACCGGTTCTACTCCAAGGTTCTTCCCGAGGGAGTTGGCCTGCTGGTCAAGGATGTACCCTATGGCTCCTCCGATGGCGGCTCCTATTGCTGCTCCCAAGAGAACTCTCTTTCCTTTATTGGAGTGTTTGGGGCCGGTTGCGGCTCCCAGTGCTCCTCCGACTACTGATCCTATTGCAGCTCCTGTTACCGTTTTGTTTGTACTGCCCTGCTGGGTTGCACATCCTGTGAAAACTAAGGATATGGTCAGGAGTGATAAAATTCTTTTCATAACCTAACCTCCTATATGTGATCCTATTTCAATTTAATCCTAAAGGGGGAAGCTATGGCTTTTGACGTTGAAAGAGTTGCAAAAATTGCAAAAGAAGTGAGTTATAAGCTACTCGGTATTTCGACTGAGGTTAAGGACAGGACGCTTTTAAGGGCAGCGGAGCTGATAGAGGAGAAGAGAGACTTGATAGAGGCGGAGAACAGGAAGGATTTAATAGCAGGTGAGGAAAAAGGGCTTTCGAAAGCCATGCTTGATAGGCTCCTTTTGAACGAAAAAAGGATAAAAGGGATGGCTCAGGTTCTGAGAGATGTGGCATCGCTGAGCGATCCTGTTGGAGAAGTCGTAAAGATGTGGACTAGACCCAATGGGTTGAGAATAGGGAAGATGAGGGTTCCTCTGGGCGTCGTTGCAATAATCTATGAGTCGAGGCCCAACGTAACCGTTGAAGCCGGTTCCCTGTGTATAAAAAGTTCAAATGCCGTAATTTTGAAGGGGGGATCTGAAGCGATTAATTCTAATAGAGTTCTGGTCAACATCCTTAAGGAGGCCGCTACTTCTGAGGGTTTTCCCGAAGAAGCTATCCAGTTCATTGATACGACGGAAAGGAAGGCAGTAAAGGAGCTTCTCCTCCTGGATCAGTACGTAGATGTCGTAATTCCCCGCGGGGGAGAAGGATTAATCCGTTTCGTTGCGGAAAACGCAAGGATGCCCGTTATAAAGCACTATAAGGGAGTTTGCCACGTTTTTGTTGATAAGTTTGCAGACCTCGAAAAGGCTTGGAATATCTGCTTCAACGCAAAGGTTCAGAGGCCGGGTGTCTGCAACGCAATGGAGACCATGCTCGTTCACGCCGAGATTGCTGATGCTTTTATGCCGACCATGATTGAGCTTTTCAAGAAGGCAAAGGTAGAGCTGAGGGGTGATGATAGGACGCGGAGTTACGATCCCGACTACGTGAAGCCTGCAACCGAAGAGGACTGGTATGCCGAGTACTTGGATTTGATCCTTGCCGTAAGAATTGTTGATTCTTTAGAAGAAGCGATAGACCATATTAATACTTACGGCTCTCACCATAGTGATGCTATTGTTACGGAGAACTACACTAATGCTATGAAGTTCCTGAATCTCGTTGATTCGGCTGCCGTTTACGTTAATGCTTCGACAAGGTTTACTGACGGGAACGTCTTCGGGCTGGGTGCAGAGATGGGAATTTCTACGGATAAGGTACACGTTAGGGGGCCTATGGGCCTCGAGGATCTAACGATTCCGAAGTACATAATCTTCGGCAATGGCCAGATAAGGGAGTAAGGGTGATAAACAGGCCGGAGCTTGGGACGTTCTTTTTCTGGTTCTTCTTTACCGTAACGGTTCTCTGGACACTTGTAGCACTTGTTGTGAAGGTCTTTAAGCTTGTGAGGAAAAGCAGAGTGCCCTAAGGGGCACTCCTTTATAGAAAAACGACGGGCTAAAACCCCGTTTTTCAAAGCGGGGATACAGCCCGATACCCCGAAGGGGTGTTGACTTTGAATTAGTGATAACTTACCTTGAGTGGTGGGATGAAAGTAAAAAGAGCGATAGTCTTTGAACTAAAGCACTTGAGTATAGAACAGCAAACAATACTCGGATACCTCACCTACCACGCTGGAAGACTCTGGAATCAAGCCAACTACCTCGTAAAGAACAAATTAGTAAGACCTTACATATTTGACCTATATAACAAGCTCAAAGATACCTCCTTACACTTACGTTCTTTACAGTCTCGCTCTGCTCAGATAGTCCTTGACGAACTGTCAAGAGGATGGAAGAACTTTTTCAAATTTTTAGAAAGTCCTGAAAAATTCAAAAAGAAGGGAATAGAAACCGTCAAACCGCCGAGTTACGTAAATCCCGAAACACCTCACAGAGTAGTAACGTGGGACAAAACAGGATTCAAGGTTGAAGGAAGTAGGATAAGACTTTCACTTTCAAAGAGCTTAAAAGAGCATTTACTCAAGAAATTTAGATTTTCTCCTGAATACCTGTGGATAGAGACGGGGTATAAGGACTTAGAAAACCTTGAAGTTCTTAATGTTCAAGTAGTTCCGTATAAGTCCTACGGTTACGTAAGCTTTAAGGTGGTGGTAGTGTATGAAAAAGAAGTTCCAAAAGTTGAAGCCGAAGGAGATAAGGTATTAGCGATAGACTACGGAATTTCAAACTTTGCAACCTGCGTGGTAGAAGGGAATCCAGTTTCCTACATCAT
>JAMORC010000022.1 GCA_027063785.1 Desulfurobacteriaceae bacterium
TGTCCGTTCTTCTTGCACCAATTAGAACCGCAGTCGGGACACCTTATATCGTGTCGGTATTTTCTCGGTCTTCCTCTTTTTCCTTTCATGGCATAGTTATTTTAGCATCTTGAGAACTGAATCCCAAATACTGAAGGAGGGAGAAAGGAGTGGAAATTTTTGGTATTCTTTTAATTAGGAATGGCCGTGGTGGTTTACAAAATTGAAAAATTTTAAAGGGACTTTGAGAGGTCTATTCATGGATAGGGGGATTCTTTCTAAGATTGACTACTCGGTTCTCTCTCCCCTGGTAACGGCCGAAAGGGTTCTTGAGGCGGCAGAGAGGACGAGGGAATTGGGATTTGCCACACTCTGCGTTTTCCCGAAACACGTCAGGGTGGCGAGGACTATCCTTCCCGAATCAAAGGTCTGTGCGGTAATAGGCTTCCCTCTATCCCCGACTCCCCTTCAGCTGAAAGTTGCCGAGGTCGAGTTCTGCATTGACAGCGAAGCCGGGGAGCTTGACGTCGTTGCCGACCTATCCGCAGTTAAGGAAGGAGATTGGAAAAAAGTAGAAGAAGAGCTTAGAACCATCAGAGAAATCGCCGACGATAGGATTCTGAAGCTGATAGTCGAATGCTGCTACCTCACCGAAGAGGAGAAGAAAGCACTGTGCCGCCTTGCCGCCGATACCGGCTGGGACTTTGTAAAGACCTCAACCGGATACGGCCCCTACGGCGCCACCATCGAGGACGTTGAACTTTTAAAATCCGCCTGCAACGGAAAGGTTCAGGTAAAGGCGGCGGGAGGAATCAGAACCCTTGAGGCAGCAAGGAAATTCTTAGAAGCCGGAGCTGAAAGGATTGGAACGAGCTCGGCAGTCAAAATTGCAGAAGAGCTGTTGCACGGTCGGTAAATTTGAGGCCTTTCACAGAGGGCATCGTTTCCTAATCGAAAAGGCGAAAGAAATATGCAGCAGCGTTAAAGTAATCTCAATAAGAAAAAAAGGAGAGAGGCTCTTTTCCGATAAGGAAAGAGCAATCATAGCCGAATCCTTAGGCGTTAACCTTATTCCCGTTAACTTTGATTCGATAAAGGAGCTATCCCCTCAGGAATTTTTCGTTCTCCTAAAAAGACTCGGCTGTAAAGTCCTGATAGTGGGGAAGGACTGGAGGTTCGGAAGGGAAAGGTCCGGAGATGTAGAACTGGCGAAAGAACTCGGGAAAATTTACGGGATAGAAGTTCTTGCCCTTGATACCGTTAAAGAAGAAGGAAAGAAGGTCAGCACTTCGAGGATAATTTCTCTCCTTAAAAAAGGGCAAATAGAAGAAGCTAACAAGCTCCTGGGCTTTCCATACTTCACCGTCGGAAAAGTGGAGAGAGGAAGAAGGATCGGAAGAAAGATCGGCTATCCGACGGTAAACGTTTCTCCGGAGAAAGAACTCCCCCTTCCCAACGGCGTTTACGCCGTAAACTTGATAATCGACGGCGAAAGACTTTTTGGAATTGCCAACTACGGCGTCAGGCCGACTTTCGGGGGCGTCAGTAAAACCCTCGAAGTTTTCATTCCCGACAGGGAGCTTCCCCCGCTTTACGGAAAGGAGGTCACGGTCGAGTTCCTGAGCTTCCTGAGACCGGAAAAGCATTTCCCCTCCGTTGAAGAGTTGAAGAATCAGATTAAATTAGACCTTGAAAAACTTAAAACTCTGGGAGGAAAAGACTTTGGAGGAGCAGAAACCCTTTAAGTCAGGATACGTTGCAATACTCGGCAGACCCAACGTCGGCAAGTCCACCCTTTTAAACAGCATACTCGGCACAAAAGTCGCAATCGTTACCGACAAGCCCCAAACAACGAGGCACAGGATCGTCGGTGTCAAGCACTTAAAGAACGGCCAGATAGTCTTCCTCGACACTCCAGGAATTCACAAGGAGAAGTTCGAGCTTAACCGCTACATGAACGAGATAGCCTTCGGAGTAATCCCCGATGCAGACATAATACTCTTCCTCATTGACGCCCGTCAGGGACTTACCGAAGCCGACAGGAAAATACTGGAGAAAATAGGGGAAGAAAAGAGAAAAGATACAAAAGTCTTTGTCCTGATAAACAAAATTGACGGCGTCCCCAAGGAAGAACTCCTTCCCCTCATAGATGAAATAAACAAGGAATTCCCTTTTGTCGATGAAATTGTTCCCATATCGGCCACCAGGGGAACAAACCTGGACAGGCTACTTAACCTAATCGAGGAGAACCTGCCCGAAGGTCCCAAGTATTACGAAGACCACATGGTAACAGATCAGCCTATCGAACAGTTCATCGCAGAGATCATCAGGGAAAAGATTATGCTCCTTACCCGCGAAGAAGTTCCCCACGCCACGACCGTCCAGGTCGTTAACATCCAACCCGGGGACAGGAACCCCGACATGCTGGTAATAGACGCCGACATAATTGTCGAAAAAGACTCACAAAAAGCGATAATTATCGGAAAAGGCGGTCAGAGGCTGAAGAAAATCGGCCAGCTCGCAAGGGAAGAGCTTGAACAGCTCCTGGGGAAGAGGATTTACCTGAGGCTCTGGGTAAAGGTCAAGGAGGACTGGAGGAGCAGGCCCGAACAGCTTAGGAGCTTTGGTTATGGCTACTAAGTATACTTTTAATCAGCTTCTAAGACCCTTTCTCGTGTACGCCTATACCTTCATTTTTATCTACATGGTAAACAGCCTGATAACCTGGGGGTTCATAAAGGCCGGCTTCCCTCCGGCACTCGGAACTGCAGTTGAGTTTCTCATTACCACCGTCGGGCTTTTTTTCTCTTACAAGTTCGTCATGAGCAAGTACTTCGGGATAACAGATGAAAAGCAAGTCGTGAAGGGATGGCTCTACCAGTTCATTCCGTTCGTTTTTATCTCCTTCCTGCTCTTTTACGGCCTCTTTCTCCTCCTGAAGGTGCCCTCCCTGACCGTATTTATCTACCTCAACCTTGAAATCGTCGCACTTTACTTTACTTTCAAGTTCTCCCTCAAGAGGATAACGTGAGAACCGAGTACATTCAGGGAGCAGCTTTCTACCTGTTCGTTTACCTGATGCTGGGGCTTCTCAACAGCGGAATAATGTACGCCGGAGTGAAGTGGCTGCACCTGACACCCTCCCTGATACTGCCATTCCTAATAGTCACAACCCTTTTGGTGCTCTACCTCGGCTTCAAGAAGTCGGTCGAAATCTTCATAGATCCAAACGCAAAAAAGTCTCAAATCCTTAAAGCTTTAGTCTTACAGCTCTTCCTATTCCTCGGTATATCCGGAGGGATTGAGTTCCTTCTATCCTCGCACATTAAAAACGTGAAGCTCTTCCAGGTTCTATCGGTTTTCATTAACTACCTGGTCTTCTTTTCTACCTACTACCTGACCGTTGCAATGTTTGTAGGGAAGAAACCTAAGACACAAATACCCTATCATGTTTAAACACAAATTATACGGAGATTCAAGTTGAAAATTCGTCTCGACAGACTCCTTGCAGAATCGGGCTTCGGAACCCGTTCACAGGTAAAGAGGCTGATAAAGAAGGGACACGTTACCGTTAACGGAGAAATTGTAAAAACTCCTGGCTTTACAGTAGATACCGATAGGGATGAAGTTCTTGTTGATGGGGAACCCGCCGTCTTTGAGGAAAACTACTACATAATGCTTAACAAGCCCGCCGGTTACGTTACCTCAACCAAGGACAGGGCACTGACAGTTATGGAACTTGTATCAGATATTCCCAGGTTTGAGAAGCTCTTTCCCGTCGGCAGACTTGACAAGGACGCCGAGGGTCTTCTCTTGCTGACTACCGACGGAGAGCTTGCTCACCGCTTAACCCACCCCAAGTGGAAAGTTCCCAAAACCTACTACGTCGTCGTTGAAGGAAAATTGAAAGAAGAAGAACTTAAACCCATAAGAGAAGGAATGAAATTCAAGGATTTTGAAGCAATGCCGGCGAAAGTAAGGATAATTTCTTCCTCATCCTCTTCTTCCGAGGCTGAAATAACGATAAAAGAGGGGAAATACCACCAGGTAAAGAGAATGTTTGATAGAATAGGTCACCCGGTCAGGTACTTAAAGCGGATAAGGTTTGGTAACCTGGAATTAGGCCAGCTCCCTCCCGGCGAATACCGCCACCTTACTGACGAAGAGCTTAGCCTCCTTCGGAAGAGTGTCTCTCTCTGACGTTTTCAAGCCACTCCCTGAAGAAGGCCAGGAATATACCAAGGAATAGCCCGGAAGTAAGACTCACTGCCAAAATAAGCTTTGGCTTAGGCTTTGAGGGTTTGTTAGGAATGACCGGCTCAACCGTTGTCTGGAATCCCTTTATACTATTTAATTGGTAGCGAACATCTACAAGCTGTCGTTTTAAGTCGGCTATCTTGGCATCAAGGTCAAGGAGACTAAAGCCCAGATCCTTCCCCTTTCCCCTGATAATTTCTTTCCTAAAGCCTTCTAACCTCCTTATGCTCTCTTCAAGGGCTTTCTCTTGCTCTTTAAGCTTCATCCTTTTGCTTTCCAAACTCTCCCTTACCGAAGGAAGGCCGTTCAGGAACTGCGGAATCCCCTTTGAAAGCTTCCCTATCAGTTCAGGATCCGTTACCTCTACGGAAATCGGAAAGTTCCTGCTATCACTGCTTCTTCTCGACCTTTCGACCCTGATTTCCGTTATCTCTGCTACTTCTTTCTTACTTAAATTCAGTTCATCTGCAACCCTTTCAAAATCACCGTTTTTGATAAGGTCGTTAAGGTTCTCTACTGCCTGCTTAACTTCTTCGGACGAAACCTCTATTCCCCTTGCCGATACAAGAAACTTGCTCTCGTATCTCGGAACAGCTAGCAGGGAGTAAATCAATCCGATTATTAAAAACACCAAAGTGGTTACGATTACAGTCCATTTCCTCTTCTTCAGCGTCAGGTAAAGTTCGTAAAGGTCTATCTCGTCTTCCTCATAGTAGTAAGGATAGGGCTGGGGTTCCCTTACCGCTTCTTTCATTGTTTTCCTCCGCTTTACTCTGTCGTAATCCTCGTGAAGTTCGAAAGGAGCTTCAGCCCTGCCTTCTGACTCTTTTCGGGATGAAACTGAACGGCAAAGACGTTCTCTTTCTCAATTGAGGAGACAAAGCAGATGCCGTAATCGGTCTCGGTCAGAACAACTTCCTCAGAGACCGGTTTCACGTAATAGGAGTGAACAAAGTAAAAAAACTCCCCATCCCTTATTCCCTCAAAGAGTCTGCTTTCCTTCCGCTTATAAATCTGATTCCAACCCATGTGGGGAATTTTAAACTCCTGCGGCAGGTCAAACCTTACAACTTCTCCCTCTATGAAGCCGAAACCTTCGGTCTTTCCGAACTCGTAACTCTTTTCAAAAAGTAGCTGAAGGCCGAGGCATATTCCGAGAAACGGCTTCCCATTCTCAATCTCTTCGATAATCGCTTCCCACAGTCCCTTTTCTTTCAAGTTCCTGACAGCATCTCTAAAAGCACCGACTCCGGGAAGGACTATTCCCCCTGCTTCTCTTAGCTTTTCAGGTCTATCTGTAACAAGGACATCAGCTCCAACGTGCTCTAAAGCCTTGCTAACGCTCCTCAGGTTTCCCATTCCGTAGTCAACTACTGCGATCACTTTATCCCTCCAGGCATTGAGCTGAGGAGGTATCTGATATCCTCATCCCCGAAGCGAACACCGGCTCCGATGTAGAAACCTCTCCACTTGTGGTAGAGGAGTTCGTCTCCTCCTCCGTAGATGAACCAGTTCTTCTTAAAGAAGTACTTGGCTCCGATCCTTAAGTGGGGAGGAATGTCATCTCCGTCTGAGTCTTTCCTACCTGTATCCCAAATGTCTGACGTAAAGATCAGTTTATCGTTAAAGATGTAGTCAAGACCAAATCCTCCTGTACTTTCCTTGAGACCTCCCCTTAGGACGAAGGAGCTCCCCGGGTGGAGCCAATTATCCTTAAATACCCTTGCGTACTGGAGGGTAAACTCCGTTCTGTAGTCTGTTTCAATCTCTTCCTTGCGGTAGGGATGGCCTGAGGTCTCTATGTAATACTTCTTCCTCTCAACCTTACCTTGAGAGTCTCCTACAACCTCAAGTAAGTAGTAATGGTCTTGAGAGGGGACAATCTCGAGTGAAAAGACTCCCCTTCCTTCTCCGTTTCTGGTGTTTACGTCTCCCCTAAAGCCTATGTAAGTTTTTGTCTTTTCGATCTTCTCTGAGAGTTTACTCAGCGTATCGGCAGTCTTTGTTAGGCTGGTGTAGAGCTTCTCATCGTTAAAGAGCTTTCCTACTGTACCTTTACCTTCGTTAACCTTTGAAAGGAGTTCCTTAAGCTCCCTTGTCGTCTCCTCTATGTTAATAAGTGTTTCCTGAATTTTTTTGCTGTTTTCCTCGTTTAGAAGTTCCTTTAACCTCAAGCTCATCTCATCTAGGTTTTTGGCTATTTGGGGGGCTCTCTCAGAGGCTTTTCTCAAGTTTACTGCTAACTTCCTAATATCTTCTCTGTTTTCATAAGTTATCTCAGAGAGCTGTTCTGTTAGCTGGTTTACGTTCTCAACTATTTGGGGTAAATCCTCCCTTAAACTCTCAGTTAAGGCCATAGTGTTTTCAAGGACTTTCCTTATACTTTCTTTATTTTCTGAAACAAGATCACTGAACTGATTAACTGCACTGTTAACACTATCTGTTAACTTAGCTACTTTATCCATAATAACTGCAAGCCTGTTCTTTCCATCTGGAGTTATCAGAGCCTGGTTAAACTTTGTTAGAAGTTGATTTAACGAGCTTAAAACTTCGTCGGTTGAGGCGGGAATCTGAGTGTTCTTAATTTCTGATCCGGGAGGTAGAGGAGGGGCCGGAGGTCTTCCCGGGTCAATCTCAACGTACTTTTCTCCCATCAGTCCCATAGTTTCAATCTTTGCAACTGCATTTCTGTAGAGCTTTACAGGTTTTGTAAAGGTTATCTTAACAACGGCCTTACCGTCCTTAACCTCAACAGAAGTTACCTTGCCTACGGTAACCCCTGCAACCCTAACAGGAGCGTCTTTCTCAAGGCCTGCTGCGTTTTTGAACGTTATGGTGTAGGAGTAGTTTTTTATTCCCCTCTTAAACTTCATAGGCTCTACGGTTGTAGCTATAACTCCTAAGCCTACCAAACTTGCAACTACGAAGGCTCCTACTTTTGCCTCTAAACTGAGCTTACCCATTTTTCTGCTCCAGAACTTCAGTTATTGGCCCTTCAGGCTCCCCGTTTATAAACTGTTTAACTACAGGATTTTGGCTCCTCTTTATCTCCTCAGGAGTACCTATTTCAACTATTTTTCCCTTAAAGAGGATTGCAATCCTATCTGCTATCCTAAAGGCACTGTTTACATCGTGGCTTACAACGACACAGGTCTTATTAAACTCTCTCCTTAACCTCAAAATCAACCTATCAAAAATTGCGGTCATAACTGGGTCTAGACCGCTTGTCGGCTCATCAAAGAGGATACACTTTGGGTTCATACACAGGGCTCTCGCAACGGCGACCCTCTTCCTCATTCCTCCGGAAAGTTCACTCGGGTATAGGTCTTCGGTTCCAGATAGACCTAAGAGGGAAAGGTAGTGGCGGGCTTTCTCCCTTGCCACTTTCTCCTTAACTCCCTTTTTCTCAATTAGGTAAAATGCCACGTTGTACCAGACGGGGTATGAGTCAAATAGAGCTCCACTCTGAAAGACGTAGGTTAGGGTTTCCCTAAACTTCTCCTTCTCCTCTTCATCCTTCAGGTTGAGGACGTCTTTTCCGTAAACGAGAATCCTTCCCTCATCGGGCTTTATCAGTCCTGCAATCTGCTTTAAAAGGACGCTCTTTCCAGTTCCTGAAGGTCCCATTATTACGAAAATCTCCCCATCGTAGACTGTAAAGGAGA
>JAMORC010000023.1 GCA_027063785.1 Desulfurobacteriaceae bacterium
AAAGGACTTGAGGAAGATTAGCTTTCAATCAAGTTAAATTGCAGGATTATAGCTCCTTTTTCTTTCATTTCCTCTATTGCCCTCTTTCCGTCTCCTTTTTTCAGTTCAACAGCTTTAACGGCATCCTCTAACAGAAATGTAGTAAAACCCAGGTTGAGGGATCCGAAAACCGAATGTTTCACGCAGTACTCTGTAGCAACTCCGCAGATAAAAAGCCTTCTGATTCCCCTTTCTTCCAACAGACTCCGGAGAATAGTCCCTTGGAAAGCAGAGTATGCTTCAAGTTCCGGTCTGTCTCCCTTATTTATGATAAAAGCTCCCGGAGGAACTCGAAGGGATTCGTGGAAGGCTGCTCCTTCACTCCACTGTACGCAGTGGACCGGCCAGATTCCGCCGTTTTCTTTAAAAGATATATGGTTTTCGGGGTGCCAGTCTCTGCTAAAGAAGAGGGGCAACCCCCTCTTCTCAAAAAGGTCAATATAGCGGTTTACGGTGGGGACGATTTCATCTGCTTCCGGAACAGGGAGCGCCCCGCCGGGCATGAAATCTTTCTGCATATCAACGACGAGTAAGGCATCACGGGAAGTAAGCTTAACCATTTACTCCTCGACTACCAAGTTAAATGCTTTTAATACCAATTCTGTTGCGTTTTCAACGGAAAGCTTTGAAGTATTAAGTTTCAGGTGGAAGAGGTCTATTTTACTTATGTCTTCATCACATATGTCCCTGTAGAATTCCCGCTCCTTTTCATCTACTTTTTTAAGCTGTTTTTCGGCCTGCTCCAAGGAAATTCCTGCTTTATCCGCAAAGGTTTTTACCCTGTCTGCAAACGGAGCTTCAACCTTCACGTGAAGGGAATTGGGATATTCCTGTAGTATGCAAGCTGCCCCGTGGCCGACGATCACAACATTATTTGAAACTGCAAATGCTGTTACGGCTTTAGTCAGTGCTTCCCTGAATTCTTCGAAGGATATCTCTTTCTTCTTTTCTCCGAAAATTGCTCCGAAATCTATGAGGTTCTTGTCCAGCTGGAATAGATCAAAGAAGGAAAGCTTGGAAGGTACGTATTTGAATTCGTCAAACTCTTCAATTTTCCATTCAGGAACTCCGAGCCTCTGAGCAACTTCCGAAAGGATTTCTGTGTAAACCAGCTTGTAGCCGAGCTTCTCGGCAACGGACTTTGCGACTTCAAGTCCAAGAGAGCCGAGTTCGTAAGTAACTGTAATCACGCCCATTTTTCCCTCCAGTAGTTTATCTCTGTATTTTGGATCTTCCATCAGGTTCATTCTAATTTTATCAACTATTTCCACAAAGAAATCCTCTCCAATCCTTTCTGGAAGGATGATATCAAGTCGGTAGAGGAGCTTCTCGATAGCCGGCAACACGTCCTCACAGCAGAGGGCGAGTTCTTCGTCCTCGTAAAGGATGTCTAAAGCGTCGTCAACCCTGCTCATTGAATGCCTCGTCAATATCTATCGGGGGTAAATCTTGTATGGAGTTCAGGCCAAAGTGGTAGAGAAATGCTTCGGTGGTACCGTAGAGTTTCGGTCTTCCGGGAAGCTTCGCTCTGCCCACTACTCTTATTAATCCTTTGTCCAGCAGGGATTTAATCGCTCCATCAGGATTTTGTCCTCTAATCCTTGCAATTTCCTTCTTTGTGATGGGTTGGTTGTAAGCTACAATTGCCAAAACTTCAAGAAGATGCCTCGAGAGTTTTATCGGTCTGTCTTCTACAAAGTGCTTGAGGTCTTGGGAAAGGTCGGGAGCTGTGAAAAACCTGTATCCTCCCGCGATTTTTTTAAGGACTATTCCCCTTTCAGAATACTCTTCTTCAAGTTGACTTAGGATCTTTTTTACCTTCTCGATAGGAATGTTAAGCTTTGCTGAAAGATATTCTTCGGAAACGGCATCCTGAGAGAGAAAGAGAGCGGCTTCTATAAGTTTTTTATCCTTTTCCATAATTAACCAACCTGTCCACTATTTCTTTGGTCGCATCGGGTTTTGAAAATTCCCTCATTCTTTCGGATAGGCGAACGGATATCATTATATCAAAGAGGAGAAGCTCTATAGTTTCCAGCAGTTTTTCTAAGCTGAGTTCATTTTCCCTGTAAAGGAGTGCTGCTCCCCGGTCTGCCAGAAACTTGGCATTATAGTACTGGTGGTCATCTACTGCGTAGGGAAATGGAATAAAAAGTGTGGGAATTCCGAATATAGAAAGTTCCGATATTGTTAGCGCTCCCGCTCTGGAAACTGCTGCATCGGCTACGGCGTAAAGTTCCCATATTCTGCCGTAAAACTCAAAAACTCTTGCCTCAATTCCGGAGGACAGATAGGCTTCTTTGAGTCTGCCCGTTTTACCTTTACCGCAAACGTGAACTATTTGAAGCGAAGAGGAATAGCGGGAGAGGTAGGAAGAGAGCTTCTCAAAAGTTTTGTTTATCCATTGAGCACCTTGACTTCCGCCTAAGATAAGGAGAGTTTTCTTCTCCGTTGAGAGGTTTAGCTTTTGTAGTATTTTGCTTTTTTCTAGTTTTGCTGTTTCTTTGATTTTTTTTCTTATGGGATTTCCTGTAAAAATTGATGGGCAATAAAAATAACTTTCAGAAGAAGGGAAACCGACAAAAGCCATCCTGGAAAGTCGGGAAAGGAACCTATTCGTTCTACCCGGAACGGAATTCTGTTCTTGTATGAACAGGGGGATACCCTTGATGTAAGATGCAACTCCCGCCGGAAAGGAAGCATACCCTCCGAAGACAATCGCAGCATCCGGAGAGAACTCGGAAATCGCCTCGACAGCACGTACAGTAGATTTTAGGAGGGATGGTACGGAAAGAAAAGCTCTTATCCCCTTTCCCATGAAACCTTTAGATTCAAGAAAAAGAGCGCGACACTTTAAGTTTCCCTTCTCTTGCCATTCGATTCTCCCTTTTGTGCCAAAGTAAAGGACGTTAATACCCCGAGATAGAAGCTCTTCAATTACGGCAAGGGCAGGGAAGAAATGTCCTCCCGTACCTCCACCGGCAACAAGGATCCTCAAACCACCTCCCGGTTACGCAAATCTTCCTCTTCCGTCGAGCTTAACGCCGACCTTCGACTCACCCGGCAGAAGTCTGGCAATGTTCATAAGGAGCCCCACAGCCAGAAAGCAACCTATAAGCGAACTTCCTCCAAGGCTCATAAAGGGCAGAGTTATACCCGTGGTGGGAAGAAGTCCAAGGTTTACTCCTATGTGAACCATTGCCTGAAGGAATATATAGAGGGTGAGGCCAAGAGCCATTGACCTTCCTACTAATTCATCACTCCTATCAGCTATGGAAAGGCCGAAGTAGAGGAATAGGAAAAAAGAGAGGATAACTGCCAAAGCTCCAATAACTCCGGTTTCCTCGGCTATGTGGGCAAACATAAAGTCACTGAAGGCAAATGTTAAAAAGAGGAACTTTGATTGAACACCCTGTCCTATTCCCATTCCGAAAAGTCCTCCTTTTGCAAAGGCTACAAAGGCCTGAACCAGCTGGTAACTGCTGTACTTACCGGAGGTTTGGAAGTACTCTTTTGGGTCGAGAAGCATCTTTATCCTTGCAAGCCTATAAGGTGCTGTAACAACCGCAAGGACAAAGAGGACTGCTCCGGCACTCACAGGAGTAAGTATGTACTTTGCATCAAATCCGGTTATAAAGAGAACAGCAAATATAACTATAGAAAGTATCATCGCTGATCCGAGATCACCTTCGGCGAGGATCAGCAGGACAGGCAGAAAAGCCAAAAACATAAAACCGAGAAAGTATGCCCAGTTGTCCTTTATCTGATAATACTTATACTGAATGTAGCCTGAAACGAAGATAATTACCAAAACTTTTGCAAGCTCTGCCGGCTGAAAAGAGATTCCCCCTACAACTATCCAGCTTTTAGAATTATTTATTTCCCTACCAAATATTAGAACGGATATAAGAAGCAAGTTGGCAAAAAGGTAAATAAACCAGAGAAACTTTTTTCTTGCAATTTTCCTGTAATTAAACTTAGTATTAACAATCAGTGCCAGCAAAACCCCTATCATGAGAGCGATTCCCTGCTTTATAACGTATAAGTAGGGGGAAACTCCTTTGGACAAGGAGAAAAAGTAAGCACCGGTATAAACAAAAATTAATCCGGAAAGCGAGAGAATTAGGGATAAAAAGAATAGAAACCATGCAGCCAATTTCCTATTCAAACGTTCCCTCCAGTTTTTTTACTATCGATTTGAACCTTTCTCCTCTTTCTTCAAAGTTCTTAAACATGTCGAAACTGGCACAGCCCGGGGAGAAAAGAACAGTATCGACTGCCAGATCAAGGGCTAAGGAGAAGGCCTTTTTAACTGCACTCTCAAGATTCTCTTCCAGGAAAGAGGGAATAAAAGGGGAAAAAGTATCAAAGAGTTTTTCTCCCGTTTCTCCGATAAAAACGGCGGCAGAAACTCTTTCCTTAAAGAGCGAGATAAGAGGCGAAAAATCCAATCCTTTATCGCTTCCCCCCGCAATCAAAACAACGTTTTTAAAACTCTCTACCGCTTTTCTGAGGGAATCTACGTTTGTAGACTTAGAATCGTTGTAGAAAGAAATCCCGGATACCTTTCCGACAAACTCTGTCCTGTGGGGAAGGCCGTGAAAGCTTTTAAGTCCCTCTGCTATTTCTTCACTTCCCAGGCCAAAAGCAAAGAGCAGCAAAGCTGCTGCCATGTAGTTCTCAATATTGTGAACACCTTTCAGAGGCAACCTGCTTAAAGATAACCTTCCACCCGGGTAATAAATAAAGTCTCCGTTGACGTAGGCGTCGGCTTTCCTTTTCCTGCTGAAAAAGAGAAAGTTGTCCCCTTTAATGCCGGACAGGTTCGGATCGTCAAAGTTAACAACAGAAATTTCGGAGCGTTTTACCAGGCTTACCTTTACAGAGGCGTACTCTTCGAAGCTCCTGTACCTGTTGAGGTGATCGGGCGTAATGTTCAAGATAGCAGAAGCATAACATTTAAAGTCAACAAGATCCTCTATTTGGAAGCTTGATAGCTCGAGAACGGAGATAGAATCCTTCTCTGTTTTATCGGCAAAAGAAGTAAACGGAATTCCGAAGTTACCGCCTATAAATGTCTTGTAACCGGCATTTTTTAAAACATGGTGGACAATAGCTGTTGTTGTACTCTTCCCGTTCGTTCCGGTAATTGAAATTATGGTGCCTCGGGCAAACCTGTAACCGATTTCAACTTCTCCCAAAACGGGAATTCCTTTCTTTTCAAGCCTTTTAACAACGGGATGTTCACGTGAGAATCCGGGCGACTTAACGGCAATAGTAAATGAAACGTCGGGAAGCGTCGGTGAAGAATCTTCATAAAACCAGACTTTCCAGCCTTTTGACCTTAGAAGTTTTGAGGCAGAAGTTCCGCTTTTTCCTCTTCCTAAAACCAGAGCTTTCACGAAACTCTCCGGATTTTTGTTAGGTTAGAATATAAGTGTTTTTTGAGTTTATTTTCAAATAACCTGTAAAATTATATGGTAAATGGAGCTAGCGTGGTAAAGGTACAAAAGTTCAAAAACGGACTGACATGCGCCATCAAGAAAAGGGAGGACCTCAACTCCGTCACAGTAACTGTATGGTTAAAAGCCGGAGCTTCTTACGAAAACGAGAAAAACCGCGGAGTTGCTCACTTTCTTGAACACATGCTCTTTAACGGAAGCGCTAATTTCCCTCCCGGGTATATAGACAGGGAAGTGGAAAGTATAGGAGGAGAAATAAACGCCGCGACTTCTTACGACTACACCTACTACTACATAACGGCACCGGCAGAATGTACGGAAAGAGTAATAGAATTATTGGCAGAACTGGTTCTCAATCCTCTTCTTTCGGAAGAAATGGTTGAAAAGGAAAAACCTATAGTCCTTGAGGAAATAGCAAGAAGCCAAGACAATCCCCAGGAAGTATTTGTAGAGAAGTTTGCAGAAAAACTCTACAGGAAAGCACCTTATAAGTACCCGATACTGGGATTTAAAGAAACCGTTGAAAGCTTTTCGGCAGAAACCCTAAGGGAATTTTACAGAAAGTTCTACACTCCCGACAGGATGGTTGTGGTAGTAGTCGGAAATGTAAATGAATCTCAAACAGAAAAGCTTTTGGAGGAACGCTTCGGCAAATTCGAAAGAAAACCAGAGAAAATCCCAACTCCGGAAACGGAAGATGTAGGAGAAAGAAGCGGAGAATTTGAGATGAAAAGTTCTCTCGTAGCAGTTCCTTACGTCCAGATGGGATGGCTTCTTCCCCCTGCAAACAGAAACAGAGATGTCTACCTCGAACTTCTCGATTCCCTGCTATCCTCCGGAAGGAGTTCCCTGCTTTACAGGGAACTGAAAGAAAAAGGCCTCGTCTTTTCTACTTCTTCCAACTACCAAAACCTTCTTTTCGGCTCAAACTACTCTGTAACCCTGATGACAGAAACTGTTGAAAAAGCAGTCGAAAAAACGCTGGCGCTAATGAGATCAATCGAAGAAATTCCGAGAGAAGAGTTTGAAATAGCAAAGGAAAAGCTGATAAAAAACGAAATATTTTCAAGAGAAAGCGGGGAAGCAGAGGCAGATGCCATAGGCTTTGCTTTATCTGTTATGGATGAAGTAGAGTATTTTTCAGAATATATAGAGGATCTTAAGAACGCAAAATACGAAGAGTTTCTGAAAATTGTTTCTTTCCTCAAAGAAAAGCCTCTAATAGGCTATCTCATTCCTCAGTAAGGCACCTAAGATTTTCTCTGTAAATTTTAAAACCGTATTCCCTTTTCAGCTCTTCAATCTTCTCTTCTAAAAGTTTTCTATACCGGTCAAGCTCCAGTTTTCTCTTAACCGTTCCGTAAGCATCACCGTACTTCATGGGCTTAGGAGGCTTTCTTTTAAGAACCTCTATCAAAAGAACCTTACCCGAAGGAACAGCAAGGAGAAGGTAATTCTCCTTAGAATCAAAAACCAACTTAGAAATGGGGTTTTTCTTATCGCTGGAACTTACTGTCCACTTCTTCGCAGTAAACCTGACTTTTTCAGGAACAGCCTTGTCAACAGGAAAGCCTTCAGAAAGCTTATTCCTGGCAGCCTCAGCCTCTTTTAACGTATCAAAAACATAAACTACAACAGTAGCCCTACCGGGAAGCCTTAACTCACTCTTATGCTTTTCATAGTAATCCTTAATCTCCTTTTCGCTAACACTAACTTTTGAAAGAAGTTCTCTTTTAAAATCCCTAACGGCAAGTTCTTCCTTTAGCTTCAGAAGCTCATCCTGAAAATCCCGGTGCTTCTCGTAACCTGCTTCCTTTGCTTTTAAGTAGAGAGCATATTCGATAACAGCTCTCCTGAGTAGCTTATTACTAAACTTGCCCGGAAGAATAGGCCTCAGGTCAAAAAGCCTTATAGCTTTTCCCTTATAAATGGCAACAACATCAGAATCCTTCTTTGGAGATAAATTTCTAAATTCAATTTCCTTTTCAATCTTTGACAGGAATTTTTGCCTTCTTCTCACAAACTCCTGAGCTTTTAAGTTAATCTCAACAGAATGCTGGAGGTCGGGGGTTATCTTCTTTCCTTTCTTCTTTAATCTATCCAAAATTTCATCAACTTTCGACTTTGAAACAGCCGGTTTCCCAACAAGGTCATTAAGGTAAGAATAAGCAAGCCTCTTTATTGTAAAACGCTCAATTTGCTTTCTAACTTCGGGTCTTTTAAAAAGTCCCTTTTTCTCTTCATAACTCAATATCAGTTGTCTTTCAAGGAGCTTATTAAGGAGCTTCCTCTTTCCTTCTTCTCCGCCGTAATATTTCCTAAGAAGAGAAGGAGAAAGGGACTCTTCAACTACCCGATAGTAAGAAAGAGAAATTTCCCTCGACCCGATCTTTGCGAGAGGAATATCCTGCGGACAAGCTGCAAGGGACACAAGCGGAACCTGCGTGAGAATAAATATAAAAGTTCTCTTCACTTTATCCTCCTAAATGTTTAAACAAGTTTATCAAGCTCTTATTTTATCAATTAATTTCTCAACTATTAAATGTAAATATCTGTTATTCTCAAGACAGTCAAGCCAGTCCTGAGGAACAGCATGAATACCGTGGTAACTGCCGCACAATCCCCCAACAATAAAAGCCACAGCGTCCGTATCTCCTCCAAAATCACCGTAGGAGTTAACGGCTGATAGAACAGCTTTCCTGAAAGAATTCCAGTTCGAAAGGAAAATAAACAGTGACAGCGAAAAAGCCTCAGGAGCAAAACTCCCGTTTCCGAGGGTAATCACTGCATCATCAAGAGAAATCCCTTTTCTAACAGCAGGGATCAACAAATCAAGATAAGCCCTTACCATTTCCGTTCGGGAAAATTCCCTGAGAATTTCCACAAATCCGAGCTTATCCTCCAAGGTTTCAAGAATTACCCTTCCTCCTACAACTTCAGAAAAGGCAACAGCAATAAGCCCCGCCACATCACAAACAACTTCGTCTGAATGGGTGAGTGAAGCTATAAGACTCCCTTCCTGATAGGCATCAAAACTGTTATCCCACCTAAAAAGCCCGGCAGCCGCTCCGGGAATTGCACCATCGATGTCAGAAGCTTTAACCCTTGCCTCAGAAGGCTCCAAACCGGCAGCATAAGAAAGGGCTGCATTTAAGTGGGATCCAGCGGGATACCTGTGGGACTTCTCATCTTTCAGCCATTCAACAAGCTTTTCTACGTAAAAAGCTTCATCGAAAAAACCCCTCTCTGCATAAGTCTCAAGTGCCATAAGAAAAACTTGGGTTTCGTGAGAATACTGACCTTTCTTCAGGTAAGGACAGACGGAAATGGGAGAAGGCTTCCTGAAACCTATAATAGGTCCCCCGTAAGCCTTCTTAACGGTATCCCTATCCATCTCCTCAACCAGGGTACCCAGGGCATCACCTATTGCAGCTCCTACAACAGCACCCGTCAACCTATCTTTAAGCATTGCTACCTCCGAGCTATAATTGAAGTCCTGCGATAATATACCCCTTTGGAGCTAATAGTGTTCGAAGCAGACAGAGAATTTGCACTTAAAGGCTTTAAAACCCTTAAAAAGAGGAAAAGGGCGTTTTACCTATCCCTTATCCTGCCGGGACTTGGACAGATCTATTCCGGCAGGACAGTAACGGGTGTCCTAATTGGCATACTTTTTCTCTTTCCATTCTACTACCTATATCTCATAGGCTGGAAAGTAAACTACGGAACAGTTACGCTCCTGTTATCTCAGCTTTTCCTGTACTTCCTTCAAGCAGTTGACGCAAAAAGAGGAAGCAGGAGAGAAACCTCCCCGTGCGAGGATTCCTGTCCTGCAGGCGTAAACATACCAACCCTTATGAGCTACATCGAATCCGGAGATCTTGAGAGAGCGGTCGCCAGTTTTATGGCGAAAGCTCCCTTTCCGTTCATACTTGGGCAGATATGTCCGGCAGATTGTGAGAAGAAGTGTGGAGTAATTCCGGGAAGGCCTTTAAGAATTCGAGAAGTTCACGAAAAGGCAGCAGAAATCGTCCTGAAGAGCTTAGAGGTTAAAGATAGGGATCCTTTCTTCCCGGAAGTTAATAAAAAAGTAGCAGTAATAGGAGGAGGAATAGCAGGTCTTACCGTGGCTTACTATCTGGCCTCCGCCGGTGTCAAAGTAGAGCTTTTTGAAAAGGAAGGGTCACCGGGAGGAATACTCAAAGCCATCCCGAGCTTCAAACTGAACAGGAAACTTGCAGAAAAGGAAATTGCCTTAGTTACTGCCTTCAAAAACTTAAAAGTTCACACAGGCATCGAAATCTCCAGTCTTCCCGAAGGTTTTAATGCAATTGTCGTAGCCGTAGGTTCACAGACAGAGAAGAAGCTAAAAGTTAAAGGAGACAAAGTTCTATATCCCCTCAAGTTTTTAAGAGAAACTCCCGATCTAAAGGGGAAACGAGTTCTAATAATCGGAGCCGGAGATACAGCCTTTGACGTAGCAAGGCTAACAGTCAGGAAAGGCGGAGAAGCTGTCGTAATCTACAGGGGAAGAAGAGAAAACATAAGGGCTCATGAACGGGAAGTAACCGAGGCCATCAAGGAGGGGGTAAGAATCTACACCGAGTGCGAACTTGTAAATCTCAGCGGAAACAGGGCAGAACTCAACTGCGGAAGCTTTGAATTCGACTACTTAATCCCTGCAATAGGATTTGAAAAGGACTGGAAACTTTTTAAAAAGCTGGGAATATCGGGAAAAGAGAGAAAAGAAGGAAAAGTTTTCTTAACCGGAGATGCCTTTAAAGGAATGTCTACAGCAGTAGAAGCTGTGGGAGAAGCAAGGAAGACAGCCGAAGAGGTTCTTAAATATCTCAACCTCAAAGAGAGGGCTTGGTTCTCTATAGACTTTTACAGAGAAAAGCAGAAACGGATTTTCGGAGGAAACGTTTTCTTGGTATCAGAGGCTTCTCTCTGCCAGCACTGTGGAGAGAAAGTCAAAAGTTAGTGGATGGTAACAAAGAAAGGATATAGATTAGTCTCAAGCAAACGGGGAGCAGTAAAATGGAAGAGAAACTTGCACCAAGACTAGAAGATTACCTTGAAACCATATACCTCATTGAGAAGAAAAACCAGGTAGCAAGGGTAAAGGAGATAGCAAAAGCCAGAAACGTAAAAATGCCCACTGTAACGGAAGTCCTTAAACGGTTATCCGAAAGAGGATTTATAAAGTACGAACCCTACGGATACGTGAAAACAACAGAGAAGGGAAAGGAATACGCCCGGAAGCTGTACGAAAAGCATAAGATCCTCATAGAGTTTATGACAGAAGTTCTAAGGCTTCCTCTGGAGAGGGCAGAAGAAGAAGGATGCCTTTTGGAACACCACCTATCAGAAGAAACACTAAATAGGATTAAGGAGCTAACCAGGTACTTTAAAGAAAAAGGAATAAAACTTTTCGGAGATATGAATGACTAACATTGAAGAGGTTATAGTTCCGGAGCTGGTAGAGGATAAGGAAATTATCCCGATAGCAGAAAAGGTTCTATCGGGAGAGCGATTAAATTTTGAAGACGGAGTTAAACTCTTCAAAAGCAACGACTTGCTAACAATTGGAAGGCTTGCCGACTTTGTTAACAGGAAAAAGAACGGAAATTTTGTTTACTTTATTGTCAACAGGCACATTAACCTAACGAACCTCTGCAAGGGAACCTGCAAGTTCTGCGCGTTCAGGAAGAGAAAAGGAGAAAAGGGAGCCGAAGAGCTAACGGTAGATGAGGTATTGAAGAAAATAGAAGAGTTCAAAAATATCTCGGAAGTCCACATAGTAAGCGGCTTACACCCGGAATGGAATTACGAATACTACTTTCAGGTAATAAAGGAAATTAAGAGGAGCTTCCCCGACCTTCACGTTCAAGCATTCACTGCAGAAGAAATTGACCATCTCTCGAGAATTTCCGGAAAGGAAATAAAACAAGTAATTTCCGAACTAATAGAGGCAGGAGTTGACTCGCTACCAGGCGGCGGTGCCGAAGTTTTTAGTGAACGGGTAAGAAAAAAGCTCTGTCCCCAAAAGCTCTCTGCTCAAAGATACTTAGAGATACACAAGACAGCTCACAGACTCGGCTTAAGGAGCAATGCCTCCATCCTGTACGGCCACATAGAAACGTTAGAAGAAAGGGTAGATCACCTGTTGAAGCTGAGGGAAGCTCAGGATGAAACGGGCGGTTTCCAGGCCTTCCTTTCCTTTGCTTACCATCCAAAAAATACCGAACTGGGAGGAAACTTCACGACCGGATTTGATGATCTAAAAATGCTTTCCGTTGCAAGACTCTTACTCGACAACTTTAGCCACATCCGAGCCTTCTGGATAATGCTGGGAGAAAAGCTGGCCCAAGTTTCCCTCCACTTCGGAGTAAACGATCTTGACGGAACTGTTGTGGAAGAGTCAATAACGAAATCTGCCGGAGCAGAAAGCAGTTCTTTCATGCCGAAACAAAGGTTAATAAAGCTGATAAAGGAAGCCGGAAAAATCCCTGTTGAAAGAGACACCACTTACAACCCCCTAAAGCTTTATTAAGGAGAATACAATGGAAGAGGTAACAGTACCACTTATAAGAGATCCGGAACTGATTCCCATAGCAGACAAAGTGTTATCCGGGGAGAGGTTATCCTTTGAAGAAGGAGTTAAGCTGTTTAGAACCAATGACCTCTTAACCCTCGGAATGCTCGCGAATGCCGTTGCAGAGAAGAAAAACGGTAACTTCGCCTACTTCAACGTTAATGTTCACATTACTCCGACAAACATCTGTGTCGGAACTTGCAAGTTCTGTGCTTTTAAAAAGAAAAAGGGAGAAGAAGGGGCTTATGAACTGACAGTAGAAGAAATCCTTAGGAAGCTCTCTGTTTACAGGGAAAGAAATCCCGGATTGACCGAAGTTCACATAGTCGGAGGACTACATCCCGACTGGGAATACGAAGATTTCATTAATATAGTGAAACAGGTCAAGGCAAACTTCCCGGAAATTCACGTAAAGGCCTATACCGCAGAGGAGATAAAGTACATAGCAGAAAAGGGAGGAAAATCGGTAGAAGAAACCTTGATGGACTTAATAGAAGCAGGACTCGGTTCTATCCCCGGAGGAGGGGGAGAGATATTCAGCACGAGGGTAAGGCAGAAGCTCTGCCCGGACAAAATAACCGCAGAGGAGTACCTGGAGATACACAAAACAGCCCACAGATTAGGGCTTAAAAGCAACGCAACTATGCTCTTTGGTCACGTAGAATCTTTAGAGGAGAGAGTTGATCACTTGATAAGGCTCAGGGAAGCTCAGGATGAAACGGGAGGCTTCCAAACCTTCATACCACTCGCATTTCACCCGGTAAACACGGAAATTCCGGGAGCGAGCTTCACGACCGGAGTTGACGAGCTTAAAACAATAGCCGTATCAAGGCTTATGCTCGATAACTTCCCTCACATTAAAGCTTACTGGATAATGCTCGGAGAGAAAGTTGCTCAAATAGCCCTTCAGTTCGGAGCCGACGATATTGACGGAACAGTAGTAGAGGAAGACATTACCCAGGCCGCAGGGGCAAGGGCAGGACAGTTTATTCCGAAGGACAGGCTGATAAAACTGATAAGAGAAGCCGGAAAGATCCCCGTTGAAAGGGATACTCTCTATAACATCGTAAAAATCTACCAGTAGGAGGCAGGGATGAGCGAAAATACAATACTCGGAGTTATCTGCACAATCATAGCCATAGCCCTCCCTCTCTCCTTTGCAGTACTCGCGTGGAAGCACACCCTTGAGGAAAAGAAAAAACAGCAGGGAAAAAACAGTGAATAGGTATAAAAACCACTTACGTCTAATAAAACCCATTTTATGAGGATAATCATGACTAGGAAACTTCTGCTCTGGCTGGAAGAAGTAGGAATAGAAGATGTTTCACTTGTGGGAGGGAAAAACGCCTCCCTTGGAGAAATGATAAAAGCCCTTTCACCAAAGGGAGTGAACATTCCCGAAGGGTTCGTTATAACTGCAGAAAGCTACAAATATTTCATCTCCTACAACGGCCTTGACGAAAAAATAAGGGAAATACTCAAAGGGCTTAACGTAAGCGATATAGACGATCTTCACAACAGAGGTGAGAGAATAAGGAACCTGATAAAAAACGGCAAATTCCCTGAGGACCTAAAAGAAGCAATAGTCGAGTATTACCGAGAACTCTCTAAAAGGTTCAACGCAGAGGAGATAGACGTTGCCGTGAGATCCTCCGCAACCGCAGAAGACCTCCCGGACGCCTCTTTTGCAGGACAACAGGAAACCTTCCTTAACGTCAGAGGAGTAGAAAACCTCCTGAATGCCGTAAAAAGATGCTTTGCATCACTCTTTACAGATAGAGCAATCTCATATAGGGAGTCCTTCGGATTTGATCACTTTAAAGTTGCCTTAGCAGTAGGCGTTCAGAAAATGGTAAGGTCGGACTTAGCTTCATCCGGAGTCGGGTTTTCCCTCGATACCGAAAGCGGATTCAAAGATATTGTTTTGATCACCGGATCTTACGGCTTGGGTGAGATGGTTGTTAAGGGAGCTGTAACCCCCGACGAATGGCTCGTCTTTAAACCGACTTTAAAGAAAGGATACAAGGCGATAATAGAGAAAAAGCTCGGAGAGAAGAAACAAAAAATGGTCTACGGGGACAGCGAAAAAGAACCTGTAAAAGTAGTTCCCGTTCCCCTTTCCGACAGGGAAAAGTTTTGCCTCTCCGATGAAGAAATCCTCACTTTAGCCGGGTGGATTTGCAATATAGAGGAATACTACTCCCGGAAAAACGGCAAGTGGACTCCCATGGACGTAGAGTGGGCAAAGGACGGAGAACTTAACAGGCTCTACATCGTTCAAGCAAGGCCTGAAACTGTCCATTCAAGGAAAGACTACTCGAAAGTAACGGTTTACAAAATAGTAGAACCACCGGAAGAGAGACGTAAAAAAGTACTCGTAACCGGCATTGCCGTCGGAAGGAAGGTGGCCTTTGGAAGAGTAAAAGTCCTGATGTCGGTAGAGGAAGCGGACCGTTTTAAGGAAGGAGATGTACTAGTAACCGATATGACAGATCCCGACTGGGAACCAATAATGAAAAAGGCATCAGCAATAGTCACGAACAGGGGAGGCCGAACCTGCCACGCGGCCATTGTTGCAAGAGAGCTTGGAGTGCCGGCAGTTGTTGGAACAGGAAATGCAACGGAAATACTCAAGGAAGGAGAGGAAGTAACTGTTTCCTGCGCAGAGGGAGCAGTAGGGTATGTCTACAGGGGAAAGGTGGAGTATAAAGCCGAAGAGGTAGACTTAAATAAAATTCCAAGACCGAGAACTCCCATAATGCTCAACATAGCAACTCCCGAAGGGGCTTTTGATTTATCATTTCTTCCAAATGACGGTGTTGGCCTTGCAAGGGAAGAGTTCATAATTAACAACTATATCGGAATCCATCCCAACGCTCTGATAAGGTTTGAAGAAATAAAGAAGAAGGATCCGGAACTGGCCCGGGAAATTGAGGAAAAAACAAAAGGATTTAAGGACAAAAAGGAATTCTACGTGGAGAAGCTGGCCTACGGAATAGCAAGGATTGCTGCTGCTTTCTACCCCAAACCCGTCATAGTAAGGTTTTCGGATTTCAAGTCCAACGAATATGCAAACCTATTAGGAGGAAAGTATTTCGAACCGAAGGAAGAAAACCCAATGCTCGGCTGGAGGGGAGCTTCAAGGTACTACTCCCCGGAATTCAAAGAAGCATTCGGACTTGAATGCCTGGCGATAAAAAAGGTCAGAGAAGAAATGGGACTGAAGAACGTAATAGTAATGGTACCTTTCTGCAGGACACCAGAGGAAGGAAAGAAGGTATTGGAAGTCATGAAGGCTTACGGCCTTGAAAGGGAAAAGGACGGCCTTCAGGTATACGTTATGTGCGAAATCCCCTCAAACGTAATACTCTTCAAGGAGTTCTCTGAATACTTCGACGGCTTCTCTATAGGCTCTAACGACCTAACACAGCTTACCCTCGGCGTCGATAGGGATTCTTCCCTCGTTGCCCACATATATGACGAAAGAAACGAAGCAGTTAAGTGGATGGTTGCAAAAGCCATAGAGAACGGGAAGAAGTATGGAAGAAAAGTGGGAATCTGCGGTCAAGCTCCTTCAGATCACCCGGACTTTGCCCAGTTCCTCGTTGAGAAAGGCATAGATACCATCTCCATAAACCCCGACTCAATCCTTGACGTCATGAGAGCCGTTTACACAATAGAGGAAAGGATAAGCCGGAACAAGAACTGCCAATCCGGAGGCTAAGTAGTGGACGTATCCGTTGACATATCAAACTCAGGGATAAAACGGGAAGAAATTGAAAGAATTCTCGAACAAGCCGAAATTCGCACCCCGTCTCCCGAAGAGATGCCTTTTTTAAGGCTAACGGAAGAAAAAAAGATAAGCAGACTCAGAGAAATAGCCGGGAGTCTGAAGGAAAAAAGCGAGAACTTAATCGTCGTCGGAATGGGCGGTTCTTCTCTTGGAATAAAGGCCTTAAGAGAAGCCCTCGGAAAGGGAAACGGAGAACTGATTATCCTCGACAACGTCGATCCCACTTTCCTCAGCAGGACTCTGGAAAAAATAGATTTGAAAAGATGCTCATTTGCATTTATCAGCAAATCGGGAAAAACCTTAGAGACAGTAACAATCATGAACTTACTGATAAGCATCCTCAAAAAGGCAGGTACAGAACTTAAAGGAAGGACCGTTTTTATAGGAAACCGGGGAAACGCATTTGAAGAAATCGCTAAAAAGGAAAGTTGCCCATTTATTACCGTGCCGGAAGAAGTTGGAGGAAGGTTCTCAATATTTACTGCTGTCGGTGTATTTCCATCTCTCTTTGCTGGTTACGACGTTGACTCTCTCTTCAAAGGGGCAAGGAAGGCTGTTGAAGAGTGGAGGTTAGCCGGAAAATTAGCAGCAGTCAAGTTTATTCACTACCTAAGGGGACGGAACATCTCCGTAATGATGCCCTATTCAAGTCTTTTGAGGGAATTCACCGAATGGTATGCACAGCTCTGGGGAGAATCCCTCGGAAAGGAAAGAAAGGGACAAACCCCCATGAAAGCAATAGGGACTTCATCTCAACACTCTGTTCTCCAACTCTTCCTCGACGGCCCGGACGACAAAATCTACCAGCTGTTTAAAATCAAAAACTACAGGAATGACGTAAATCTCCCGGCAAAGAGCGTGATACTCCCGTTCCTCTCGGAAAAAAAGCTGTCAGAGGTAATTCATGCCGAGTTTGAAGGGACAGTGGCTGCCTTAAAGGAAAGGAAAAGGCCCCTCATTACTTTTGAACTGGAAGAAATATCCGAAGAAACACTCGGTTACCTGTTTATGCTTTACATGATTGCAACGGTTATTACGGGGAAACTTATGAAAGTCAATCCTTACGGACAGCCGGCAGTCGAATTGGGAAAAAGGGTTGCAACCGCAATTTTAGAAGGACAGCGTACTTAGAATAAGTAAAATTTTCCAAACACCAAATCGGAGGGAAAAATGGCCGTCGGTTTCATATTTCCCGGTCAGGGTTCTCAATATTCCGGAATGGGAAAGGAGCTTCTTGAGGCTTTTCCGACAGCAAGAGAAGTTTTTGAGGAAGCATCCGAAGGGGCTAAGGTTGACCTCAAAAAGCTCTGTTTTGAGTCATCGGAAGAGGAATTAACTCTGACCTACAATGCCCAACCTGCAATATTTACTGTAAGCATGGCCATCCTTAAGGTCCTGAGGGAAAACGGATTTAAGGAAGAACCGGTAGTCGTTGCGGGTCACTCCCTCGGCGAGTTCTCAGCGGCAGGAGCAGCCGGGGTTTTCTCCGTTGCAGAGGGCGCTTTCCTTGTGAGAAAGAGGGGAGAATTCATGCAGGAAGCAGTTCCGGCGGGAGTTGGAGGAATGACAGCGGTAATCGGCCTTCCCGCAGAGAAAATTGAAGAAGTGCTTGCTGAAGTTAAATCCGGATTTGTTCAAGTTGCCAATTTTAACAGCCCAGAACAAACAGTGATATCTGGAGAACTGAAAGGACTGGAAGAGGCCGAGAAAAAACTAAAAGCGGCCGGTGCAAAAAGGATCGTGAGGCTCTCCGTTTCGGCGCCTTTCCACTCCAAACTCATGAAACCGGCAGCGGAAAGGCTCAGGGAACTCATGGAAGGGATGGATTTTTGTAGAGCATCCGTACCGATACTCAACAATGCAGATGTAAAGCTGATTAAAGAACCTATTGAGATAAAGGACTCTTTTTACAGACAGGTCTTCTCAGCCGTAAGGTGGGTTGAAGACGTTTTAAAGATGAAGGAAATGGGAATAGATACGCTCTACGAAATTGGGCCAAAAAACGTTTTAAGAGGTCTTATAAGGAAAATAGACCGGGGTATAAAAGTTGTTAACATTGAAAAACCGAAAGACATTGAAAAAATTCTGGATAGATAAATGGGAAAACCCGAGCTTACAGATACTGCACTGGAAATATTAAAAGCCCGGTACTTGAAGCCTGGAGAAACTCCGGTAGAACTCTTTGAAAGAGTTGCAAGAGCTGTTTCAGAAGCAGAACTCTTCTACGGCTCAACCTCAAAAGCTAGGTACTGGGAAGAACGATTCCTGGAAATTATGCTGAACCTCGAATTTCTTCCGAACTCCCCGACCCTCATGAATGCCGGAACGGAACTTGGACAGCTTGCCGCCTGTTTCGTGCTGCCCGTTGAAGATTCAATAGAGGAAATCTTTGATTCAGTATCCCTAATGGCAAAGATTCAGAAAACGGGAGGAGGAACCGGATTTTCTTTTTCGAAGCTGAGGCCGGAAGGGGATATCGTAAGGACAACCAACGGCAAAGCCAGCGGTCCCGTCTCTTTTATGAGAGTTTTTGACTGCACAACAGATGCCATAAAGCAGGGAGGGAAGAGGAGAGGCGCAAATATGGGAGTCCTCTCCATCCACCACCCCGATGTGGAGAAATTCATAACATGCAAAAGGGATAAACGCAGTTTCAAAAACTTTAACATATCCGTAGCTGCAACTGATGTTTTTTTCGATGCCCTTGAAAAGGGAGATGAAATAGAACTCATAAATCCCAGGGACGGAAAGGTCTGGAAAAGAGTAAAGGCAGAAATCCTATTTAACCTCATTGCCGAATCGGCCTGGGATTCGGGAGATCCCGGAATCCTATATATTGATGAAATAAACCGCCACAACCCCACTCCTGAAATCGGCAGAATAGAAGCAACAAACCCGTGTGGAGAAGTTCCCCTCCTTCCCTACGAGGAGTGTAACCTCGGCTCGATAAACCTCACCAAAGTGGTAGAAAGAGAAAGAATCAACTGGAAAAAACTGGCAGAACTAGTAGAAGTAGCAGTAAGATTCCTTGATTGCGTCATAGACGTCAACAAATACCCGGACGAAAGAATCGAGAGAATGGCAAAGGGAAACAGGAAAATAGGCCTCGGTATCATGGGATGGGCAGAAATGCTTATAATGCTTAAGATTCCTTACAATTCAAAAGAGGCATTAAAACTTGCAGACAGGTTGATGGGCTTTATCAATAAAAAAGCATTCGAAACATCCGTAAAACTTGCGGACGAAAAAGGCAGTTTCCCCAATATAGACAGGAGCATATACAGGGGGAAAAAGCTCAGGAACGCCACGAGGACGAGCATCGCTCCCACCGGAACAATAAGCATGATAGCCGGAACTACCCCCAGCATAGAACCCCTTTTTGCAGTAGCTTATGTTAAAAGAGTTTTAGAGAGTAAAGAAATTGTCCAGATAGATCCCCTTTTCCTGAAGTATGCAGGTAGAAATCTTTCACAGGAAGAAGTGGAAGAAGCTATTAAAGCAGGAAGCATTCAAGGTATAGAAGGCATTCCGGATGAAATTAAAAAGCTTTTCATCACAGCCCTGGATATAGAACCGGAGTGGCATGTTAAAATGCAGGCAGCATTTCAAAAGCACGTTGACAACGCCGTTTCAAAAACGGTAAATATGAGGAAGGAGAAAAGTGTAGAAGACGTCAAAAACGTTTTTCTCCTTGGAAGGAAGTTAAAATTAAAAGGGCTTACTGTATTTAGGGAAGGCTCAAAGGAGGGAGTTATAAGATTCGGCCTTAAAAAGGAAAGGCCAACGTGTGAATGTAACTTTAACTTTTAGGAGCGGGAACATGGCAGCGGTTTTCAGGTTAGTTCTCTTAGCAATTCTCTTCGCATTTTCATGTGGCGGAGGGGGTGGAAGCAGTTCCAACAGTTATTCCGTTAGCGGTCGGTTTCTTGCAAGCTACGTAAAAGGATTAAAAGTGTGTATTTCGGGGACAAACGAGTGCTACTTCACCGACAACAGAGGAGAATTTCACCTGGTTTCAGACATTCCGAACCCGGAACTAACGTTTTCGGTATCGGAACTGGAAATCGGGAGCTATAAACTGAAATATAACGGGGAAATAGTTACCCCCTTTAAGCTGGCCGGGGGAGACATAAAGGCAGGGGAAATAGTCGGAAAGGTAATTCACGCTATCGGTGGAGACATCAATGGAACAGCCGAAGTAGTAGATTTAACAGATGTTTACGCAGAACCGGAAGAAGAAATCGGAAACCTTGTAGATACAGTGAGGTCAAACAAAGCAATCAATATAGAAATAACCGGAGGAACCGTAAAAATTGATCCTTCAAACGGAACAGTTGAGGTATGTTCCGGTGGTTCATGCAAAGAAGTTAATTATAGACAGTGGCTTATACTGATATATATGAACGGAGATAACAGTCTGGATTCCTACATAGATAAAGACATAGAGGAAATCAATAGTGCAGCTATCCCACCAACAGTAAAAATCGTGGCTTTCGTTGATAGAAAAGGCAATTCCGGCGGGGAGGTTTGGGAAACAGATTCAAGTGGAAAACTCCTTAAAGTAAAAACAACAGAAGAACCAAATATGGGTAATCCTGAAACACTTGAAAGCTTCCTAAAAGAATACCTGGAAAAATATCCCTCTGCTTATACAGCACTTATATTCTGGAACCACGGAACCGGATGGAGGATAAGCAGAAGTTCATCTGTTGACGAGTATCCCGAAGATCGGCTTTTTATGTATGAAACAAAGGAAGCTCTTCAAAACGTCGGACACAAATTCGATGTAATAGGATTTGATGAGTGTCTTATGGGAATGGTAGAAGTTTTCTACGATTTACTTAACCACTATGATTACATAGCGGGGTCAGAATACTATGAACCGGGAGACGGCTGGAGGTACGACATCCTGCTCTCAAAGTTTAAAGATAACCCAATTCCTTCTCCAAAAACTTTTGCTACGTGGATAGTCGACGCCTACGGAGAAGCATACAAAGATTCCAGCTCACCGGCAACGATGATAGCAATGTCAGAAAATGAAACGAAAGAATTAGTAAGTGCAATAAATACACTGTCCCGACAGCTTAACAACGATACATTCGATGACTTTTATCAAGCAAGAAACAGCACAAAAACCGTAACTGGCGACAGTTATAACCACGTTGATCTCTATACTTTGGCAGAAAAATTATCATCTTACAGCGGGGCTGAAGAAATCCTGCAAGTAATTGAAAACAGCCATAAGGTTACTTTAAACACGTCCAACTTAAAAGGCATATCCATCTACTACCCGAAGACAAAAGACGATGCCGGAGATGAACTTAACTGCTATTTAATGGCATCCCCGGGCAGTTGCGCTGGAGAAAGCGATTACTACAACCCCTTCGCATCAACAGAATGGGACGACTTCCTTAAAACTTTCTACCAACTGGAGGAACGGTGAAAAGAATAATATCGGTTCTCTTTCTAATACTATCGGGCTGTAGTTCCGTCCAGATGAACGGTGAAACAAGAATCAGAATTGAAAATATCAGCAGTATCCTAAATAATTGCAGCTCGTTAATCGGAAAAACGGTAACGGTAAAAGCAGAATACAAAGGCTGGGACTGTCCGTCAGGCTGTAAAAATCCCGGAATAACAAGATCCGACTCCTGTATAGTGGACAAAACCGGTTGCATATACTTAATGGGAACAGGGAAGCTTAACCCCATAATAGATAAAAACAAAATTTTTCTCTTTAGGGCCGAAGTAGAAACAACGAAAGACGGAACCTGTTACCTAAAGGTAGTCAAGTCTAATGAAGTTAGGTGAATTTTCACTCATAGAGATACTGACCAAAAAGCTAAAAACCCTAAAAAAAGAGGTCGTCCTTTCAGTAGGAGATGACACAGCAGTTATAAAGAAAAATAGCACTTTTCTCCTGCTGACCGTCGATGCCCTTGTAGAAAACAGCCACTTCCGGCGAGAATGGAAGAAAAAAATTAGAGAGCTTTACTACCTCTTGGGGAGGAAACTCCTTTCAATCTCACTCAGCGACATTGCTGCGATGGGAGGAGAGGCAAAGTACGCTCTCGTAACCTTGGGAGTTTCTGAAAGCTCCAAATTAGAAGATTTAGAAGCCTTATATAAAGGCTTATCTGACGCATCTGTGGAATATAACGTTGACGTGGTAGGAGGAGATACCGTCAGATCAAAAGGAGAATTTTTTGACCTCTTTCTATTAGGAGAAAGCCGGAAATTTATGAGAAGAAGCGAGGCAAAGCCAGGAGAACTCGTAGCTGTAACCGGAACTTTCGGAGACAGCAAAGCCGGATTAGAGTTAATCGAAAAAGGAAAGGAAATAAAGAGAAATTTTCTTATAAATAGATTTCTCAATCCGACTCCCCGTCTAAAAGAAGGAAAAGAAGCAGTAAGGATGGGCGTAAAATGCGGAACTGACGTTAGTGACGGGCTTATTTTTAATCTTTATACAATAGCAGAAAGCTCCAAGGTTAGTATATTTATCGATTCAGGCAAGATTCCAATGTCGAAAGAACTGTTAAGTTTTTGCAAGGAAAGGAAGAGAAATCCTTTAGAGTACGCCCTATTCGGAGGAGAGGATTACGAACTCATAATAACTTTTCCCAACGACATAGAAAAGGAAATCACAGCACTGGGCTTTAAGGTAATAGGAGAAGCAGGTAAAGGATCTGGTGTTTTTCTTGATGGAAAACTTATTCCTAAAAAAGGATTCGATCACTTCAGGAGGGAATAGTGAACCTGTTTGATTCGGTAATACTCGGAGCTGTCGAAGGCATAACAGAATTTCTACCCATATCATCAACCGGACATATGATACTCGTTTCCCACTTGCTTGGTTTAAAACAGACCGCTTTCGAAAAAACTTTTGAAATAGCGATCCAGCTGGGAGCAATACTGGCAGTAGTTTTCCTTTACAGGGAAAAGCTGACCCACAGTTTGGAACTTTGGAAAAGACTTACAGCGGCATTTATTCCCACGGGAATCTTAGGACTGCTGCTTCACGGATATGTTGAAAGACTCTTTAATCCCTATGTCGTAAGCGGAGCTTTAATTGTATGGGGTTTTATCTTCATCCTTGTTGAACTGCTTTACAAAGAAAAAGATCACCATTTAGAGAAACCGGAAGAACTCAGTTATACCAAAGCCGTGGCAATAGGGATCTTCCAGTCATTGGCAATGGTTCCCGGAACATCCCGTTCCGGAGCAACTATTGTAGGAGGACTGCTACTCGGAATGAAAAGAAGTGCGGCTACCGAGTTCTCCTTCCTGCTGGCAGTCCCGACTATGTTTGCTGCAACTGGCTTTGAGCTTATCAAGAACTTCCAGGAAATAAACCTCGCAAATGCCACTATACTCACGACAGGATTCCTAACGGCCTTTATTTTCGCCTTTCTGTCAGTTAAATGGCTCTTATCCTACGTAAGAAAGCACACGTTTATCCCATTCGGGATATACAGGATAGTAGTCGGAAGCCTTTTCCTGCTTACCGTGCTATAATTGCATGGGAGGTAAAAATGGCCGTAAGCATAACGGATCTGCTTAAAGAAGTAATAGAAAGAGGAGCTTCCGACCTCCACCTGGCTCCCGGAAGCCCTCCCAGGCTGAGATTGGTCGGAGAGCTAATACCCCTAACCGAATACGGTGTTCTAACTCCCTCCGACACAAAAAGGCTAATTTACAGCGTTCTTACCGACATACAAAAGAAGCGCCTCGAAGAAGACCTGGAGTTGGACTTCTCTTTCGGCATAAAGGGCATTGCAAGGTTCAGGGGAAATGCGTACTTTCAAAGGGGTACCCTTGCTGCGGCATTCAGGTTGATTCCCTTCGACATTCCGGAATTTAAGAGTCTGGGTCTCCCTTCTGTAATAGAAACTTTCGCCCATAAGGATAAAGGCCTAATCTTGGTTACCGGACCTACCGGTTCGGGAAAGTCCACCACCCTTGCTTCTCTGATAAACATCATAAACCATACATATCACTACCACATAATAACCATTGAAGATCCCATAGAATTCATTTATGACCACGATAAGTGCCTTGTAACGCAAAGAGAGCTGGGAAGTGATACCAAAAGCTTTGCAAGGGCGCTCAGGGCAGCGCTCAGGGAGGATCCCGACGTTATACTGGTAGGAGAGATGAGGGATCCCGAAACGATTGAAGCGGCTCTTACTGCCGCAGAAACGGGTCACCTTGTCTTCTCCACACTACACACAAATTCCGCAGTGGAAACAATAAACCGTATCGTCGACGTGTTCCCTGCGGAGAAGCAGGCCCAAATAAGGACTCAGCTTTCCTTTGTATTGATAGGTACGGTAGCCCAAAAACTGCTCAAGCGCAAGGACGGAAGGGGAAGGGTTGCTGCAGTGGAAGTCTTTATACCAACTCCGGCTATCAGAAACCTCATCAGGGAAAACAAGCTCCACCAAATCTACTCCATGATGCAGACCGGTCAATCGCAAACAGGAATGGTAACGATGAACCAAAGCCTGGCGAAGCTCTACGTAGAAGGTAAAATAGATCTAGAAGAAGCAAAACGAGTATCACCCGATACAAAAGAGTTAGAATCCTTGATTAGATCCTTCTCCAAAGGTTAGAAATGGCAATATACAAGTACGTCGGAAAGGACATTTTAGAGAGAAGACGAAAGGGTGTAGTTGAAGCAGAGTCAGAAGAACTGGCCAGAAATATTTTGTTTAACCGCGGCATAGTAACGATTGAGTCCCTAAAAGAAGAAAAAAGCATTCTAAAATCAAACATTAGCTTCTCTTTTTTATCAAGAGTATCTTCTAAGGATGTACTGATATTTACAAGACAGCTGTATGCAATGATCCATGCAGGAATACCCCTCGTTCAAGCACTGAAAATAATTCAGGATCAAATTCCTAACGGAAGGCTCAGAGAAATCATAAAAGATGTAGCTAATTTCATCGAGGAAGGAGGCAGGTTTTCTACAGCCCTTTCAAAATACAGGGATGTATTCGGTGACCTTTACATATCAATGATCAGGGCCGCTGAGGAAGCAGGAACTCTTGAACAAACAATTAAAAGAATTGCCGAACACCTCGAAAAGATTGAAAATTTAAAAGGTAAGATTAAAAGTGCACTTTTCTATCCTATTTTTGTACTTATAACAGCTACTATTATAGTTAGTGGAATACTAATATTTATCATTCCAACTTTCCAACAACTTTATGAAGACCTGGGAGGAGAACTTCCCGCATTAACACAGGCCGTAATAAACTTAAGCCACTGGTTAAGAGATTACATAGGCTGGATAGTTTTGGGAACGGCCGCCTCCATATTTACATTCTTCAAAGCAAGAAAGAACAAAAAATTTAAATACATTACAGACAAAATCCTTTTAAGACTTCCCGTCTTTGGAAGCTTGATACTAAAGGGAAGTATGGCCGGATTTGCAAGAACCTTATCCTCAATGATTTCAAGCGGTATAAACATACTGGAAGCCCTTTCTATATCCGCCGAAACTTCGGGCAACGAAGTAATAAGGAAAGCCATTGAAGATATTAGAAAGCAGGTAGAAAGAGGGGTGAACGTATCAACGGCAATGGCAAAGAACCCCATTTTTCCCCCTATGGTTGTCAACATGGTAGCAATTGGTGAAGAAGCAGGAAATCTTGATGAAATGCTTTCCAAAGTAGCAGATTTTTATGAAGAGGAAGTTGATAGAACAGTTGACGGTCTCACCTCGCTGATAGAACCTATCATGATAGTTTTTATAGGCGGAATTATCGGGGGAATAATCATTGCTATGTACCTGCCGATATTCAAAATCGGAGAACTTATCAAGTAGAACAAAATGTCCTGAAGTAAATAACCTCCTTAAATCTCTGGTAGAAAGGCTTTCCTTTCGGAAGGCTTAACCGGAAACTTCCGATTTGAACTACCGGAACAGCATCTTCCCGTGCGCTCGTTATAAATACTTCATCCGCCTGCAGCAGCTCTTCAAGTCTGAAAAAACCCTCAATAACCGAGATACCCATTTCCCGGCACAGATCTATCAAGAAAGTTCTCCTCGTCCCCGGAAGGCATCCTGTCTTAAGGGAAGGAGTAAACAGAACACCTCCTTTAAGAAAGAAAATGTTGGCGAAAGCAGCCTCGGAAAGAAAGCCACAAGGATCGAACAAGACGGCCTCATCATATCCCTTCTTCTCTGCCACCCCAAGAGCGTAGAGGGAGTCCATTATGTCTAATTTTTTTACCAGCGAAAGTGGAGAAAAATTCCTTCTGACGGAGTAAAGTGGAAGGAGTTTCACAGAATCTCTTTTTACGCAAGGCCTACCCGAAACGGTATAACTGCCGTCGGAGAACAGGGTAAAACGGACAAGGCAGGAATCATTGCTACAACCGGAAAGAATGATTTCAGCAAAATCTTCAAGGGATAGTCCCAAAGGAATATCCAAAAAGGAAGCTCCTTTTCTTAACCTATCAAAATGAAGGGAGAGGAGCACAGCCCTTCCCTTCTCTATTCTAACCGTTTCAAAAATCCCTTTTCTTTTCATTACGGAGCATCAAATCCCGGAATCCGGGGAACTCTTTTGAGCTTGCTGGACTTGTAATACCAGCCCCAGAGCTTCTTCAACGAGTGACCGATAAAGGGAAGCGGTAGCATTATCGACCTCTTATCGTCCCTGAACACCAGTGCCCCGCTCATCCAGCACGGTCCCATATCCATAAGGCAGAGAATGTGCAAATGGTGAATATAGCTTTCCCTCTCCGGATTCCCGTCAATCTTATTTTTAAGATTTCTGGCTACTATTCTCGCCATAACTTCAGCTATGTGACCCTGCTTCGCCTTCCACTTTGGACCTTCAAAGGCAGCGCTATCACCTATAGCCCAAACAGTCTCATCCGTTCCGGGAACGGCACAGGAAGACTCAATCTTCACGAAACCGGCCTCGTTTAAGGGAAGATCAGAATTCCTAAAGACAAGATGTCCATCAGTTGCAGGAATAAACATCGTAAGGTCAGATTTTAAGAAGTAATCCCCTTCAAAAAGAATACCGTCAGGCTTAAACTCAACGATCTTCCTTCCAAAGTGCCTTTTTACCCCCAGTTTATCAAGCATTTTATAGGCCCTTTCCGCATTTTTCTCCCCGAGCCTTATTCCCGGCTTAGGCATAGGAGCAAAGAAGTGAAGCTGAAACTTGTCCCTTATCCCCTTTTTCTTAAAATAACAATCAAGGTTAAAGATAAACTCAAAAGCAGGACCACCCCTAACACCGGTCGGATCCTTCGGGTTACCGCCGAAACCGGCTGCTATAACTCCTCCGCCTCTCTCTATAAGCTCGTCAATCCTTTTCCTAAGCTCCAGGGACTCCTCAGGTTTTCCGCATATTGACAGGAAGTTCTCACTACCCTTATGCCTTACCTTCGTTCCTCCTAAGGCTATGACAAGGTAATCGTACTCCTTTACAGTACCATCAGCGAGGTAAACCTTTTTCTCTTTGGTAGAAATCTTCTCAACTTTTCCTATCGTCAGTTTAAAACCGTTGACTTCCGCAACCTTCTCCAGAGGAAGGATAACGTCTTCCCACTCGTACTCGTGGGTGGGTATCCAAATAGAAATTGGATAAATGTAGAGATAATCCCTGTCAGAAATAAGCTCAACATCAAAGCATTTGTGACACAAGGCAAAAGCCGCCTCTACTCCCCCAATACCGCCTCCTAAAACCAGAACTTTTGGTGCCATCTTCTCACCCCTTCAATCGGTAGTTTAGAATAAAAGGTAATCTTTATTTTAAACTAAATTTCCCCTTTGAAGAAAAGAGAAGGATTCCGTCATCTACGAAGAAAAGCGCCAAGTCAGAAACCCTAAAGCCCGCTTTCTCCAAAAGGTCTCTGTAAGTTCTTAGCTGGCTAAAGTAAATCTCCTCTTTTTCTTTGGTGTAGACTCCGGTTTTAAAATCCCAAACTTCTACAATTTTACCCTTCACTCCGTCGAGATACCTTATAAGATCCACCCTCGCCCTTACAAGCTCTTTCCCGTCCCAAAAAGTCAGGGGAAGTTCGGTCTTCACAGGACAGCTTTTAAGGTAGCTTTCATGCTTCTTTAAAAAGCGGTATATCTCCTTCAGGCGTTCTCTGAGGGATTCGGAAGAAAACATAACGGAAGCCGCAGCGAAGTCGAGAGCTTCATCCTCCAAAGCTCCCATGAAAAAGGCCTGACAAAGCGCGTGAACTGCCGTTCCGTAATCTTGAGGTGATAATCCCTTCGGAAGGTAAGGGTTTTTCTCTCCGATCAGACTTTCAGACTTATTTTCGCTCGGACGAAAGACTTTAACAAAATCGGGAAGATTCTTCGGAACAGTCACCAGGTTAAACTTTCTCTTCTCCGGGACAGGATTTCCTTCTTCTGTCTTTTCCTTAAAAGACAGAAAATCTCCGCACTCAATCTCTTCCAGGCCGAACTTTTCTCCACCAATGACCAGTTTATCCTTTCTTAAGTCGGCTCCGATAACCAGCTTTCTCTTGGCCCTCGTCATCCCGACGTAAATTAAATTCTTGTTTTCCAGGTCTTCCAGGTGATCATTAATACACTCAAGCATGTAAAAAAGAGGACTATCCGAAAATTCTCTGTTGGAAGAGTAAAGCCTTACAGCAAAGCCCAGGTTGGTAAAGAGGAAATTTCTCCTAAAATAGCGACCCGTTTTCGGGTCATACCATCCCCCCCTTCTCCTGTTCCAAGGGCAGAGAATCACCGCATCAAACTCAAGTCCTTTGGAACTGTGAATTGTGGTAAGGACAAAACCATTCTTAACAAGAGGCTTTGATGAACGCCCGCCGTAACCCCCGGAATTTTTCCTTTCCTTAAGGAGAGCAACAAGCTCCTCAAAATCGGGAGACTCGTTGACTTCAAGCTTATAAACTTCATCGAGGATATCGAGCAAAGCTTTATAGGAGTCGAAATCGGTAGTCTTAAGAAGATCAAGGTATCCCGTTCTCAAGAGTATTCTAAAAATCAGAGTGGAATGAAGTTCTTTATCAAGGTTCTTCTTCTCCCTTTCGAGGTAATCGATAAACTCCCTCACCTCCTCCGGAGCTGCCCCGATTCCCTCCTTTGAAATAACAAGGGCAGTCGTGTGATCCAGCCCAACCATCCTCGAAGAAAGCAGGTTAAAAAGAGACAAATCATCTCCTTTCAGGAGAAACTCGAGGAGGTTTATGAGTTCCTCAGCCCCGTAAGTCGAGTACGGATCAGCAGAAAGGTAGGCAAAATCTATACCTTTCTCCTTTAAGTAAGCCTCAAAAGGCTTCAGGTGTCTCCAGGTCTTTGCTATGACGCCGACAACCCCTTCTTTCAAAAAGCTGAAAGTCTCTCTAACGGAGAAATCAACGAAACTTTCCCTATCCTTAACCGGGAAGATAACTACTTCACCGCCGTCGGAAGCCGTTTCCGGAGTTTTGAAGGGGCAAAAGTTCACCGAAAGCAGGGAATCATCCCTGTAGAGCTTCGGAAAGAAACAGTTAAAAAACTTAATCAGATTCACGGAAGACCTGTAGTTTTCGCTCTTTGTAATGAAGTCAACTTTTACCCTACTACTTTCCTTAAACTCCTCAAGGAAAGTCAGAACTCTCTTCCATACAAGAATATCGGCCGACCTGAAACGGTATATCGACTGCTTCGGATCTCCCACAACAATTACGTCAAAATCCTTTCCCCTCTCTACCGCATGTTTCACCAAACTTTCAACGATGCTCCACTGGACAGGGTCGGTATCTTGAAACTCATCAATGATAAGGACTCTATAGTGATCCAAAAGTTCATCTCTGAACTTCTCATTCCCCGCAACAGCTTCAGAGGCCTTTAAAAGGATTTCATCGTAGTCAAGCCTCTTTCCAGAATAAAGTTTTCGTCTGTAGATATCAAGGGTTTCCCTTAAAATCTTAAGAAGAAGATCCGCTCCCCTTTTTTCCGCTTCAAACCTTCGGTTGCAGGGAACGGCCTTTTTCTGTGGAAGTTTTGAGTAGAGAAACTCTATCGTCTCAACCATTTTCTCAACACTGAAATCCTCTCCGGAAAAGTTGTAGCGCGTTCTATGAAGGATAACCTCCCTCAAGAAATCGCCGAGAATTCTCAAAGCATTTACCCTATTCCTATCAATCAGCTCTAAAAGCCTCTGAAAATCGGGAAGAGGAGAAAATCTCTCCAAGACCTCTAAAACAGACTCGTTTGCGAACTCTTCCACCTCCATCGAAGTTGCAATCTCATAGTCAAGTGAAAACACTCCCGCCCGGTAACCAAAAGTTCTTAAAAGGTCATAACAGAAAGAGTGAACCGTACCGATTGGAGCCGACGGAAGATAAAGCAGGGTACTGCCGAGTTTTGTGTCAGATTCAACGGCCTTCTTGACTTTATCCTTTATCTCAGCCGCAGCCGCTTCCGTAAAAGTTATGAAAACGATGCTGTCTACGGAAATTCCTTTTCTTAAGAAATTAAGGTACTCATTTACAAGAGAAGTTGTTTTACCGGCTCCTGCATTTGCTTCAATGACCTTAAGGGTAACCATAATAAACTATCCCAACCTGTAACTGAGGTGCCTCTCAAAAACCGTTTTTATTCTATCAAGCCGTTTTCCTGGATAACTCCCTTTTTGAGAAGAAAAAGGTGCCTTAAGCAACTTCAACGAAAGTCTGGAGTCCCGATAACTCCACGGAAACTCCCCCTCTCCGCAGCGACTACACAAAACCCCTCCCTTATCCAGCGAAAAACTCTCGATTTCTTTAGAACCGCAAAGAACGCACTTTGAAAGGATTGGGAAAACTCCCTCAAGGAAAGTAAACTTAAGGAGAAACATAACGTAGGCAAGTTTGAATTCAGAAGTTACGGAAAGGTAATAAGAAAAAAGGTCAAAAACTCTCTGGGACGGCGCCACCTGATAAGAAGCGAGAAGTTTTGAAATCCTTTCCCTGTAAAAAAACTCCCGGGCAGTTTTCGGAAAGTGGGGTTTAATCAGCTTAGCTTTAACAACTTCAAATCTACCGGCTTTTTCCCTCAAGAAAAACTGTGAAAGAGAAAATAGATCAAACTTTAACGGGAAGTCTCCGGCTTTCAGCTTAACAACTGCAGGTAGCCTTCCGAGCAAGTCCGTATAAAGGGTAAGAGATCTGAGGGAATCCCCCAGATCCTTCGACCTTAAAACAAAGCCCTTTACTTTATACATTGAACCTGAAGTAAATTATATCCCCGTCCTGCACAATGTAGTCCTTCCCCTCAAGTCTCATAAGCCCTTTCTCCTTACAGGCTTGGAGAGAACCTTCCCTTAAGAGATCTTCATATCTAATAACTTCTGCTCTTATGAATCCCCTCTCAATATCGGAGTGGATTTTTCCGGCAGCCTGAGGAGCTTTTGTTCCTTTTCTAACAGTCCAAGCCTTTACCTCTTGTTCGCCCGCAGTAAAAAAGGTAACAAGGTCAAGAAGTCTATAACCTTCCCTGATCATCACATTAAGACCGGGCTCTTCCAAGCCGAGCTCTTTAAGAAACTCCTCCCTCTCGTCAGGTTCAAGTTCAGCCAGTTCGGCCTCAACTTTCGCACATATCTTTACAACAGGCGCTCCCTCCCTGTCGGCCAGCTCCCTAACGGCCGTTACGAGATCGTTATCCTCAAAAAGCCCCTCTTCGTCAACGTTGGCAACGTACATAACGGGCTTCGCCGTAAGGAGAGAAAGTTCCTTAATAACCCTTCTTGCCTCATCGTCAAGTTCATTCAAGTAAGGATACAGCCTCTCTCCAGCCTCAAGTATTGCCTTTAACTTCTCGAGAGCTTCGGCCTCCGCTCTTGCTCCCTTATCTCCGCTCTTTGCCTGCTTTGAAACTCTGGAAAGCCTCTTCTCTACGCTCTCAAGGTCTTTGAAAACAAGCTCAAGGTTTATGGTCTCAATATCCCTGACGGGATCAACACTGCCGTCAACGTGAACGACGTTTTCATCCCTGAAACACCTGACGACGTGGGCAATGGCATCAACGCTCCTTATGTTTGCAAGGAACTGGTTACCGAGACCCTCCCCTTTGCTTGCTCCCCTCACAAGACCGGCAATATCAACAAACTCAATGGTCGTTGGAGTCACTTTCCTCGGCCTGACAATTTCGGCTATCCTGTAAAGCCTCTCATCCGGAACTTCAACCACGCCGACGTTCGGCTCGATTGTACAGAAGGGATAGTTTGCGGCCTCGGCTTTTGCAGAGCTTGTAAGAGCGTTAAAGAGAGTAGATTTTCCCACGTTGGGAAGCCCCACTATTCCGCAGTTAAATCCCATACCGATCACCTCTCGCTTTTTGTGAAAAAATGACAAAAATCAATTTAGTTCTAACGACAAAGTAAGGAAGGGGACAAAAGGAAGGATTCTTAATAGAATAGCCGGAAGAAATCCCCCCGAAGGGGGACAAAAGGAAACTTAGGAAAGGATTTCGTCGATTGAAACGACTTCTCCGACCTTACCCGCAATGTCGGGGCCGGGCTTGAGAGTCTTCTTCCCGGGTCTCCAGTTTGCCGGGCAGGCTTCATCGGGATGTTCGTAAACGTACTTCCAGGCATCAAGCTGTCTCAGAAGCTCGTTTACGTTCCTTCCAACCGGCGGTTCAAGAACTTCCTCAGCAACGATGATACCTTCAGGGTTAATGATAAACCTTCCCCTCCTTGCAATCCCCGCATCCTCCATATAGACGCCGTAAGCCCTGGATACCTCTCCGGTCGGATCTGCCCCCAGAAGGAACTTAACATCTTTCATGAGGGGTTCAACTTCACAGAAAATCTGATGGCTGAATACCGTGTCGGTAGAAATCGCAAGGACTTCGGCTCCGCGGGACTTGATCTCATCGTACTTGGCTGCGACCGCAGCCAGCTCAGTAGGTCAGACAAAGGTAAAGTCCGCAGGGTAGAAGCAGAGAATCAAGAATTTCCCGTCATTGTTCGGCACGTAATCGCTAAGAGAGACATCAACGTACTTCTTATTTACCGGGTCGTAGGCCTGAACCTTAAACTCCGGTGCTTTTTGACCCACAAGTGCCATTTTCTTCCTCCTGAAAAGGTTTTTCAATATTAAAACTTATGATAGACTTTTAATAAGAATCCTATCCAATCTATAGGTTTTAACTATGGAACTTGAGTGTTTTAAACTTGTTCCCTCCGGAAACCTCAAACTTGTTGAAGCGGTATCAGAAACTTTGGGATCTAAAAACAAAGCAAAAAAACTGATCAACGAAGGACTGGTGGCCGTTAATGGTATTAAAGAACTCCGCTACAGGAGGACGGTCTCCCCGAAGGATAGAATTGTTGTCTCTCTTAATCCCTGCCTGTTTGAAAGGAAGCCTCTTAGGCTTCTCTACCTGAAGAAAGGAGTGGCTGTTATCTCAAAACCGCCATTCCTCAATACCAACCTTAACCCTCCGGATCTTGAAGGATATCTAAGGAAAAGACTCGGTAAAGAATGGCGCGTCGTTCACAGGCTCGACAGGCAGACCTCCGGGGCAGTAATAGCAGTCAAAGGAGATAGGCTGTTCGAGGCCTTTAAGGAAGAGTTCAAAAAAAGGAGGGTTCGAAAAGTTTACAGGGCCCTGGTTCTGGGCAGAATAAAAGGAGGAGGCAAAATAACAAAACCGATTGACGGGAAAGAAGCAGTAACGATTTTTAAACCTATAAAAGCATACCGATTCACAACCCTGCTCGAGGTAGAGATAGAAACCGGCAGAAAGCATCAAATCAGAAAACACATGGCCGATGTCGGTCATCCGATCGTCGGAGAGTTCCTTTACTACAGGAGAAGCTGGCCGGAAGCTCTCCTCTGTGCCCCGAGGATAATGCTGCACAGCTACATAATTTCCTTCAACCATCCCCAAACAGGAGAAACGGTAAACGTAAAAGCGCCTCTCCCGGAGGATTTTGAAAAGTTCCTATCTCTCCAGGAAGATTGAGAGGTCTATATCGAGCCCGGAATTTCTCAATTTCCTGAGAGCCTTTGATTCTATCTGTCTGATCCTCTCTCTCGTAACTTTAAGTTCCTTACCGACCTGCTCCAAAGTATGCTCGGCATAGCCGTCAAGGCCGAACCTGAGCTTGAGAACAAGGGCTTCCCTCTCCGAAAGCTGAGATAGAAGCTGAGAGACCTTCTCTTGGAGATCTTTCTTAATAACCTCATGCTCGGGAATGGGGCTCTTTGTATCTTCAATGAAGTTCCCGAGAGTACTGTCTTCATCATCTCCTATGGGAGTTTCAAGGGAAACCGGTTCCTGAGCCAACTGGAGGATTGAGCGCACCTTCGAAGAGGGCATTTTGAGCCTTTCTGCTATCTCTTCAGGCCTCGGTTCCCTTCCGAGTTCCTGGAACATCTGTCTGGAAGTCTTTATAACTTTATTTATCGTTTCAATCATGTGCACGGGAATTCTTATAGTCCTTGCCTGGTCGGCTATTGCCCTTGTTATCGCCTGCCTTATCCACCAGGTAGCGTAAGTAGAAAACTTGTACCCCCTCCGGTACTCAAACTTATCAACGGCCTTCATAAGGCCGATATTTCCTTCCTGAATTAGATCCAGGAAGTGAAGTCCCCTGTTTATGTACTTTTTGGCTATACTGACAACAAGCCTCAGGTTAGACCTTACAAGCACCTGCTTTGCTTCCTGAGAGTCCTTTTTGTAGAAGTAAATCTTTTCGGCCAGGCGGTAAAACTCGTTTCTCGGCATATCAAGGCTTTTTATAAGCTGGTTGTAAGTTTCTTTTGTATCGAGGTATTTCTTTACCATTTTCTTTATCTCACGAGTCGTGTAGCGAGAAGCATCTATCTTTTCCCTAACATCATCATCATCAATTCTTTGAGATATCTGATCTATAGGAATACCGAGAAAAGAGAGTTTACCGCTGAGTTTTTGAATACTCTTCTCGCTTGTTTTAAGGGTCTTATATTTTTTGTATATATCATCCGCCATCCTCTCATAGATTGAATAAGAAAAGGGGAGTTGCCTCAAAAGATTGTTAATTTTAGCCCAAGTTCTCAGCATTTCTCTTTTTACTTTTTTATCTTTTCTATTCCTTGCATACTTTTTTCTCAATTTCTCGAACTGAGGAAGGAGTTCTTTTACTTCACCGACTATTGCAAAGAACTTTTTTCTTCTCTGGCTTTCTCCGCCTTCCGCAAAATCGTCGGGAGAACGCATTATGTCCCTTACTTTTACCTCTCCGTTCTTTATTTTTTCCTCAATCTCCAGAACGTAGTCGAGAACTGCTCTCGTTTTAAGGAGGTACCTTAGGAGAGCTTTCCTTCCAAGCTCAACTCTCTTTGCAAGGGCTATTTCCTCATGCCTTTTCAGAAGCGAAATGCCGCTCATTTCCCTGAGGTAAAGCCTGATAGGATCGTCCGAACGGGGAAGAGTATCCGGGGCTATCGTTATCTGGAGTTTTGACAGATCTACGTGCTCCTCCCCCTCTTTCGGTATAATGTGAATATCAAACTCATCAAGCTGCGTTATTAGCTCTTCTATCAGCTCAGGAGTCAGCACCTCTTCATCAAGGTGTTCCATAAGCTCGTCAAAGGTTATGTAGCCCTTGTCTCTCCCTAAAGCTATGATCTCCTCAAAGTTGATTCTCTCCAAGGCTACCTCCTTTAAACTTTAAGTGTTTTAACGGCGTCTATTTCTCCCCGGCTAAGCCGAATAATTGCCTTTTTAAGCTCCACCTTGTCGTGCAGGTCCTTTTCCTTCCTCAGCCTTCTCTCAAGTTCCTTTTTGAGAACCCGGCAGAGAGCTGCTTTTTCTTCTTCTTCGGTCGTATCCATCAGCACTATCTCCGAAAGAAGAGGTGCAACCTCAGGGTATTCCGCCTGAATCGTGAACAGATCCCGCTCTCCCACTTCTTTTATGAAGGTGTAAACTTTTGCTACCTCCTTCGACAGGAAAATGTTAGGGGAAAGGTCTATCGGTGGAAGCTCTCCCTTCTCCACCACCGTCTTCAGAAACACCTTTTCGTAAGGTGGTACCGGAAGCGTTTCCTCCTTTTCTCCTTCTCTTTTCCCAACGAGGGGAGAGTGAAGTTTTAGCCATTCCTCCTCTATTCCGAACTCGGCCCTGAGTTTCGAAAGGTAATCGTTATAAAGAAAGGGGTTGGAAATTCTAAGCTGAACTAAAAACGGAGCTGATTGTTCGAGAAGCTCCTTAAGCTCGGATTCATTCAGTTCTTTAGAAAGCCCCAAAAGCCAGTCAAGAAACAGCACGGGTTTATTGACAAGATTCTTGAGAAGCTCGGGATCCTTCCTTGCAAGCGAATCTGGGTCTTCTCCTTCAGGAACGGGAACGACAAGGGACTCAATTCCCTCTTTCAGGAAGAGGCCGGCCGATCTTACAACGGCTTTTCTTCCCGCCTTATCTCCGTCAAACATCAAAAGAGGAGTCTGGGTGTAACGCTTCACAATTTTTACGTGGTTTTCCGTAAGTGAAGTTCCCATCGGCGCTACCGAAAAGTCCACCCCGCTCCTGTGAAGAGAAATAACATCAAAGTAACCTTCAACTATTAACACTTTTCTCTCTTTTAATATCCTGTCCCTTGACTGATAGAAACCGTAAAGAGTCCTGCTTTTCTTAAACAGGGAACTTTCGGGACTGTTTATGTACTTGGGCTCCTCACTACCTTTTAGGACTCTCCCGGCAAAAGCAATCACTTTACCGTTGTGACTGAATATGGGAATTATCAGCCTCTCCGCAAAAAACTCTTTGCCTCCCCTACTGATAAGTCCCAGCTCCTTAGCCGCCTTAACAGGAATCCCGAGTTCTTTGCCGTAACCCTTAGGAGCATAACCTAAAAGGAACTTCTCCGCCGTCTTTTCATCTATCCTTCTTTCTGCCAGGTAATCCGATATCTCTCCAATATGGCTGTAAAAGAATTTAGCCGCTTTATAGCCGAATTCCTCAATTTCCTCTAACTCTTCCTCTCCATCAGACACGGGAACTTCTATCCCCGCTATCTCAGCTACCCTTTTTACCGCTTCATAAAAGGAGATATTTTCATACTTCTCAACAAAAGTAATAGCATTTCCGCCGACGCCACATCCAAAACATTTGAATATTTGTTTTTCCGGACTTACAACAAAAGAGGGGGTTTTTTCCGGATGGAAGGGGCATAAGGCAGAAAAGTTCCTGCCAACCTGCTTGAGGTTTATGTAACGTGATATAATATCAACAATATCGACTTGAGAGAGCAGTTCCTGCACAAAAGAGCGGGGGATTTTTCGGCTCCCCAACTACATCACCTCTTTATAGAAAAGTTATCAGACTCAATGCTACTTGGTAAAATTATCCTGACATATGAGGAAGTCAAGCAGTACTGAAAACAGCTTTTACAAACAGAAACAACCTTATAACTTAAGCTTTGCCTTTAATAAAAAAGTTCCCAAGACCAAACATAACACACCCCTCGACTAAAAGAGCCAAAAGTTGTCCTTTCACTTGAGCCAAAGGTAACCCTTTAACTGTAATAGCAAGGGAGCCGTTTATGTAGTACTTAAGGGGGGATAAGACCGACAGCCACTGAAGTACTTTTGGCATACTCTCTATCGGAGTCCAGCTTCCTGATAGGTATAGGATGGGAACCATGATTAAAATCGTTAACTGTGAAACCTGAAGCATGTTCTCCGATATTGAGGCTATAAAGAGGGAAAGTCCCGTTGTTGTAAATGCGTATGCTGCAGTTAAAATCAGGAAGTCTACTTCGCTCCCGTGACAAGGAACTCCTGAAAGCCTTTCAACGGTAAAAAATAGTGCAAGGGCGGTAAAGATTAGAACGAGAACGGACATTGCAATGACCTTAACTGTGGTAAAAAACTCAATAGGTACCGGTGAGA
>JAMORC010000024.1 GCA_027063785.1 Desulfurobacteriaceae bacterium
GGTGTCCGTTCTTCTTGCACCAATTAGAACCGCAGTCGGGACACCTTATATCGTGTCGGTATTTTCTCGGTCTTCCTCTTTTTCCTTTCATGGCATAGTTATTTTAGCATCTTGAGAACTGAATCCCGTATAAAACTCCTGCTGAGAAGTTTGAGGAATATATTAGAGGTCGTCAAGGTGTCCACCATGTATTGAACTCGAACAAGTTTTTGCAGTTCTTTATGGTATTTAATAAAATATGGAGGGAGGTTTAGAGATGAGGAGGCTTTTGGCAGTTGCTACATTATTGTCGGTCTTTTTGGGTTCCTGTGGTGGAGGGGGGGGAAGTAATGAGAACTCTGTTAGTAGTACTTCTATAGCGGGAGTTGCTGTTGATGGATATTTAGAAAATGCCGTAGTTTGTTTTGATTTGAACGATAACACCAAGTGCGATGGGGGTGAACCTGTAGCATACACTGATGAAAGTGGAAGGTTTTTATTAAAGCTTCAAAGTTCGGAAATTGGTAAGCATAGAATTGTGGTTGAAGCGGTAGAGAATGTAACGAAGGATAACGGAACACTGGTGTCTGGGAATTTTACTTTGCTTTCTTTAAGGGATAACTATGCAGTGGTTTCTCCTTTAACTACAGTTGCTGCTTACATTGAAAAAAATGGAACAGTTTCTGGAGACGTAGCGGTAGAAGTACTTCAATCTTTTGCTCCAGGAGTTCTTGGTAACAGCTCTATGGTTGTTGAAGATTACATTAAAATGGGACAAGTGCAGATTGCTGGCCTGGCAAAGAATTTAGCAAGACTTATGATTCAGTTGAGAAAATTAGGGTTTGATGAAAATCAAATTTATGCTTATGCCGTTTTAAAATTTTCACAGATTGCTGTTTTAAGTGAGAACGATACAGCTTTTGAAAATTGGTTAAATAGCCTTAATAATAAAACAATAATTGAATCTGAGCTTGAATCTGCAGAAGAATTAAAAATGGGGAAAGTTTTTTCTAACGGTACTTTTTATAACTTTGTGGTTGATTGGGATAATAATACTGATATTAATTTTATTTCCTTAAGGAAATCGGTTTTTTCAGATTTGAGTGGCGGCAGTGGGGGAGTTGTTTTCTACGGCTCTGATATTGATGGTAATGATACTGAGTATCCTGATATTTCGGTTAATTCAACGTCCGATATTGATGACTGGAGTAAAAAATATAGTTTTGATTTAAAGTTTGATAGTGGAAGTTTGGTTTTTGATAACGGAACGAAATCTTTCAGGGTAGTGGCTGTTTCAAAAATAGACCTTTCAGGGATTACGCTGAATTATAAGTATATATTCCCTGACGATAGAGATACAGAGATTTACAGATTGGGGCTTAATGACTTTAAAGTTACTTTTGATAATGGAACGGCATATTTGCTGTCTCTTGTATGCGATGATGGAGTTAAAAATATGTATCTATTTGATGAGAATGCAGCCAATCAAATTATAAAAGTTTTGAAAAGTTGGTATTCACCTGCTGAGAATCTATATGGAAAAACTTTGCATCATTTTGTTATAGACTGGGATAATTCAACGGGTAATCATTTTGTAAGTCTTAGAAAAGATGTCTTTCAGATTAACATTGACAGTGGTAACGGAACTTACGATGTTTACAGGTTTGATATTGATGATAATGCTACACCCGAGATAGACTTTGTGGTAGGTAATGTTGATGAAATAACTGACTGGTCGTTTGACTATGGCTTTAACGCCACTGTTTACGATAATGGCGAAATGGAACTTAATGGAACTAACGGGAACTATAAAGTTATAAGCGTGGTTAAACGTAATCTTGAAGGTAAGAAATTGCCTGTTTATGAGGTATTTATTGATGAAAAACGGGATTCAATGGATCTTAAAGATTTAAATCTTCAGAATTGGAATGCGATGTTTAGCGGAGGGTATGAATATATTGTATGGATTGATAACGGAACATCTGTAATTCCAAGGTATCTTTTTGACGAGAATGCTACTAATCAGATTATTCAGCAGTTATCTAACTAATAAAAATTTTAAGGGGGAGATGTCCCCCTTTTGAGGAATTTTAATGCTTTTGTTTGAAGTGTTTTCATCGAGAGGAAACAAGGAAAAAGAACTTCAGAGAACTATATTGTACAGGCAATAAGACAGCTAAAAGTGGATGATTTGATTCCCAAAAAATTGTACAACTCTCAACTAACATTAGCCAATACTTCGCTACCCGGAGGAAAAGGAGAGCAAGGATTATCTCATCCGAGTATTCTGAAGCCCACTTACAGACAAAATGGTTGTACAATTCCTGGAAAGTTAGACCATTTTCTGGGGGACATTTTGAAAGAAGTTCTTGTTACTGGAGGAGCGGGATTTATTGGTTCACACCTGGTGGAGGAACTCCTAAGTCGTGGTAGGAAAGTAGTTGTAATCGATGATCTTTCATCCGGTAAACTGGAAAACCTGCCTTTAAGCAACGAAAATCTCCTTTTTATAAAAGGATCAATTACTGATCGATCTTTCCTGTCAGGACTTTTCTCGGAATATAGTTTCTTTACGGTTTTTCATCTTGCGGCAGTTGCGTCTGTTTACCGGTCTATAGAGGAACCGCTTTACTGTCATAGCGTAAACTTCGACGGAACGCTCTACTTGCTCGAGGAGGCTAAAGTCAGCGGTGTCAAAAATTTCATTTTTGCTTCTTCTGCTGCCGTTTATGGAGATCTGCCGCAGTTACCCAAGAAGGAGGATATGCCCGTTAAACCACTAACTCCTTATGCTGTTGATAAGTATGCTTCCGAAAGATATTCTCTGAATTCATGGGGGCTGTACGGCCTTCGAGCAGTTGCACTTCGGTTTTTCAATGTTTATGGGGAGAGGCAGGATCCTTCTTCTCCTTATTCAGGTGTAATTTCAATTTTCATGGATAGGGTAAAACGTTTTTTAAGAGGAGAGGATGTATCAATAGATATTTACGGAGATGGAAAGCAGACGAGGGATTTTATCTACGTGAAAGATGTTGTATCTGCTTTATTGTTGGCAGAGGAAAAAGGAGAAGCCGGTGAAGTCTATAACGTAGGTACGGGAAAAGAAACTTCAATTTTGGAGCTTATTTCTGTTTTGGAGGAAATTGTGGGACAAGTTCCTCCGCTTCGATTTTTGCCTCCTCGTCCCGGAGATATAAAGCGTTCTGTCGCGGATATCTCTAAAATTTCATCGCTGGGATTTTCTCCCCGTTCTTCTATTGAAGAAGGGTTAAGAAGGTTGTGGAACTGGATGAGTGATTTTTAAGGGTGTAACCTATTAATCACTTCTATAACTTCCTCATCGGTGGTTTGCGAAAAGTCCTGATAAAACTGTCCTACAGCCTGGAAGAAATGGGGAGTATGGAGGACTATTAAGTCATCAACGATCTGCTGGAATTCCTCTACCCTATCGGCAGGCATGACGGGAACCGCGAGTATTATTCTCTTTGGCTTTTCCTTTCTAAGTGAAAGTATTGCTGCTTTTACTGTTAAACCGGTAGCTATGCCGTCGTCGACTAATATCACATCCCTCCCGGTCAGGGGCACCCTTTCCCTGTTTCCCAGGTATTTCATTTTTCTCCTTTCTATCTCTTTAATTTCCTCCAGGGCTTTCCTCTCCAGGTATTCCTTAGTTACTCCGAGCCTGTAAGCCACTTCATCGTTGACTGAAGGGTTCATCAGGATGGTTCCGTCTTCTGTTACCGCAGCTACGGCGAACTCCTCATTAAAAGGTGCTCCTATCTTCCTCGGTATTACCAGCTCAATCGGAGCGTTGAGAGCTTCTGCTATAGGCTCTGCTACGATTACTCCTCCCCTAGGAATTGCAACGACTACGGGATCCTTCAGGTTACCGTCGTACTTTCTGACTATTGCTCCGGCCAGCAGTTCACCGGCTTCCCTTCTGTCCCTAAATACCATAATTTCTCCTCATCGGCTTTCTACCATTGAATATAGTAGTTTTATTTCCTCCGCCCAGATTGAGGGATCAATTGTTTCGAGGATTAGCGGAATCCCGTCCAGTCTTGGATCATTCATTATGAACCTGAAAGCCTCAAGTCCAATGTTCCCCTTCCCGATGGAGTGATGTCTGTCAACCCTGCTTCCGAGTGTTGATTTCGCGTCGTTAAGATGCATTCCTTTAAGGTACCTTAAACCGATTGTTGATTCAAATTCCTCCATCGTTCTTAAATAACTCTTTTCCGTTCTTATGTCGTAGCCGGCCGCGAACAGGTGACAGGTATCGAGGCATACACCTATTCGGTCTTTTTTCTCAACAAGTTCAATAATTCTCGCCAGGTGTTCAAACCTGTAACCGACGTTTGAGCCCTGACCTGCCGTGTTTTCGATGACGAGGACAACGTCTTTTGTTCGTTCTATTGCCTCATTTACCGATTCTGCTACAAGTTTCAGGCAGTCATCTTCGGAGATTCTCCTTAAGTGACTCCCGGGATGAAAGTTTATGTACCTCAGCCCGAGCTGATAACATCTTTCAATTTCATCTATAAATGCCCTTAGTGACTTTAATCTTTTCTCCTTTTCGGGGTGTCCGAGGTTTATAAGGTAGCTGTCGTGGGGAAGTACGTGTTGAGGAGAAATACCTACTTTCTTCAAGTTTTCCCTGAATTTTTTTATTTCCTCTTCTGTAAGGGGCTTTGCCCGCCACTGTCTCTGATTTTTCGTAAATAGGGCAAAGGCTTTTGCTCCTATTTCCTTTGCGTTTAGTGGAGCTTTTGAGACTCCCCCTGCTGCGCTTACGTGTGCTCCTACGAACTTCAACTTTCCCTCCGTATTCTCGAGCTTTGGCGGTAAGCAATATAATTCTCATTCGCTTAAAAGCACCTTTGAGGAACTGATGTTGATCTATTTGCTACTGTTTGCTACGGGTCTTTTTTCCGGTTTCCTTGCGGGGCTTTTCGGCATAGGAGGGGGAGTTATACTGGTTCCCGTTTTCTGGTATCTCTTTTCTTTCTATGGAATTCCCGATTCCGAAGCCTTCAAACTTTCTATTGCTACAAGCCTTGCAGTTATAGCTGTTACTACTTTTGTTACTTCTGGATTTCACCTTTTAAAAGGGAATTTGGAAAGAAAGGATGTTTTGAATCTCCTGGTTTACATAATTTCGGGCGTTGCCGTTGGAGCTTTGGTTTCTCATTTCCTGCCCGGTTCTGCTTTAAAAAAGACTTTTTCTGTTTTTCTTTTCCTGGTTGCCTTGAGGATGATTACGGGGAGGAAGAGTCTTTTTGAGCTGAAGGGTTCCAACTTTCTCGTTCCGACTGCGGTATTTCTCTCTGCTGTTTCAAGCACCCTTTTCGGTATAGGAGGAGGGGTGGTTGTAAACTCGCTCCTCTTTTCTTTTTCCGAAATGAGAGCTTCAGAAGTTGTCGCCCTGGCTTCCGGGGTTTCTTTTTTAAATGCTCTTTTCGGCACGCTGATTTACGCCCTTATACCTGCAGAGACCTTTGTAAACTGGCAGCTTGGCTATGTTTACCTTCCTGCTGCTTTTCTCGTCTCGGTAGGGGCACTTTTAGGAAGCAGAGCGGGATTGTTGATACTCAGGAGAGTAAGTCATTCAAACCTTAAAAGGGCTTTCGGAATTTTGCTGATTTTCCTGTCTTTGAAGATCCTTTTCTCGTGACTGCTTGGGAATTTCCGATGAATTTACTATATTTCCTCCTGACAACTCACCGGCCGGACTTCGGGAGGGGTGCCCGCAGGGTTCTTCCGAAGGATGAAGGCCGGGAGGAATAACCCAAATCTAAGGAGGTTTAGATGACAGAGGAAGTAAGGGAAAACCAGCAGGTCGAGCAGGAAACAAAGCCTGTGGAGGAAGTTAAGGAACAGGAGGTCTTCAAGCCGAGGCCGCCCGGCCAGAGGGTTACTATGAAGGAGCTTCTGGAGGCTGGAGTTCACTTCGGCCACCAGAAGGAGCGCTGGAACCCGAAAATGAAGAAGTTCATCTTCACCGAGCGCAACGGCATCCACATCATTGACCTTCAGCAAACCCTCAAGTACTTTGAGCAGGCTTACGACTACATTGCGGATCTCGTTGCAAACGGCGGAACCGTTCTCTTCGTCTGCACGAAGAAGCAGGGTCAGGACATCGTTAAGGAGGAAGCCGAGCGCTGCGGGATGTTCTACGTTAACAAAAGGTGGCTTGGAGGAACTCTTACAAACTTCCAGACAATCAGGAAGTCTGTGTTTAAGCTGAAAATGCTCAAGAAGATGGAGGAAGAGGGAATTCTTGAGAAGCTCCCGAAGAAAGAAGCCGTAAGGTTAAGGAGAAAGAGGGAGAAGCTTGAGAAGTACATAGGCGGTATTGAGAACATGAACAGGCTTCCCGATGCCGTGTTCATCGTTGACATCGTCAGGGAAGAGAATGCGGTTAGGGAAGCAAGAAAGGCGGGTGTTCCGATAGTTGCCCTTGTTGATACAAATGCAGATCCCGACCTTGTTGACATTCCGATACCTGCCAACGATGATGCTATTAGGGCAATAAGGCTTCTTACTTCCAGGATTGCCGATGCAGTCCTTGAAGGGAAGATGAGAAGGGATGCTATTAAGCTCGCAGAGGGTGAAGAGGCGGAAGAGGTAGACTTTATTCCAGAGGAAGAGTAGGAGGTTGGTGATGGCTGAGATAACAACTCAGATGATTAAGGAACTCAGAGAAAAAACCGGCGCCGGAATTGTTGACTGTAAGAAAGCCCTTCAGGAGGCCGGAGGAGACATAGAAAAAGCCGTAGAGATTCTCAGGAGAAAGGGCGCTGCAAAGGCGGCGAAAAAGGCAGAAAGGGCAACGGCAGAGGGTGCAATCTTTTCCTACATCCACGCCGGCGGGAAAGTGGGCGTTCTGGTTGAGCTTAACTGTGAGACAGACTTCGTTGCTAAAAACGAAACATTTAAAGAGCTGGGGCACGAGATAGCCATGCAGGTTGCTGCAATGGCTCCTGAGTACGTAAGCAGGGAAGAAGTTCCTGCTGAAGTTGTTGAGAAAGAGAAGGAGATACTGAGACAGCAGGCCATTTCTGAAGGAAAGCCCGAACATATTGTTGAGAAAATAGTTGAAGGAAGGCTGTCGAAGTTCTTCTCAGAGAAATGCCTCCTCGACCAGCCCTGGATAAAGGACGACAGCAAGACGATTAAGGATCTTATTACCGACTACATAACGAAGCTCGGGGAAAACATAAAAGTAAGGCGTTTTGTCCGCTTTGAGGTCGGTAAGTAACGATTTTTGCCCCCTTCGGGGGGCTTTCCTGTATAATTTCCTACCAATCGATTTTGAAGGGAGAAATGGGGTTAAAGTATAGGCGAATACTGTTGAAGCTCAGCGGTGAAGCTCTTCAGGGGGAGAAATCCTACGGGATCGATCCGGAGTTCCTCCGGAGGCTTGCCCGGGAGATAAAGTCCGTTGCCGACCTCGGTGTTGAGGTTGCAATAGTTATAGGTGGTGGTAACATCTTTCGGGGGGTCTCCGGAGCAACTCAGGGAATGGACAGGGCGACGGCTGACTACATGGGAATGCTGGCTACTGTAATTAACGCCCTTGCCCTTCAGGATGCCCTCGAAAAGGAAGGACTTCAGACCAGGGTTTTGACTGCTATTGAGATGAAGGAAATTGCCGAGCCTTACATCAGGAGAAGGGCTATAAGGCACCTTGAGAAGGGAAGGATAGTAATATTCGGTGCCGGCACGGGGAACCCTTTCTTTACAACGGATACTGCCGCAGCCCTCAGAGCTGCCGAGATAAACGCCGATGTTCTATTAAAGGCTACGAAAGTTGACGGGATATACACAGCGGATCCTGCGAAGGACAAAAGCGCTAAAAAGCTTGACAGACTCTCCTACAGGGAAGTAATTACTAACGGTATAAAGGTTATGGATTCGGCGGCAGTAAGCCTCTGTATGGAAAACAATATTCCCATTGTCGTCTTTGATGTTAGGAAGCCCGGGAACCTCGAGAAAGTTGTGAAGGGAGAAGCAGTAGGATCACTTGTTGAAGGAGAGGGGCTATGATTGAGGAACTTCTGAAAGATGCAGAGAAGCGCATGAAGAAGGCAGTTTCTGTTCTTAAGGAGGAGTTTGCCGGGCTCAGAACGAGCAGGGCCTCCACTGTTCTTGTAGAGGATATCAAGGTTGACTACTACGGTACTCCGACTCCCCTGAAACAGCTGGCCCAGCTTTCGACCCCGGAGGCAAATCAGATTCTGATTCAGCCCTGGGACGTGTCGGTAGTTCCGAACGTAGAGAAAGCAATAAGGGATTCCGACCTCGGAGTTCAGCCCCAGAGGGACGGAAATGTCATAAGGGTAATACTTCCTCCGCTTACGGAGGAGCGCAGGAGGGAGCTTGTAAAGAAGGCCGGCAAGTTCGCCGAACAGGCAAGGATTGCCATAAGGAATATCCGCCACGAAATTATGAAGGAACTTGACAAGCTCAAGAAAGAGGGCGGATATTCAGAAGATGACATAAAGAGGGCTAAGGACGAACTTCAAAAGATAACCGATAGGTTTACAAAAGAGGTAGATAACCTCCTCTCCAAGAAGGAGGAGGAAATTCTGACCGTTTAAGGAGGGAAGAAATGGCTCACAAGATTGATCCCGAACTCTGTATCGGTTGCGGTGCCTGCGCATCCGTCTGTCCGACAAACGCAATTCACCCGACGGACGACGGAAAGTACTACATTGTTCCCGAGGACTGCATCGACTGCGGTGCGTGCGTTGAGGTTTGCCCGACGGATGCAATTTCTGCGGAGTAACTAAGCTCAGGGAGGGGAGAAAATGGCTCACTATATCGTCTCAGATCTCTGCATCGGTTGCGGTGCCTGCGCCGAGGTTTGTCCGACCAACTGCATCTTCCCTACTGACGACGGGAAGTACGACATTGATGAGAATGAGTGCATCGACTGCGGTGCATGCGTTGAGGTATGTCCGGCAGACGCAATTTCTGCAGGAACCGGCTAAAACCGGGGGCACCCGCCCCCTTTTATACACTTACTCCCCCCGAAGTTTTCACCACCCTAATCGGTTTGTTGTTCCCATCAACGAGAACTACCGTAGGGGAAAAGTTCTTCACTTCCTCTTCTTCTAGTTCGCAGTAGCTTACTATTATGACGATGTCTCCCTTTTGAACTTTCCTTGCGGCAGCTCCGTTTAGACATACTTCCCCGCTTCCCGGTTCTCCCGGTATTACGTAAGTTGAAAATCTTTCCCCGTTTGTGACGTTGTAGATGTCGACCTTTTCGTAGGGGAGGATATCCGCAAGTTTCATTAGCTCGCTGTCGATGGTTATTGAGCCTTCGTAGTTAAGGTCTGCTCCCGTTACCGTTGCCCTGTGGATTTTGGATTTGAACATGAATCTCCTCATCTCTTCACCTCTTTAGGAGATTTTCGGCGGTTAATATATGGCTTGAAGTGAGTGTTTTGGAACTCTAACTTAAACTTAAAAGGTTGTTGGAGGGAGAGATGGTGAGATATCCGGCGGTTGCGGGTCAGTTCTACCCGGGAACCGAAAAAGAGCTGAAACTCTACCTGAGTACTTTCTGCAGGAGTGATGTTCCGAAGGTAAAGGCAAAAGCGGTTGTTGTTCCACACGCCGGCTACATTTACTCAGGTAGGGTTGCGGGAGAGACTTACAGCAGGGTTGAAATTCCCGGACTTAACGTTGTTATGGGACCTAACCATACGGGGCTCGGACGTCCCGTTTCCGTATATCCCGGAGGCGTATGGCTTACCCCTTTGGGGGAGGTTCCTGTAGAGGAAGAGGTTGCCTCTCTTCTTGCTTCCCGTCCTCCTTTTGAGGCGGATACGTCGGCTCATATTTACGAACATTCCCTTGAGGTTCAGCTTCCTTTCCTTCAGTTCTGTTCTCGCTTTAAGGAAGACCTTTCAATAGTTCCGATTGTTTTCCAGCACATTTCCTACGAAGACTGTGTGGCTGCCGGTGAAATCCTTTCAGAGGTTTTATCCGGAAGGGACGCCCTTATTGTGATAAGCACAGACTTTTCCCACTATGTTTCTCAGGAGGAGGCCGAGACTTACGACTCGATGGCTATTGAAGCCATTTTAAACCTTGATCCGGAAGAACTTTACAGGAGGGTGCACGCTTACAACATATCTATGTGCGGAGTAATTCCCGCTACTGTTGGTATTGTGGCGGCAAAACTGTTGGGGGCTAAGGGAGCGGAGCTTGTCTCCTACAGGACGTCCGGTGATGTTACGGGGGATTACTCTCAAGTTGTGGGGTATGCGGGAATCATCATATATTAACTATGATACAATTTGCCGTAAATTCTTGAAGCCGGAACGTTAAGGATGGATGAGAGAATAGCTGAAGTCTTTAAGGCCCTTGCTCACCCTACGAGGATAAGGATAATAAGATACCTTTCTGACGGCGAAAAATGCGTGAAGGAGATTTGGCAGGAGCTTGGGATTCCTCAACCTACAGTCTCTCAACACATAAACATATTGAAGAGCGCAGGGATAATCTCGTACAGGAAGGACGGTGTAAAGACCTGTTATAAGGTAGAGAAACCTTTTGTTATAGAGTTAATTAAACTAATCGAGAAGGAGGTAGAGTAATGGCTTTGGAAATCAGAACGGTTGATGAGTTCGAGAGGGAGGTTCTTCAATCTGATATGCCGGTTCTTGTCGATTTTTGGGCACCCTGGTGCGGACCCTGCAGGATGCTTGCTCCTACAATAGATGAGCTGGCGCAGGAGTATGAAGGAAAAGTTAAAGTTGTGAAGGTAAATACCGATGAGCTTCCGATGGTTGCCATGCAGTACGGAATAAGGGGTATCCCGACAGTAATGCTGTTCGTAAACGGAGATGTTGCGGACGTTAAAGTGGGACTTCAGCCGAAAGCCGTTTTTGAGGCCATGATAGAGAGAGTTCTCGGGGAGTAAAAATGGAGATTTATGATGTTGTTATAGTGGGAGCAGGGCCTGCCGGGCTCTCTGCCGGCATTTACGCCGGCCGTTCCAACCTTAAAACTGTCATACTTGACCAGATGATGCCGGGCGGACAGCTGCTTATAACCGAGCAGATTGAGAACTATCCGGGGTTCTTTGACGGTATAACCGGCTTTGAGCTTTCCGAAAAAATGAGGCAACACGCCGAGAAATTTGGAGCCGTAATAGAGAACGGTAAGCCCGTTTCTTCCGTTGATCTCGACGGTGACATCTTTGTTGTGAAGTGCGAGGGGGGAGAGTTTAAAGGGAAAAGTCTTATCTGGGCTGCCGGCTCTGTTCCCAGAAAGCTTAACGTTCCCGGGGAAGCCGAGTTTGTGGGAAGGGGAGTTTCATACTGTGCTGTATGTGACGGGGCTTTCTTCAGAGATAGAACGGTTGCCGTCATCGGCGGCGGCGATTCTGCCCTTGAGGAAGCTCTCTACCTTACCAAGTTCGCCAGTAAAGTTTACCTTGTCCACAGGCGGGACAAGTTTAGGGCCGTAAAGATCATTCAGGACAGGGTTTTTAAGAATGAAAAAATAGAACCAATTTACAACAAGGTTGTTACTTCTATAAACGGCAAAGACTTTGTTGAGTCACTTACTCTGAAGGATACCGTTACCGGGGAAACTTCAGAGTTGGCCGTTGACGGCGTTTTTATCTTCATAGGCAACGAACCTAATGTCTCTCCTGTGATTCACCTGGTTGATACCACCGATCAGGGCTTCATAATAACCGATGAAGAGATGGCGACGAAGACTCCCGGTCTTTTTGCTGCCGGTGATGTAAGGCACAAACCCCTGAAGCAGGTTGTAACTGCTGCTGCCGACGGAGCGGTAGCTGCTATGTCTGCCGCAAAATACCTTGAGGAGAAGGAAGGGTAAAATGAGAAAACTTCTGGCTGCTGCTTTAGTCTTTTCCCTCTTTGCAGTTTCCGGCTGTCAAAAGGAGTCTACAGGTGTAAAACCTGTTGAGAAGACTGCAACTGCCGAGAATTCCGGGGTAAAAGCTTATGATTTTACTTTTACAGACATTAACGGGAAGAAGCACAAGCTTTCGGATTACAGAGGGAAGGTCGTTGTAGTCCAGTTCTTCGGAACTTACTGTCCTCCTTGTAAAGCCGAAATGCCTGCACTTGAAGAAATTTACAAGAAACACGGCGGTAAGGTCGTTGTAATAGGTCTTTCTGTTGACTATATAGGCCTTCCGTCGGAAAAACTGAAGGGCTTTGTGGAGGAAATGGGAATTACCTACCCTGTAGGATCTTCGACTGAAAAGGCTTGGGAAGAGTATGCCGGCAGGATAACCGGCCTTGACTCCATTCCGCAGACCTTCATAATTGATAAAGAGGGCAGGGTAAGGTACTATGAGGTCGGATTTACACCTTCTTACATAGCTCTTTTTGAAAAGGCCGTTGAGGAACTCCTCAAAGAGTAAAGGATGAAAATAAAGAACGTTAAGTTCTACAAGGCTGCCTACGTACCCGAGGATATTCCGTCAACTCCTTACAACGAAGTGGCTTTTGTCGGGCGTTCGAACGTCGGAAAGTCTTCCCTCCTGAATACCCTTGCCAACAACTTTAAGCTGGCGAGAGTAAGTTCTGAGCCGGGTAAGACCCGGTCTATCAACTTTTACCTGGTGGATGGAAAGTTTTTTCTGGTTGATCTGCCCGGTTACGGTTTCGCCAAAGTTCCCCTGAAGGAGCAGAGGAGGTGGAGAGAGCTTATTGAGGGGTACTTGAAAGGCAGGGACAGGTTGAAGGGGATTTTCCTTCTGGTTGACTCGAGGGTTGGACCTACCGAGAAGGACATTCAGATGAAGGAATGGCTTGAGTTTTACGGCATTCCTTACGTTGTTGTGGCCACTAAAGTTGACAAACTTAAAAGGTCTGAAAGGCAGGGGCTTGAAAAGAGAATATTAGGAAAACTTGGTTCTGACGTGGATGTTATTCCCTTCTCTTCGAAGACAAGGGAGGGAAGGGATAAGCTTCTCAAGAAACTCAGGGAACTTTTAAGCGGGTAATGATAGAAGAGCTGAGGCTGAAGGATTTTGGCTCTATAACGGGAGAGCTTCTATTTTCTCCCGGTTTCAACGTGATAGTGGGCGAAACCGGTACCGGAAAGTCCCTCCTGCTCAGCAGTGTGGAGTTTCTTAAAGGTGCAAAGTCTTCCGTTTCGAGGGACGGTTCATTTGTAGAGGCCGTCTTTACTGTTAACGGAGAGGAGCTGATAGTAAGGAGGGAAGTTTCGGGAGGGCGTTCCCGGTACTTCCTGAACGGGCGGAGAGTTCCGCAGAAAGTTGTCGAGGAAGCAGTATCTCCCCTCCTCCTTTTTCAGTCGCAGAGACAGTCGGTTAAACTGCTGAAGCCCTCTTATCAGCTTTCTGTCCTTGACAGGATTTCCGATTCTGAAGGACTTCTGGAGGACTATAAGAAACTCTACTCCCGCTACAGGGAATTGCTGTCGGAGCTTGAAAACTTGAGGAAGTCCCTGTCCGATAGGGAGAGGGAAATAGATATTCTCAAGTATCAGATAGAGGAGATAGAGACTGCGGCCATTAAGCCCGGAGAGGAAGAAGAACTGCTCAGGCTCAGGGAGGTTGTATCCCGGGCAGAAAAGGTGGCTAAGCTGAGGCAATTTTCCCTCCACCTGCTTTACGAGGGGGAACCTTCCGTTCTTGACCTTGTTTCGAAGCTCATAAGGGAATTTGAAGAGATTGAACTATACTCCGAAATTGTCAGGGAGCTTAATGAGATTTACTACAAGCTTGAGTCCGTTGTTTCGGAGATTGAGAAGCGCGTTCAAGTCCCGGAAACCGAACTGTCTCTGGAAGAGATAGAAGATAGACTTTATCAGATTGAAAGAATCAAGAGGAAGTACGGCGGTACCCTTGAGAAGATAGAAGAGTTCTTGGCGGAGGCGAGGGAAAAGCTTGAGAAGCTTCTAAATGCCGAAACCGACCTTGAAGCGGTTGAAGCTCAGCTGAAATCTGTTGAAAGGGAACTTTTTGACGTCTCTTCAAAGCTGTCCGAATTGAGGAAAAAGGGAGCGGTTAAGCTTAAAAATCTGGTTCTTAAAGGTTTCAAAGAGCTGGGTCTTGAGGAGGCAAGGTTTGAGGTTGAGGTAAAGGAGCTGTCCGAACTTACTCCGGTCGGGAGGGATTCGGTCAGATTCCTGTTTTCCGGAAATCCTTCCCTTCCCCTTTCTCCTCTTTCCGAGTCCATTTCGGGAGGAGAACTTTCCCGATTCCTTTTGATTCTACTTTCTGTAGTTTCCCTTCCGAATATGACTATGGTTTTTGATGAAATAGATGCAGGAATGTCGGGTAAAATAGTGGGAAAGGTGGCGCGGAAGCTGAGGGAGATTTCAAGAAGGCAGCAGGTTATAGCCGTTACCCATTCGCCTCAGGTTGTAGCCGCTGCCGACAGGGTCTTTAAGCTGGAGAAAGTGGAGGGCAAGGTTTCTGTTACCCTGCTTTCCGGAGAGGAGCTTGAAAGGGAGCTTGCCCTTATGATATCCGGAGAAGTGACGGAAGGCAGCCTCAAGGCAGCCAAGGATCTACTGAAAAAATGGGAGGAGTGATGGGACACGGAGTTCACGGTCAAGGAGCAGAGCAGGTAGGAGGCATCCTTCACGCTTTTAACCTGCACCTTACAAAGTCGGAACTTGCCGAGCTTTCGGTTTTACTCTTTCTCTTTACTTACGCAATGATTCTCCTTGAAAAGTTCTTTCACAGAACCATTGCGGCTTTGGTGGGAGCTTCCCTTACGCTTGTTGTGGGAGTGATTACTCCCGAAAAGGCCTGGGAAGCAATCGACCAGAATACAATCCTCTTGCTTTTCGGAATGATGAACATCGTTACGGTTATGGGTAAGAGCGGTTTCTTCCACATAGTTGCGGCAAAGGCCGTCAAGTTTACAAAAGGCTCTCCGACAAGGGTTCTCTGGGTCTTTTCCCTCTTAACGGCCGTCTTTTCGGCCTTTCTTGATAACGTTACGACCGTTCTCTTTATGGCTCCCGTGATGATTAACATTGCCGAAAAGCTGAGACTCAACCCTATTCCTTACCTTATTGCCATAGTTCTTGCTTCAAACACCGGAGGTACTGCTACGCTGATCGGCGATCCGCCCAACATAATCATCGGAAGCATTGCCGGTAAAACGTTCAATGACTTCCTTATAGAGGTTGCCCCTTACGCGATTATTGCCTTCATACTCGGCCTGATGGTTATGCACCTGATGATGGCAAAGGGAGGATTTTTGAAATCCCAGGCTACAGAGGAGGAGCTGAGGGAGATACTATCAGGGGAAGTTGATGAGGAGCTTCTTGACAGGAAGCTCATGAAAAAGTCCGTGATTGTTTTCCTGATAACCATTATCCTCTTTATCCTGGGCCACAACTTGGGGCTTGAGCCGGGAGTGATTGCCCTCTTTATGGCTACTCTCCTTGCCCTCATCAGCGGGCTTTCTCCGGCGTGGATCCTTGAAAGGGTTGAGTGGACGACGCTCATCTTCTTCATGGGCTTGTTCATGGTCGTCGGAGCTTTGGAGGTAAACGGGGTCTTTGAGGCTGCGGCCAACTGGTTGATAAGGGAGATCGGGGAGAACATCCATGCGGGTATTCTGATAGTCGGTTTTGTATCTGCCCTGATTTCCGGTTTTGTGGATAATATACCCTTTACGATGTCGATGGCTTACGTTCTGAAGGGAATGGAAGCTCAGATGGGAAGCGTTATGGATCCCCTCTGGTGGTCCCTTTCCCTCGGTGCGTGTCTCGGCGGTAACCTGACCCTGATAGGTGCTTCGGCTAACATCGTTACTGCCGACATAGCGGAGAGGAACGGATACAAGATAGACTTCTTCAGGTTTATGAAGTACGGAACGCCCGTTGCTGCTGTTACTGTTATTGTTGCGCTTCTTCTATTCTACTTAGAGCACGCAGTTTTCGGAGGGTTTTGATGAGGGTCATTGAAAGACTGTTTGAAGCTTTTCTGTGGAGAACGAGGTGGCTTGTTATATTTGCAGTAATCTTCTCCCTTCTTGCCTCTTTAGGCCTCTTTATAGTAGCTTCCTGTGAGATTTTTGACCCGATTTCAAACCTTTTCTCCCACGGCTTTCATATCTCTGAAGAAGAGCATGAGCACCTTGTCGGTGCGATAGTAGGAGCTATAGACCTGTACCTTATAGCTACCGTCCTCATCATCTTTTCCTTGGGGCTTTATGAACTTTTCATAAGCAAGATTGATGAAGCCGAAAGCGATGAAAACTCTTCGAAAATCCTTGCCATTCACAGCCTCGACGACCTTAAGGAAAAGCTTGCGAAAGTAGTTCTTATGGTTTTAATAGTTACCTTCTTTAAGTATGCCATTCACATAAAGTACGAAACTCCCCTTCAGACTCTCTACCTTGCTGTAGGAGTTCTGATGCTTGCCCTTGCCCTCTACTTCAGCCACAAGAAGCACTGAGGTTTAAATGGCAGAAAAGGATAAGCAGAAAACCGAACGGATTACGGGAACTCAGAAGGCTGCCATATTGATCCTTTCTCTTCCCGAAGATATAGCCGTGAATGTCATAAGGAATTTAAAAGAGCACGAGCTTACGAGGCTGGCCAAGACCATACTCTCTTTGGGAACAGTTAAGAAAGATATGGTAAAGCTTGTTCTGAAGGAGGCCTATGACGAGCTGTCGGAGATTGCTCCGCTGAGGACAGCTCCTGAAGAGCTTCGGAAGCTCCTTGAAAAAGCACTTCCGCCCGACAAGCTTCAGCAGCTCTTGGAAGAGACGATGCTTTCGGAGTCGGGCAAGGTGGTTTTTGAAGAGCTTCAAAAGATGGATCCGAAGTTCATAGCGAAGCTCATCGAGAAGGAGCACCCCCAGATTATAGCGATAATCCTGTCCCAGCTTCCGCCGATGAAGGCTGCCGATGTCATTCAGTACCTGCCCAAGCGCCTTGGGGTTACGAACGTTCAGGAAGAAGTTGTTAAGAGACTTGCGCTCCTTGAGAAAATATCGATGAAGACGCTTAAGATTGTTACGGAAGCTCTTGAGGATGAGCTGGCGAGCATAGGTGCCGGTAAAGAGCAGACCCTCAGCGGAATAGATATTGCGGCGGAAATCGTTAATAACCTTCCCAAGGAAATTGCACAGGAGCTACTTGACCAGATCAGGAAGGAGAATCCTTCCCTTGCCGACTCCATTGAGGAGAGGATGTTTAAGTTTGAAGATATCATTAAGCTCGATAACAGGGCTATTATTGAAATACTCAAGGCTGTTGATAAGAACGATCTGCTCCTTGCCCTCAAAGGTGCTCCGGAGGAGATACTCAACAAGTTCCTTTCCAACATGTCTAAGAGGGCAGCCCAGATGTTCCTTGAAGATCTCGAAGCCCTGGGCCCTGTTAAAAAGTCCGACGTTGAGAGGGCAAGGAAGAAGGTCATTGCTATAATTAAGAAGCTTGCAGAAGAAGGTAAGATAGAGCTCGGCGGTTCCGAAGAGCTTGTATAGTGAGGTCTTATGTCTGAAGAGTTCCTCTCTCAAGAAGAAATAGATGCGCTTCTTGGCGGTGGAGAGCCGAAAAAAGAGGAGAAGGCTCCGGACGTCCGTCCTTTTGACTTTTCCCAGGTTGAGCAGATAAAGAAAGGCGGAGTCCCCGGTTTAGAGCTTCTTTTTGAGAGGTGGGTGAAGCTCTTCAGAGAGGAGATAAGGCGGCTCGTTCCCCAGATAAGTATGGTTACCAAGGAGTCGGTCTACATCACGCGCTTTAACAACTTTATGATCAAAATACCGATGCCTGCGAGCTACAGCATTGTGTCGATGAAGCCTTTTAAGGAGAACTTTCTTTTCATCCTTGACTCGAGGCTCGTTTTTGTCGTTATAAGCGTTATGTTCGGGGGGCCAGCGAAACCATTTAAGATTGAAGGAAGGGAGTTTACAAAACTCGAAATGCGGATAATTCAGGATATGGTCAAGATAGCCCTCTTTACCTTTGAGGATGTCTGGAAGGAGGTTTATCCGGTAGAGCTTGAGTTGAAAGGGATAGAGCTTAACCCGGCTCTTGCCAGGATCGTTGCAGGAAACGAAAAAGTTATAGTTGTTGAGTGTACTATGGATATAGACGGTTACGAAGCTCCCTTTTTCTTCTGCTTTCCTCAGGGCCTCTTTATGCCCATAAAGGAGTTAATCTTTTCTGAGTCTCTGTTTGCGGAAAAAGATCCGGTCTGGGAAAGCCACCTGAAGGAGAAAGTTCTCAGAACCAAACTGAAGTTGTCGCTGGAACTTGGGAAGAAAAAGCTGAAGATGGGGGAAGTCCTTGCGTGGAAGGTCGGTGACAGGTTGCCCCTTGAGGTTTCAAAGGAAGACCTCCTGAGGTTGTGCGTTGAAGGCAGGCCGAAATTCTACGCTAAGCTCGGAAAGGTTAAAGATAGATATGCGGCTTTAATACAGGATTACATTAACGGAGTCGGTGATGGCAGAGGAGGAGAAGGAGAAGAGCCAGGAGGAGCTGGCGAAAGAGTGGGAGGAAGCCCTGAAACAGCAGGAGGAGAAGGCTGAAGAGGGAGATGCCGAGAAAGAAAGTGCCGGGGAAGGAGCCCAGTCTGAAGAAGACATAATGGCGGCTTGGGAAGAAGCCCTTGCACAGCAGGAGTCTCCTTCTCAAGAAAAGGAAGAGCCGCAGCAGGGATGCAGTGACGAGAAGTACGAGCTTTTAAAGGACATTCCTTTAGAGATAACGGTTGAGATAGGCAGTACCGAACTTCCCCTTGAGGAAATACTCAAGCTCCATCCGAACAGCGTCGTAGAGCTTGATAGGTTTATTGAAGATCCTGTCGATATTAAGATAAATGGTAAACTTGTTGCAAAGGGTAAACTGTACGTTGTTAAGGAAAACTTTGGCGTTGAAATTGTCCAGATAATAACTCCGGAAGAACGCTTGAAGCTTATCGAGGAGTAAAAATGGCGGTTTCTTTCCAGACAATGTACGTTTTAGCTGCGGGTGGCGAAAGGGCAATGGAGCAACTTGACGTTACCGCAAACAACATTGCTAACGTTAACACTCCGGGATTTAAAAAGATTCTTGAAGAAGAAATGTCCCAGCACATTCCGCAGAACGGCGGAGATGCCTATAACCTGCTTGTCTTTCCGAGATTTAAAGCAACCCACGTGCTGTTGTCGGAGGGGGCGCTTAAAAAGACCGGAAATCCCTTTGACTTAGCCCTTAAAGGTGAAGGTTTTTTTGCTGTAAAGACGAAAGGAGGAGAGGTTTATACGAGGAACGGACACTTTACCCTTGGTACTGACGGAAAGCTCGTTGACTCAAATGGTAATCCTGTTCTCGGTATAGATGACAGAGAGATAATCCTTTCAGGAAGAGGAAAGGTAACCGTTGATAAGGATGGAGTCATTTACGAGGACGGCAGGAAAGTCGCAGTCCTTAAAGTGGTTAACTTCCGGTCGGTAAGTCCTGTGGGGGATTCTTACTACCGGGGAATCGGTTCTCCTCAGCCCACTGATGCGGCCGTTCTTCAGGGATATCTTGAATCCTCGAATGTTGATCCCGTTAAAGAGATGGTTGAACTTATAAATGCCCAGAGGCGTTTTGAGATGTACGGTAATCTCATTAGGGGGCTTGACGGCCTTAACCAGAGGTCGGTAGAAATCGGGAAAGTTTAGAGGAGGGAGATATGCTTAGGGCTTTGTGGACTTCGGCTTCAGGAATGGAAGCTCAGCAGACAAACCTCGACGTTATATCCCACAATATAGCCAACGTTAATACGGTCGGGTTTAAGAAGTCGAGGGCAAACTTTGAGGACTTGATCTACCAGGATATAAGAGATCCCGGAGTTATGAGTTCTGAGGAAAATAGAGTTCCTTCGGGAATCCAAATTGGACTGGGAGTTAAAGTTTCTGATGTCAGCAAAATATTTACCCAAGGAAGTCTTATAAAGACTGATAAACCCTTGGACGTTGCCATTCAGGGAGAGGGCTTCTTTAAGATAGAGCTTCCGGGCGGAGGGGAGGCCTACACGAGGGCCGGGGATTTCCAGCTGGACGATGAGGGTTATGTTGTTACTCCCGAAGGATATAAGCTTTCTCCGAACATTCAGATATCGTCTCCCGAAACCGTGGTCAATATTTCTATTTCTCCGAACGGCAAGGTTTACGTTGTAAGGAACACAGGGGGGCAGCAGGTAACTGAAGAAGTCGGGACTATAAAGCTTTACCGCTTTATAAACCCCGCCGGGCTTAAGGCCATTGGCGGCAACCTGCTTGTCCAGACCGATGCTTCGGGAGAGCCGATAGAAGGGGATCCCAATACCGACGGTTTTGGAAAGCTAACTCAGGGTTTTCTTGAAGCTTCGAACGTTAACATCGTTGAGGAAATGGTGAACTTAATTGTTGCTCAGAGGGCTTACGAGATAAACTCAAAAGGAATAATAACTGCAGATGAGATGCTCAGGACGGTGGCTACGCTTAAGTCTTAAAGCAGTTTTCCTGCTGCTCGTTTTGATTTGTTACTCTTCCGCCGCCGTTGTTGAGCTAAAAGACAGGGCTGTTGTCAGCGGAAAAGACGTGCTCCTTTCGGATATAGCCGTCATCTCCGGTAATGGGGCTGAAGGTTTAAGGTACATCGAGGTTTCTTCTTCGCCGCCTCCCTGCAGGGAAAAAAGACTTTCGAAGTCTGAGGTTGTTTCAAGAATTACTGAATTTTTGAAGAGGCGGGATGGCAATTTTGATAAGGTAGAGGTGAGGGGAGCGGAAACTGTTACGGTATGGAGGAAGTGCCTTAAAGTAGATAGGGAGCACGTTGAATCCCTGGTAAAAGCCTACCTTAGGAAGTACTATCCGGATTTGACGGTTGTAAGGGTGCCTTTCTATGCTTTTAACGTTCCTTCGGGGGAGTTTGAGGAGAGACTTGAACTCGACTCTATTTCTGAAAAGTACGCTTACTTTGAGTATATAGTCTCCGTTAACGGTAAGGTGTATAAGAGGGTTCGGCTTCCTGTTAGGATTGAGAAGCTTGTAAAGGTAGTTGTTTCCAGAGTTCCGATACCTAAGGGAGCAGTAATCACTGCTGATATGATTCAGCTCAAGGAGATCCCTTCTTCAAAGTCGAGGGGGACTTTCGGTAAGCCGGAGTTTGTTATCGGGGGAAAGGCAAGGAGAAAGATTCCGGCCGGCACGATTATCAGGGAAAGGGATATAGAACCGAACTTTGCCGTCAAAAAGGGAATGCCCGTAAAGGTCATTTACAGATCGGGGGCCATAAGGATCGAGCTTCTCGGGGTTTCTCTGGAAAACGGTTTTGTGGGGAATATAATAAGAGTGAAAAACATCTCTACCGGAAAAGTTCTGTTATGCAGAGTTACTGGAAATGGTGTTGTGGAGTTTGTCTCTCGTTAGTTTTCTTTTCCTGTGCGGATAGGCCGAAAGGTAAGGTTGTTGCTTTTCCTCCTCAACCGCCTCCGGAAGTCGCTTCTGTAAAGCCTTCTCCGGGTTCCCTTTTCGCGGGAACTCAGGGAGACCTCTTTTCCGACCCGAAAGCCAGAGAAGTCGGTGATGTAGTTACCATTGAGGTTTACGAGAACATTTCGGGTTCGGGCAGTTCCCAGAACAGCTCTTCGAAGAAGTCCACCTACGATCTTAACGTAAATAAGCCGACGCTTTTCGGTAAGAAGGTTCCCGGTAAAAGCAAAGATCCACTTGTCGGCTTTTCAACCTCACCGTCAACAACGTTTACCGGTAAAGGGGCAACCAAAAGAAACGCAAAGCTTATTGCTACCATATCGGCAAGGGTTGTAAAGGTTTATCCCAACGGGGATCTCTACGTTGTCGGTGAAAAAGTTATAAGGATAAACGACGACTACCAGGTTTTAAGGATTTCGGGAATAGTTAGGCCGGAGGATATTTCTCCCGATAACAGGGTTCCCTCCTCCAAAGTTGCAAACATGTACGTGGAATACAACGGAAAGGGTTACTTTAACGAGTCCCAGAGGCCGGGCTGGCTTGCCCGCTTCCTCTCAAAGATCTGGCCCTTTTGAGGTGGTGTAGTGGGAAGGACGAAGTTTTTCGCTCTTTTCTTGTGGATTTTCCTCAGCCTTGCCTCTTCTGCGGCGGAGGTTTCGATTGGTACTGTTGCGAACGTGGTGGGAGTCAGGCCTAACTACTTAACGGGCTACGGTATTGTTGTCGGTTTAAACGGCAGCGGAGACGGAACTACCAGCATTTTTACCCTCCAGAGTATAGCCAATATGCTCAGGAGAATGGGGATATACGTTGACCCGAAAGCAATAAAAACAAAGAACGCGGCGGCCGTTATAGTAACGGCAAAGCTTCCTCCCTTTGCAAAGCCCGGAATGACCTTTGACGTTGAGGTTGCTTCTCTCGGTGATGCGAAGAGCCTCTCAAACGGCGTGCTTATAAGGACTCCCCTTAGGGGACCTGATGGGAAGATATACGCCTTTGCCCAGGGGCCTGTCTCCACAGGCGGGGGATTCAGTGAATCAAACAGGGGAGGGAAAGTGCAGAAGAACTTTCCCACTACCGGTATCATACCGGGCGGAGGGATTGTTGAGAGAGCTTTGCCTTTTGAACTTTCCGATACCAAAGAGCTTGTGTTGACACTTAACAGACCTGACTTTTCCCTGGCTTCCGAAATAGCATTCAAGGTGAACAGCTACTTTAAACAGAATATAGCAAAGGCGGTAGATTCCGCGACGGTTAAGATTTCCTACATACCGGGTTACGACAGAGTGAAGTTTATATCCGAAATACTGAGGCTTAAGGTTGAAACGAATCCGGAGCCTACTGTTGTTATCTATGAAAGGACGGGAACGGTCATAATGAGCGGGGATATAAAAATAGACCCTCCGGTTTACGTTTCCCACGGAAACATTTACGTTTCTGTTATGAAGCAGCCTATGGTTTCCCAGCCCGCACCGTTTTCCAACGGAACTACGGTTACTACTGAGCAGGTCACTACTACCGTCAGGGAAGAAAACGGCAGGATATTCAGTATAAACTCTCCGTCTCTCAGGGATCTTGTTAAAGCCCTTAATGAGCTCGGAGTTTCTCCGGGAGACCTTATTGCCATAATCCAGGCCATGAAAGCGGCGGGGAAGCTCCACGCGAAGGTTATAGTAATGTAGGGAGGATACCTTGAAGGTAGACAGCACTGGTGTTTACTGGGATATCGGAAACCTTAAGGAGATAAAGAAGCCTCTGGAAGCGGTTGTGGAATTTGAGGCCTTTTTCTTCCGCACGTTCCTGAAAGAAGCAAGGAAATCTATACCGGAGGGGCTTTTTAACAGCTCCTTTACCTCTAAGTTCTACTTTGACATGCTTGATATGCAGATTTCCGAAGTTGTTGCGAAGCAAGATCCGCTTAAGCTCAAGGTAGTTTTTGAAGAGGCCATTAAAAGGTACACCTCCCTTTCCGAAGGGGAGAAATGAAAGAAACCGTAGCCCTTTACTACAGCAGGTTTTACAAATACTCTGATGCTGTCTTTGTTGCTCTGATACTGGCGATTCTGGCCAGCATGATACTTCCCATTCCCTCTTTTTTACTCGATGTTCTTCTAACAACCAGCATAACCTTTTCCCTCATAATCTTGATGGTTACCGTTTACGTGAAAAGTCCTCTGGAACTTTCTTCTTTCCCTTCTCTGCTTCTTCTTGCAACGCTTTTCAGGTTGTCCCTTAACGTTGCCACTACCAGGAGGATACTCCTTCACGGTCATGAGGGGCCCGATGCTGCAGGTAGTGTCATTAGGGCTTTTGGGGAGTTTGTTGTAGGCGGGAACTATATAGTTGGAATTGTCGTTTTCATAATCCTTGTTGTCATTAACTACATCGTGATAACAAAGGGAACGGAGAGGATTTCTGAAGTTGCCGCCCGTTTCGTCCTCGATGCAATGCCCGGAAAGCAGATGAGCATTGATGCCGACCTCAACGCCGGTTTGATCGATGAGAAGGAGGCAAAAAGAAGAAGGGAGGAGATAGCAAGAGAGGCGGACTTTTACGGTGCCATGGACGGTGCGTCCAAGTTCATAAGGGGAGATGCGATAGCAGGGATAATCATTACGCTTGTGAACATTATAGGAGGGCTTTTGATAGGCGTTTTCCAGCATCACTTGAGCTTTGCAGATGCTGCGAAAACCTTCACGATACTGACGGTCGGTGACGGACTTGTCTCTCAAATCCCTTCCCTCGTTACGTCAACTGCCGCGGGTCTTATGGTGACAAGAGCAGCGGCAGAGACAGACCTTGGGCACGAGATATTTAAACAGCTTACGGGTTACTACAAGCCCCTTTTTATGGCTGCGGTAGCCCTGGCGATAATAGGAATAGTTCCGGGAATGCCTACCGTTCCATTTGCCCTTCTTTCGGCACTTGTTGCTGCAGTCGGTTACATGGTTTACCTTGCCGAGAGGGAGAGAGAGGTAAAGGAGGCGGAGGAGAGGGCGAGGAAACTGCTGAAAGAGGCCAAGAAAGAAGAGGAGCCGGAAGAGCTTATTGTTCAGCCTGAGCCGATAACCCTTGAGATAGGTTACTCCCTCATTCCTTACGTTGATGAGAGTCAGTCCGGCGAGATTGTAAAGAAGATAAAGAACCTGAGGAAGCAACTGGCGAAAGAACTTGGAATTATAATTCCCCTCGTTCACCTCAGGGATAACCTTGAGCTTAAGCCCAACGAGTACAGGATACTCCTCAGGGACGTTGAAGTTGCGAGGGGGGAAGTTGTGCCCGGAGCTTACCTGGCAATAGATACCGGGGGAGTAAAGGGGAAAGTGAAAGGGAAGCCTACTAAGGAACCCGCCTTTGGTCTTACTGCTTACTGGGTTGATGAAAGTGAAAAGGATAGGGCGAAGCTCCTGGGATATACGGTCGTTGATATAGCGACTGTAATAGTTACCCATCTGTCGGAAGTTATAAAACGTCATGCCCATGAAATTGTAAGCAGGGCTGATGTAAAGCAGCTCGTTGATAACCTGTCAAAGAAGTATCCGGTGGTAAAGGAGATGGTTCCGGAGCCGGTCTCTTACGGTGTGCTGACTAAGGTAATTCAGAACTTGCTGAAAGAGGGTATTCCCGTTAAAGACCTGCTTACGATAATAGAGGCTATAGCCGATAACATCGAAAAGACGAACGATCCGGATTTACTGACGGAGTTTGTCAGGCAATTCCTTTCGAGACTGATAACCAGTCTCTATTCGAAAGAGGGCGTTTTAACTGCCCTAACCCTTTCTCCCGATTCTGAGGAGTATATTTCAAACAAGATTAAGGAAAACGGAGGTATTCTGCCGCCCCTTGATCCCGTTTTTGTACAGAATCTTGTAAGGAGTATCAGCCAGAGTCTTCAGCCTTTTCTTGTTAATCAGCTTATTCCTGTTTTGATTACATCTCCGGCGGTCAGGCGTTTTGTCAGGAGGATAGTTGAGCCGTATATTCCAAACCTGGCCGTAATTTCGTACACTGAAGTGGAACCGGGAGTTAAGGTGAACATTGTGGGGACGGTTAAGGGAGAATGAACGTAAAGGTTTACGAGGGTGAGGAATTAGAAGCCCTTATTGAAAGGGCGAAGAAAGAGCTTGGGGATGTTGAAATCCTCTACTATGAAGTAGAGAAGAAGCGGAGTTTTATTCCTTTCTTCGGAAAGAAACGCTACAGGCTCTTTGTTATGCCGAGGCCGAAGGTAGAAGAAGGGGATCGGGAGGATAAGGACAGGGAGGAGCTTGTAGAGATAAAGAAGGAGATTGAGGAGCTTAAAGGCCTGTTAGCTTCTGTTACCTCTTCTGCCGCTCCGCCTCAACCCCTTCCCGAGCATATTGATAAGGAGCAGGTTTTTGCCGATAAGAGGATATTCCTTGAGTTCTCAGGAGATGCCGTAGAACTTATACAGCTTCTCATTAAGAAAGGCGTTAATCCGGAAATAGCGGAAGAAATAGTAAGGGATTCCTGCGGTTTAGATATAGAGACGGAAAAGCTTGATCTTAATACGGCTACTTTCAGGGAAGCTGTGCTTAAAGGTGTTGAAGGTAGGATAAAGTTTACCGGTGAGTTTAAGGTAGAGGATGGAGACAAGAGGGTTTTTGCTTTTATCGGACCTACGGGGGTTGGGAAAACAACAAACCTTTTTAAAATTGCCTCTAAGTTTGTCATAGAGCAGGAGCTTCGAGTCGGCGTAATAACAACGGATACCTTTAAGGTCGGTGCCGTTCAGCAGGCCAGGACTTATGCCTCGATTCTTAACATTCCCTTTTTTGTTGTTACCGACTCGAAGAAGCTGAAGGAGACGCTTTCGGGTCTTGAGAACCTTGATGTTGTGCTGATAGATACGGTGGGCAGAAGCCATTACGACTACTGGAGATTGGGGGAAATAAAAGCCACTCTTTCCGGAGCTTCCATCTCTATGGATCTTATTCTCCTGATAAGCTGCAACTACGATACTTCCGAAGCTGTTGAGGTTGTAAATCGCTACCGTTCTTTCTTTTCAATAAGTTCCCTCTTTTTCACCAAGGTTGATGAAACCTCAAAGCCCGGAATTATGGTCAACCTGCCCGTGATTACGGGACTGCCGGTCTCTTACGTTAGTACCGGACAGAGGGTTCCGGAGGATATAAAGTTGCTCACTCCTGAAGTTGTAACAGACTACCTTGTAGGGGCGTGATGGAGAGTCAGGCGGATAAGCTTTTAAACCTTGTTAAGGAGAAGGAGAAGAGAGGAAGGACTCGAATAGTTTCCGTAGCCAGCGGGAAAGGAGGAGTCGGCAAAACGGGGTTTGCTACTTCTCTTGCCTACGTTCTTGCAAATACTTTTTCGAAGAAAGTTCTCCTCCTCGACTGCGATATCGGTCTCGGTAACGTTCACCTTCTGCTCGGCTTGAATCCCGAGAGGAACTTAAAGTCTGTTCTTTCGGGACGGAGTATCGAAGAGGTTGTTCAATCAGCATATAACTTTGATGTTGTCCTGGGCTTTTCGGGGATAAACTCGGTAGAGGAGCTGGAATCTGTTGAGAGTTCTTCCATTTTCCTCCAGCTTGAGAGCGTGCTGAACAGGTACGATTACGTAATCTTGGATAACTCTGCCGGCCTTAACAGGAATACCATCGGTTTCTCAAGGCTTGCCTCCGTAACCTACGTGGTAACGACGCCGGAACCGACAGCCCTTACTGATGCATATGCCTTTATAAAGTCTCTTTATAAGCTGTACGGTTATTCATCGTTTAAGGTGGTTGTTAACATGGTTTCTTCCCGCAGGGAGGGATTTGAAACCTTTGAAAGGCTTGATACTTCCACGAGGAAATTCCTGTCCCTTCCCCTAAAGCTTGCGGGGATACTTCCCCTGTCAAAAAGGGTGAAGGAAGCACTAAAGTTTGGAAGGCCTGTTCTGGAACTCTTTCCCGGAGATGAGTATTCTGTGGAGATGAAAAAGATTGCCCAGCTAGAGACGGGAGAGGCCATTCCTGAAGAGGAATCGGGAATAGTCAGTCGCCTTCTTAGATTCTTGAGGGAAGGGGTATGAATGTACCGAAAATCGAGGAAAGAACTTGTTCTTGAAAACCTCCCCCTTGTAAAGAAGGTGGCTAACAAGATCTACAGGAGAATTCCGGAAGGAGCTGTTGACTTTGATGAGCTGGTTAACGTTGGAGTTATCGGGCTTATGAAGGCGATAGACAATTACGACAGTGAAAAGGCCAAGTTTTCAACCTATGCTTACATAAAAATTAGGGGAGAAATTCTTGATTTCCTGAGAAAGCTCGATTTTTTACCGAGGAACGTTAGGGAAAAGGTAAAGAACGGAAATGTAGAGGATTTGAAGGAGGAAGTGATTTCACTTATCTCCATTGAGGAGAGCCTTTTTTCAAACAGCGATAAGTATACTGTGAAGGATATACTCGTCTCTAAGGAGAGGACGCCTGAAGAGGAAGCCATAATTCGTGAGATAAAAGAGAAGCTTATGGAAGCTCTTAACTGCCTTTCGGAGAGGGAGAAGCTGGTTCTTCAGCTTATCTTTGTTGAGGAGCTTGACCTTAAGTCTATTTCGCAAGTTCTTGATATTTCTGTTTCGAGGGTTTCTCAGATAAAGGGAACTGCTTTGAGGAAGCTCAAGGAGTTTTTATCTGATAAACTATAATCTTAAAGAGAGCCGAATTCGGGAGTTATTTCAATGAACCTGCTTTCGCTCTTGCTGTCTAACTTAAAGGGCAAGGGAACTGTCCATCCGAAGTTGAAGAGGACAGTTTCTTTTAGTTCTAAAGGAATACCCGCCGGGAAAATTTCCCCTTTTGCCCTGTTTTTGTCCGAGGAACTTGATAAATCGAGTGTTAAAACAATTGCTTTTTCTAATAAAAAGTCGCATGCTCCGCCTGTATTGAGCCGTTCAGGAATTAAAGAAAAAGAACTTAGGGAACTCGGCTTTAATGAAGGCACTGTTGGAGTTTTTCCTATTTGGTTCGAGAAGGATTTACACATATTAAAGCCTTCCGTGAAAGTTAACGGTAAAGTTTCGGAAGTTTTTAAATTTTTCCCTAAAAAGAAAAATTTATCCTACGGAAAGGCTGTTTCTGCTGAAGTTGAAAAGGTAAATCAGTTCTCTCTAATCCCGCTGCACGGGAAGCCCTTGAAATTAAGCACCAAAAACGGCCGATTTAAAGCGGCAAAGCTTTTAGGTTCTATCTCCTCAGGCGATCAAAGGAAAGAAAAGTTTAGCTCTGAATCGAAAACCCAACTTTCTTTACTTCATTTGACTTCAAGTACTTTAAACACTTCCAAGCTTTTAAAATCTTTGGAAAGGAGTGGTAAAGAGAAATACTTTGACTTTCAGGCCTTTCCTTCTCTTAATAAACCGACCTTTAACTCTGAAATTCCGGCTTCTTCCGATCGTAAAAATCCTGCTTTTCCGGAAATTTCCGCTTTAATTCCCGATCGTAATCCCCCTCCATTAAGGAAGAAGATTTCGGATCCGGTTCCTCTTGTTAAGTTAGTTAAATCTGACAGAAAGTCGGGTAAAACGTCTGCAGGCGGCGGAAAAGGAGTTAAAAATCGCTTTGTTTTTAAGCTTTCGAAGGATTCCGGCCGAGCCGGTTTTAAAAAGCTCTTGCCTAAAAACAGGGATTTACGTATAGAGTTAAGTAAGGAACAGGCAGACCGTAATACTTCTCCCTATGGTGGGGCGGAGAAGCCAGATTCCGGAGATTACATAAAGGAAAGAGCGTCCTTTTTCGATACTCCAATAAAGGTAAGAGAGCAAGAAGGAAGAGAAAGTCGCGTTTTTCACTTTCCAAGGTCCGGACATGACTTTCAAAATCATAGCCTTGAACAATCTCCTTCCCTTGATCTTTCTCAGGATTATCGCGGGGAGGATTCCAGCAGATTCGAAAGAGGAAACGGACATTCCCAGACTGAGGTGGAAGTTAACCGTCACTTTCTCCTGAAGGGAGACGATTTGACGGTGAAAATTTCTCTCTTCAGGCAGAACGTTTTTAACATAAGGCTTGACCTGGGTGACAGTTTTTACTTTTCTCCGGGACTTGTTTCGGAAATTCGGGAAATAATTAAGGAAAGCGGGTTTATACCGGGCAGGATAGTAATAAAGGCTAAGGAAAAAGGTTTTTACTCCTCTAATCTGGAAAAAGAAAGAGAGAAAACTGTGGAGTTGAAGGTTTGAAGAGGATTTTCCTTTTCCTCTTCTTTTTCCTCCTATCCGTATCGGCCGGAGCCGTTGAAATTGATAGTGATGCTGTTATATACAGTAAAGGGGTCAAACAGTTTAAAATCGGTTCTTACTCTACTGCCCTTGAGTATTTTTTAAAGCTTTTGAAGCCGGAGTCAAAGTACTATAAGGATTCCCTTCTTATGCTTTCGAAAACTTACTATGCCATAGCCAGGAAGACGGGAAAGAAAAAATACCTCTGGCAAGCCCTTAATTACCTTCAGCTTTACTTTATAGCCGTCGGCAACGGGAAGCTTCCCTGGGACTACTACTATACAAAGGGAAGGATTTACGAGGCGTTGGGGTTTTACGAACAGGCGTTGGCGGTTTATAGAGTGGCCTTCCTGTATGCCGTTACCAATGAAGAGAAGCTGAAGACCACGGTGGGAATAGTGAGGACTGCCGTATGGGTTAAGCGCCCGGATATTGTTGACCAGTACTACGTGCTGGTAAGTACTGCGAAGCTGACCCCTGAAGAGGTGAAGGAAGTCGAATTCCTGAAGGGACTTATTCTGTTTAGTCAGGGCAAGTACAGAAAGGCTTTAAAACCGTTTTTCAGGGTATATCGGAAGTATGAAAGTTACCTGATAGACAACCCGGAGTATTACCTTCTGGTAGCTGAGAACGTTTACAGGATCGGAAACCTTACCTTTGCCGAACAGCTGTTCAGGAGGATAGTGAGCCTCACGAGGGATCCTGCAGTTATCAGGAAGGCCTACTTACGTCTGGGTGATATTCAATTAAGGAGGGGAGATTTAAGGCTTACCTTCGTTTACTACTACACGGTTATCAGAGACTATCCGAAGTCTGAAGAGGCAATAGTTGCAAGGCTTAAGATTATCCCTCTGATGAAGTACCGGGAAGTCCGTTATAGGGCCGAGTTAAGCAAGGAGAAGGCATTTAAGGAGCCGGTTAAGTATATAGCAGGTGTTCTCGTCAATTACCGGACGACCTATGTCGGGATTTACGCTTTAGCGGACTTAGGTTATTTGGTTTTTAAGCTGGGCGCTCCCGAAAACGTTTTCAGCAGGTTGTTGTGGGAAATTTCCCTGGTATTTCCCGAACAGGTGAAGTATGAACAGAGGGAGTTTCTGACTTACCTCTGGAAACCCTTTCTGCTTAAGCTTCCTTACGATAAGTCCTGCCTTCTCTACCGTTCAAACCCGAGGTTCTTTCAGGAAATTTTTGACAGGACAGTTCTGTTGAAGTTTGTTGAGTCCCTTAAGCGGTGTAATATGAGGTCTTTGAGGCTTGAGCTTTTAGAGTTTATGCTCAACCGCTGGAAGGACGATGAAAGCAGGATTCTTGTGGCTCAAGCGCTGTTTGAAAATAAAGATTTTGAAGAAGCCCTTAAGGTCTTGAGGAGAGTTAAGGATAAGAGCGCTTGCAGTTATAAGAAACTCCTCTTTAAACTCGGGCTTTTCCTTTCTGTGGAACTGCCTCCTCTTGAGGAGCTTCTCAAGAGCTGTCCCGGCGTCGATTCTGATGCCATTGCTGTTTACTACCTTTCTAACAAGGGAAATTTGGAAGATGCTTTTGGGATTTTCTCCCGGAGGGCCAAGGAACTTCTAAAAGCCTACGACAGCTCTCCCGTGGTTAAGGCTGCCCTCAGCTCCCTTCTTGAAAGGGGGATTGAGAAAGGAAACTACCGCGTAGTTTACGATGTTTCCAAGTCCCTTATTCTCGGGGGAGTGGACAACTGCTATGTCGGAAGCTTTTATACAATATCATCGGTTAGGCTCGGGAAGCTGAAGGAGGCAGAAAAAGAGTTTAGTCGTCTGAAAAGCTGTACCGACGAACTTTCTAAGGTTGCAAGGGCTGTTTACGAAGATGCCCTTTTAGAGGAGAGAGGAGGTTTCTGATGGGGGATCCGTTCAAGGTTTTAAAGCCCCTTGAGACGGGAGCTGTTTACTTCTTTGAAAGGTCAAAGGTTATCCAGAGCAACATTGCCAACGCCGATACTCCCTTTTACAAGCCCAAGGATCTCGTTTTCGAAAGAGAGCTTGAAAGCGGATTGGCCTTGAAAAGAACGGATCCGAAACACATAGACCCTGCCGGGGAAAGAAAGGTCGGGTTTAAAGAGGTCGAGGTTAACGACGTTTCCGGTTACGACGCTAATAAGGTTGATTTAGATAAAGAGCTTGGAAAGCTTGCCGAAACGGCAATAATGGTCAGGGCCATAAATGAGGCCATAAGGAAAGAAATAGGCAAGTTGAAGCTCTCGATTAGCGGGAGGTAGTTATGATTTTTAAAGGCCTTGAGGTATCCCTCACGGGAATGGTAGCCCAAAGGGTCAGGATGGATATAGCTTCGAGCAACCTTGCCAATGCCAACTCCCTTGATGAGAACGGCAGGCCTTACAGGAGGAAGATGCCGGTCTTTGAGGCTGTTCTGGTAGAAGAAGGGGAAACAAAGCTTTACAGGGTAAGGGTTAAAGAGATAAAAGAAGATCCCTCTCCGTTTAAGCTGAAGTACGATCCGAACAACCCGTTGGCGGATGAAAAAGGATACGTGAAGCTCCCCAACGTTGACCCTCTGAGGGAGATGGTTGATATGCTTTCTGCTATGAGGAGCTATCAGGCGAATCTAACCGCCTTTAATACCCATAAAGGAACGATACTGGGAGCGATTGACATACTTAAGGCTTAAGGAGTTAAATCATGAAAGTTGAGTTTGACGCTAATTTCTCTCCCCTGCTTCTACCGGAAAAGAAGGATAAGGGTAAAGTTTCGGGCTTTGAGAAGGTTTTGCAGGATTTTCTGAAGAGTGTTAATGACCAGCAGCTCGAGGCAAGGGAGGTAGAAAAAGCCCTGTCAGAAGGAAGGATTTCAAACATTGAAGAAGCTATGTTCAAAATAGAGCGGGCAGACCTTTCGTTACGGCTTCTCGTTGAGATCAGGAATAAGGCACTTGAGAGCTATCAGGAAATCATGAGGATGCAGGTATAGGAGCAGTAATTGGATGCAAAAGAACTAAAGGAAAAGATAGAAAGCTTCTTAAGGGAGCACGCCAATCCGAGGACTATTGTTCTGGTTCTTGCAGCCTTTACGTTGGTTGCTTTTCTTTCTTTTCTTGCGCTCCACAGGGGCGGTGAGGGGAACTATGCCGTGCTTTATACCCATCTCAGTCCTGACGATGCCGGTGAAATCCTTTCCGTCCTTCAACAGGAGAAGATTCCCTACAAGGTTGTCGGGGACGGAAGCATCATAATGGTTCCCAAAGATAAAGTCTATGATGTCAGGCTGAAGCTTGCAGCGAAAGGACTGCCCCACGGAAAGGTCGTGGGATTTGAGATATTTGATGAGCCGAAGCTCGGAATTACCCAGTTTCAGCAGAATGTCGAGTATTTAAGGGCCCTTCAAGGGGAACTTGAGAGGACAATCAGCCGGCTTGATGCTGTAAAGGATGTGAAGGTTAACATTGCCCTTCCGAAGGATTCAATCTTTGTAAGGGAAGAAAGTGAACCGAAGGCTTCTGTTCTCATTAGACTTTGGGAGGGTAAAGACCTTACCCCCGAGCAGGTCAAAGCTATAGTCTTCCTTGTTTCCCACGCCGTTCCCGGACTTAAGCCGGAGAACGTTACCGTTGTTGACAGCAGGGGAAGGGTTCTTTCGGAACTCATTTCTGAAAGCGAAGAGGAGTTTACCTCCTCGAAGGAGCTGAAGATAAAAAGAGAGCTTGAGAGGAACATAGAGAGGAAAGTTCAGTCCATGCTCTCTCAAGTTCTCGGCGGCGGGAAGGTAGTTGTAAGGGCTTCAGTGGAAGTTGAGACGGGGAAAGTAGAGACCAAGAAAGAGATTTACGATCCCGACATGACGGCGGTTGTAAGTCAGAGGAAAATCCAGGAAAAAGAGAAGGGAGTTAAAAAACAGCCGCAGGGAGTTCCTGGGGCTTCTACCAACGTTCCTCCGGTTGTTAACCTGAACGGAAATCAGCAGGTTGCCGAAAGGGAGAAGAAAGACATTACGACAAATTACGATGTTTCTAAAACTCTGGAGAAATCCGTAACTCCCATTTTCAGGATTAAAAGGATTACCGTAGGTGTTCTGGTTGACGGGAAGTATCAGAAGGTAAAGGATAAGAACGGAAACGTTGAGATAAAGTTCCTTCCCCGTTCTCCGGAGGAGATAAAGACCTACGAAGAGATAGTGAAGAGTGCTATAGGTTTCGATCCGAAAAGGGGAGATAAGGTAACTGTTGCCAGCGTTCCCTTTGAGTCAAAAGCGCTGTTTGAGGCGGCTGAGGAAAGGGGAGTCTTTCCCTGGTACTACCTTGCCCTTGTCGGTCTTTTAGTTGCTGCCCTGGGAGGGGCTTTAGCTATGAAGGTCTTCAGGAAGAAGGAAGAGGTTGAAGCTCTTCCGGAGGAAGAGGTTTCTGAAGCCCTCCTTGCGGAAATGAGGCTTCAGAGGGAACAGCAGCAGGGCATAGAGGAAATAAGGCTGGAGTCTGATCCGATATACCTTAAAATCGTTGAAGTTGCCAAGGACTATCCCGAATTGATAGCTAATGTTGTAAGTAAATGGATTAAGCAAGAGGGACTTAAATGATAGACCTTGAGGATTTTACTCCTATACTGGAAGTTAAGGATGGAGTTAAGGAGAGAAAGGTAGAGCAGGAAGAGAAGGAAAGGAGTGTTGATGAAGTAGAAAGAGAGTATCAGGCAAAGATTCTTTCCCTTCAGAGGATGTTTAAGGAAGAACTGGAAAAAGTTAAAGAAAAAGCATTTTCGGAGGGTTTTGAGGAAGGGAGGAAACGGGAAAGGGAAAAACTTCAGGCTGAATTTGAGAAGAAAGTTGAGGAAATAAAGAAAGAGTACGAAGAAAGATTGTCAAAGCTGAACTTGAATCTCGACTTGCTTCGGTCGAAGCTGTGGGAAGAGAAGGGGAAGTTTTTAAAAAGGTTTAAGCAGTCGCTGGTGGAAGCTCTGGTTGAGATTTTTAGATTTCTCTACATAAACCCCGAAAACCTGCCTTTTGTTGCTGAAAGGCTGGAAGAGATATTGAAAGATTTTCCCGGAGAAGAAGTCCTCTCAATAGAGGTTGGTAAAGGACTTTACAGGTTTGTTTCCGGAAGTAACGTTAAAGTTACAGAAGATCTTGGAGATTTTGACTTTAGAGTGATTTTTAAGGACTTCATTGTTGAATCGAGACTTGAGGAAAAACTTCAATTGCTGAGAGAAGAAATTGAAAGAGAGGTTAAAAAGTCTTCCAGGCTATAAAGTTCTCGGAAAGGTAACGGGGGTAAAAGGGGCTGTTATCGAGGCGAGGCTTCCGCGTGTGCATATAGGTGATTTTTGCAAAGTTGGGAATACGGTTGAGGCAGAGGTCGTTGGTTTTAGGGAGGGTAAGACTCTGCTGATGGCCTATGACGACACGGCCGGTATAACCCTGGGATCAAAAGTTGAGGCAAAGCTTTCGGGCCTTAAAGTTGCGGTATCCGAGGAGCTTCTCGGAACCATACTCGATCCCTTCGGCAATCCTTTGAACAGAGAAAAGCTTCCGTGCGAAGAATTTGTTCCTCTAAAGCCGCAGCCGGTGAACCCTCTTGATAGGGAAAGGATAAGAGAACCGCTTGACCTGGGTATCAGGGTTATCAACGGACTGTTAACTGTCGGGAAAGGCCAAAGGGTGGGCATTTTCGCCGGTGCCGGTGTGGGAAAAAGTACCCTTCTCGGGATGATTTCTCGTTACACCAGTGCCGACGTTAATGTGGTTGCCTTGATAGGTGAGAGGGGAAGGGAGGTAAGAGAGTTTGTCGAGGACAACTTGGGAGAGGAGGGGCTCAGCCGCTCAATAGTTGTTGTTGCAACTTCTGATATGCCACCCCTTGCAAAGCTTAGGGCAGCATATACTGCTTGTGCCATAGCCGAGTACTTTTCCGACAAGGGAAAAGATGTGCTTTTGCTTCTTGATTCCCTTACAAGGTTTGCTATGGCCCAAAGGGAGATAGGTCTTTCTGTGGGAGAGCCTCCTACCTCTAAGGGATATACCCCTTCGGTCTTTACTGCAATGGCGAGGTTAATAGAGAGAGCCGGTAATTTTGCCGGTGGAGGAAGTATAACGGGCATATACACCGTTCTTGTCGAGGGAGACGATATTTCTCTTGATCCTGTTGCGGATGCCGCTGTAGGATTGCTCGACGGTCACATAGTCCTGTCGAGAGAGCTTGCCAACAGGAGGCTCTTCCCCGCGGTCGACATATTAAAGAGCATAAGCAGGTTAACCCCTCAGCTGGTTTCGGAAGAGGTTTTGAGGATGCAGTCCCGCGTTTTTGAGATTGAGTCGACGTACAGGGAGAACGAAGACTTAATAAGTTTAGGGCTGTACAAGAAAGGAACGTCTCCGAAGATAGACCTTGCAATAGAGGTCAGGCCTTTTATAGAATCTTTTATAAGGCAGGGAATCGAGGAGAGGGTCTCCCTCGAGGACAGCCTTAAGGATCTAAGGGCTTTAGTCGAATATATTATCGAAAGGGGAGCAAGCCATGAAGATTAACGGAATAGACGGCCTTCTTGAATCCTCAAGGGAGGTCAAGGTAGTCCCTGCCGGTTACGACAATTCAAAGATGGGAAGGGAGGACTTCCTTAAAGTCCTGCTTGCCGACATTCAGTGGCAGGATCCCCTCGAAGCTAAAGATATAAGCGAGTTTATAAACAACACAGTTAAGCTCAGGGAACTTGAAGTTTTGAACTCTTTCGAAAACAGCGTTTCCGGGCTTAAGTCGGTTTTCGATTCCTATGCCCTTTTCTTCTCGTCGAGCTTTATCGGAAAAAAAGTAATTTTTGAAGGAAATTCCACCTACGTTGAAAACGGAAAGGGGAAGTTCTCTTTTTCCCTGGAAGGGAGTGCTAAAGAGGTGGTTGTTACCGTTATCGATTCTGAAGGTAATGTGGTAGAGAGAAAGGTTTTCTCCAACCTCTCTCCGGGGGAGTACCCGGTTGAGATAGAGAATCCCGATCTGGGAACAGGTTACGTTACTGTTCAAGTTAGCGCTGTTTCGCCCGACGGTAAAAATGTAGATGTTTCTGTTAAGGGCATTGCCCTTGTTGATAGAATAGAAAAGGATGCCGACGGAACAGTTTATGCCGTTGCCGGCGGTGAGAGGATACCGATTGATAAAATCGTCGGGATAGGAGGGTAGTTATGCTTCAATCCTTTTACACAGCGTTTACAGGATTAACGGCCGAAAAGCGCTGGCTTTCTGTGATTTCAGATAACATAGCCAACGTGAATACTGTAGGATTTAAGGCTGAGAGGGCTGTTTTCGAAGATCTCCTATCAAGGAGCCTGACGACTTTTAAAAACGGTGCACCTGTTAATCAGGAGATAGGCGGTGGAACATTTGTGGCTGCAACGGTTAAGGACTTCAGCCAGGGAACGTTTATGAATACTAACAACCCCCTCGACCTTGCCCTTGACGGAGAGGGCTTTTTTATGGTTACGGATTCTTCTGGAGTAACCTACTACACCAGGAACGGTCAGTTCAGGCTTGATGCTAACGGCGACCTGATAAACATGCAGGGAATGAAAGTTCAAGGGTGGATGCTTGACGAAAACGGGAACATAGCCGGGGCGATCGGAAGCGTGAATGTACCCATGAGCATGGATCCAAAAGCCACTACATATGTGGCTTTTGATGAGCCAAGCAACCTTGACTCAAGAGCTGAGTTTATAACCGATAACCCCAATACCGCCGATGTGGATGAATCCGTCTTCAATACTGCCAATTCCATGACTTATAACTACGTTAATGCGATAACGGTTTACGACTCCCTGGGGAATCCTCACAACCTTGAGTACTACTTTATCCATAAGAAGGACGATGCCGGTAAAGCGTATTGGCTTGTCTTTGCAAGCCTGGACGGAAAGCCCGTTGAGATACCCAAGGGAGACAATAACTATGCCTTCTTAAAGCTATCCTTTAAGACAGACGGAACCCTTGATACGACAAACATTGTGGGCTATGGAAAAGTTACTTTGAACGATAATAGCGGTAGCGGTTACACGCTCGACGAAAAAGGCGGAGATACCGGAAAGTTCTACCTGTCAAACGACCCGGATACGCTAATCACGGTGGTGCCCGGAAGCCTTGGAGAAGTTTCTTATAAGGTTGGGGATGACACTAGAACCCTCTACGACGATGGAAAAGGACACTTGATAGATAAAGTTACCGGAGATGTCAGGGGAACAGTTGATTATTCAAAAGGCCTTATATACATCTCTGAGCTTGCGAACAACGGTTCAGATTCAAATAATATCCATGTTGCTTCCTATGAATCCTACGACGATTCAGAGAGCAATAAGCTCGATCCTAAGAGGATAGAAACGAATCCCGTTGCTTTTGACAACGGTGCGGCTCCTCTAAAGCTCTCCCTTAACATACTGAACCTCAAACAGCTCGCTTCTGACTTCATCTTCTACGCTGAGCAGGACGGAAACAGCAAGGGAGACTTGATTAACCTTGCCGTTAGTGAGGATGGAGTAATTAAGGCAACTTATTCCAACGGCAGGGTTAAGGATGTGGCGAGGCTTGCCATAGCTACGTTTAAGGATAAGGAAATGCTGGTAAGGAGAGGGAATGGCCTTTACCTACCCAACATGCAGACCTTCACGCCCGTCATAATGCCCGGAGGTGTTATCTCAAAGGTGAGAAGCGGAATGCTTGAGATGTCCAACGTTGATATAGCAAACGAGTTTATAAACTTGATTACGGCTCAGCGTTCTTACCAGGCAAACGCTCGTGTCATTACGACGGATGATCAGATTCTTCAAGAGACGATGAACATCAAGAGGTAATGGGGCTTTAGATGGCTGAGGAGGAAAAGCAGGAGCAGGAACAGGGAAGCAAAGGTGGTAAGAAGAAGCTAATTTCCCTGATACTGATCCTCCTTCTTGTTGCGGGGGGAGGAGCCGCCTACAAGTTCTTGGTTTTGGATAAAAAAAAGGCCGAGACGAAGGAAAAGCAGGCCGAGAAGATCATTGAAGAGATAAAGGCCACAGAAAACGTCGGGGTTATGTTCGACCTTGGAACTTTCGTCGTGAACCTTGCAGATCCCGATATAGAAAGGTATCTCAAGGTGTCCATAGTTCTTGAGCTTAAGGACCAGAAAGTTCAGATGGAAGCGCAGAAGAGACTGCCGGAGATAAAAGATGCCATAACGACCCTGCTTTTAACCAAGAGGTCTTCAGAGATCAGAACTCCTGAAGGGATTGAGTTCTTGAAGGAAGAGATCGCCAAGAGAGTCAACGCTATTCTTCCCTTGGGCGGAGTTAAAAACGTTTACTTTACTGAGTTCATAATCCAGACGGGTTAAGATGGAAGAGCTTGAGGCTTTAGACAGATTTAAGGATATTGAGCTTAAAATCTCCCTCGTTTTGAAGGGTAAGTCAATGCCCCTTTCCAAGATTTTGAAGTTGAAGGAAGGGGACGTGATAAAGTTTGACAGGAAAGTTGAGGATTACCTAAACGTTGAACTTAACGGACAACCCTTCGGTTACGGGGAGCTTATAGTCGTAAACGACAAGATAAGTTTGAGGCTTGTCGATCTTGAGTAGCGATGCTTTAAGGTTTCTCCTGACCTCTGGCGGTTTAATTATTATCCTGATTGCCGTTTACTACCTGGTAAATAAAGCAGGTTTTTCGGGAGATTTCCCTTTCAGGAGAAGGGGGATTATAGAGATTGTTGATAGAGTGCCCATCGATAGGGAAAGAGGAATACTCCTTATCAGGGTTCGCGAAGAGGTATTTTTGCTGTTTTACAGCGGTAGTTACGTTCAGTTGTTGAAAGAGTGGAAAGATGAGATTCCTGCTGACTTTAGTGGTTCTCCTCCTTTCGACGGTTCAGGCAAGGGCTGAGACAGTAAACGATTTCCTTTCGGGACTGGGTCAGGTTGATATTACCCTTAAGATCCTTTTCCTTATAACGGTTCTTGCACTTGTTCCTTCCATACTTATTACTGTAACGGCCTTTACCAGAATTGTTATTGTTCTTTCGCTTCTCAGGCATGCCCTCGGTACTCCTCAGACTCCCCCTAATCAAGTTGTTATAGCGCTTTCACTTTTCCTTACCGTTTTCACGATGGCTCCTACTTTCAAGAAGATGGATGAGGTAGCCCTGCAGCCCTACCTGGCCGGTAAGGTATCCGATGTTGAGGCCGTAAAGCTTGCTGTGAAACCTCTGAAAGAGTTTATGCTGAGGAATACCAGAAAAGAGGATCTCAAGCTGTTTCTCGATGTAAAGGGAGAAAAGCCTTCTTCGCCTGAAGAAGTGTCAATGGTTACGCTTATTCCGGCCTTTATGGTCAGTGAGATAAAGACTGCTTTTGAGGTAGTTTTTGTTGTTTTTCTCCCCTTTATAGTGATTGACCTTTTGGTTGCCAGTATTCTGATGTCGATGGGAATGATGATGATTCCTCCCATGATGCTTTCCCTTCCGTTTAAGCTCATACTGTTTGTGGTTTCCGGCGGTTGGGAACTACTCGTGAAAGCCCTTATAGAGAGTTACAGATGACGGTTGATCAGGTTATTACGTTAGGACAGAGAATGCTTGAGGTGGCGCTTCTTGTCGGAACTCCCGTTCTGCTGATAACGTTTATTGTCGGGCTTATCGTCAGTGTCTTTCAGGCAGCGACACAGATTCATGAAATGACCCTCACCTTTATTCCGAAGATTCTTGCTACTCTCTTCGCCGTGTTTGTCTTCGGCGGTTGGATGCTCATAAAGCTAATAGATTATGTCAAGCAGAACTTTCAGTTCTTACTTCAGGTAATTAAATGAGTGAAGGGCTGTTTCTGTACCTCTGGAAAGTTTTTCCCTCACTTCTCTTTGTTTTTGCAAGAATTTCGGTTTTTTTCATAGCTTTTCCCTTTGTGTCTTCTCCTTTTTTACCGGTGCGCATAAGGGTTTTCCTCTCGCTCGCTCTCTCCTTTTACTTGGTGAGTTTTGTTCACGTGTCTGGTATTACCCTTGATTCTGTAGGCCTGCTGGAGTTTTTTCTGATAGTTTTGAGGGAAGTACTGATAGGCCTTTCCTTTGCTTTAGTTGCCCAGATTTTCTTTGCCATCGTTATTTACGCCGCCGACGTTCTCAGTTACCTGATGGGATTGACCGTTGTAAACCTGTTTGATCCGACTTTCGGCATGGTTTCTGTTGTCGGTAGATTCTTTGTTTTCCTGTTTTACTTGCTGTTTTTTGAAACCGATGCCTATAAGGTTTTCCTTGCCACCCTCGTTGAGAGCTTCCGTTTAATTCCTCCCGGGGATTTTTCTATTTCTCAGTCTATTTTTGATTTTTTCTTAAGAGAAACTTCTCTGATTTTCAGTTTCGGTTTTAAGATGGCTTTTCCTTTTCTCTTCGTTCTCTTTGTTGCCAACCTCATTTTGGCCTTGGTTAACAGACTGATTCCCCAGATAAACGTTTTCATAGTCGGACTTCCCATGCAGATATTTGTCGGACTTCTTTTCCTTTCTCTCGGTTTTTCGGCAGTGATTTATTTCATGGTTGAGCTTCTGAACCGCTACGGCGAAGACTTAGTAGAATTGCTTAAAGTTTTCGGAGCAGGCGGTGGCTAAGGATCCTTCAAAGACCGAAAAGGCGACTCCGCGGCGGCGGCAGAAAGCCAGGGAAGAGGGTCAGGTTTTAAAGAGTCAGGACGTTCCCATAGCTTTTTCGCTCTTTACTGCTGCCGTGCTTCTTTACTTTTACGTTTCTTTCGCTTACGGAAGGTTAACGGAGCTTTCCCGGTTTGTATTTTCCCAGCTTTCGACCTGTGATATTGGTCACTTGATAGTTGTTTCCCTTCAGCAGTTTTTTTTCCTGATTCTGCCTGTTTTTCTGTTTTTGCTTGTTGCGGGTTTTACCGGTAACGTTGTGCAGTTCGGCTTCCTTTTCTCTACAAAGCCCCTTGTTCCCAAGCTTGACGTTATCAACCCCGTAAAGGGTTTTCAAAGACTTTTTTCGCTGAAGACGCTGTTTGAGGCTTTCAGGAATACGCTTAAGCTTCTGCTGGCTCTTGTTGTTGGTTATTATTCGGCGAAGTTTATCCTTTCAGGCTTTAATTCGATGGCCTTCCTTCCTTTTGGTCAGCAGGTTTACTTTCTCGTTAAGTACACAGTGCTTCTTTTCTTCGTTTTCGGTCTTCTCTCCCTTCCCATTGCTGGTATTGATTTTCTCTATAGGCGTTGGGAGTATGAGGAGAACTTGAAGATGAGTAAGCAGGAAGTTAAGGAAGAGAGGAAGCAGTATGAAGGTCATCCCCTGATTAAGTCTGCAATAAGGCGCCGTCAGAGGGAAATTGCAATGAAGAGGATGATGGCCGAAGTTCCGAAGGCTGACGTGGTGATTACCAACCCGGAACACTATGCTGTGGCCTTAAAGTATGAAAGGGGGAAAATGCAGGCTCCCAAGGTTGTTGCCAAAGGGGCGGATAACCTGGCCCTTAAGATAAAGGAGATTGCCATCGAGCACGGCGTTCCTGTGGAGGAAAATCCCCCTTTGGCCAGGGCCCTTTACCAGAACTGTGAAGTCGGTGACTACATTCCCGAGGAGTTTTACAGAGCTGTTGCGAAAGTGCTTGCAAAGGTTTACAGGAGAAGGAAAGTTTACTGATTTTCTTTAAGTTCCGTTAGTATTTCGACTATCCGGTTGACCATTTCGGGTTTAACGTAATTGAGAACTTCTCCGGCTTTCCTTTCTTTCATGTTGTAAATTATGTATGCAGCTTCCCTCGGATTTTTCATATTAGATATTTTGTCTCCGGCAAGTTCGGGATCCATTTTTTCAAATACCCTTGCAAGCTTTTTAAATCTTTCTTCTTCCACCTCTTTGACTCTCTTTTCAAATTCCTCCCTTTCTTTTCTGAGCTTTTCCCTTTCCGCTTCTATTTTCTTCAGCAGTTCCTCTTTTTCCTTTATGAGAAGTTCGATCTCTTTCTTTAACTTGAGGAGCTTCTCTACCTCCCTCTTTGCTTCCTTTTCCGTTACCTGTGCCGACGCACAGTTAAAGGTTAAAAGCACTGTCAGGAGAACGGTGTAGAAGGACTTCATTTACAAACCTCTCCGTAAGGCGGTTTTCTCTTTTCTCGCTTTCAACTTTAAGCCTTCTTTCCTGCTTTTCAATGAGCTTCAAGTAGCTGTTCACCGATGATACCTTTTCCTTCTGAAGCTCCTCTGCCTTTTTAAGGGCTTTAATCATTACTTTAAGCTGTTGCTTCTTCTTTCTCAGGTTTTCCAGGCATACCGATCTCAGGGTCAGCTGTAGAGGGTCGTTCAGCTCCTGCGATTCCAGCTTTAACTTTTCGTTTTCAACCCTCTTGAGCTCTTCCTCAAGGGTCTGAAGTTTCTCCTTTATCTTTAGTAACTTTTCTTTTTCCTCCTTGAGTTCTCTTTCTTTTACTTTCTTTAAGACTTTGAGAAACTTCACCTTTAGCCCCTGTTCCTGACTGCAAGCTGTGCAAGTTTCTGCTGCTCTTTCTTTACGAAGTTGTGAATGAAGCTCTGGTCTTCCGGTTTTATGTTTTCAAACTTAATTCCGTAACAGTTTGCGTGTCTTCGGGGATATACGTTCACTATTACGCCCTTAAGGTGAAGGGGTCTGTCTTGTAGCTGGAACTTCAAAACAACCTCTGTTGTCGGTTGGAGTTCTATCCCGAGCTTATCTAAGGATATGCAGACTTTTGCTCCTCCTGCCGATATATCAACGATTTCTCCGTCTATCCATACCATTTCTTCCTGAACTTTGTTGTAAAAACCGAACCTTACCGGTATTTCTACTTCTACCCTGGCGTGTTCCCTCCTCTGATACCGGGTAAGTTCAAACGTATGAGGAATCTTCAGGATGTACTTTCCGTTGTCTATGAAAGTGCTTTCGACAATCCCTTCAAATTTATAGATTCCGTCTCCTTTTCTTATGAAGGAGATGGTAACGGGCTTACCTTCGATTCCCCTCGGTCTTTTGTTCTCATCTATTACGGCCCAGTACATAAACCTTTCATCTTTATCAAAAAGTGCTACTTCGTAGCTGCTCTTGTCAGGCAGGTAAAGTTTAGCAGGTTGAAAAAGTTCTATGTCCTTTGTGCTGGTAAGGGGAACAAAGTAAGGGACGTAGTCAAAGCCCAGCTTTTCCCTCATCTCTTTTACAAGCTCTTCGCGGGGAGAGGGGTCTTCTCTGAGGTAGAGGTCTACCACTTTCTCAAAGGGGGCTTTGAACTCTAAAGTAAGGAAAGGGTCTCTGCCCAGTTTCTGAGAGTATTCCCACAGTATCTGGGCTTCCTCCTCTGTCAGTCCCCTTTCAAGGGCTTCCTTGAAGAACGAGTTTCTGAGGTACTTCGTTCTTATGTAGTTTCTGATAAGTCCGGCGAGTATAAAGAAAAGGATAATCGCTAAAACTATGAGTATGAAAGCCATTATGGTGTTGGTTTCGGCTTTCGGGAACTTCAGGAAGTCTATGCTTCTCATTGCTTTTTCCTCAAGGGCTTGCAGTGCATTTTATTCTATCATAGAGGCAGTCTTTCCGCAGAGGGCATTCCTGACACTTGGGTTTCCTGCGGCACTTTTCCTTGCAGTGAACAACGATGAGGGCGTGGAATTCCTTGTAGATTTCGATGTTTTCCTCTAAAGGCGGGATTTGGCCTTCGACGAGGGATTTTAGGTATTCGTAACTTATTGATTCTGAGTCTGTTATGCCGATGCGGTAGAAAAGCCTTTTGGTATAGGCATCCACGACGAAAGAAGGTTTTTCGAGGGCGTAGAGTAGGATGGAGTCGGCCGTTTCTCGGCCTATGCCTTTTATTGAGAGGAGCTTCTTCCTGAGGGTTTGGGTTCTTTCCCTTTTTAGCTTTTCAAAGCCTCCTTCTTCCATAAGGAAATCAGAGAAGCTTTTAAGGTAAGAGGCTTTCTGTCTGAAAAATCCCGCCGGCCGTATGGCCGTTTCAAGTGTTTCTTTATCCGCTTTTAGGATTGCTTCCGGAGATAGTAGCTTTAGTTCTTTTAGGTTTTCCAGCGCTTTTTCAACGTTTTTCCAGCTTGTGTTTTGGGTAAGAATGGCTCCGACGCACACTTCAAATGGAGTCTCTGCCGGCCACCAGTTTTGTTTTCCGTAAAACTTGAGCAGTTTATTGTAAACTTCTATTACCGAGCTCATCCCTTCAAAATTTAGTCGAGAGAGGAAAAAATGATAGACCTTCACACGCACACGTTCTTCAGTGACGGAGAGCTGCTTCCCAGTGAGCTTGTGAGGAGGGCGGAAGCTCTCGGGTATAGAGCGATAGCTATTACGGATCACGTTGACTATTCAAACTACAGGTTTGTCCTTGAGAACATACAGGAAGCCGTTAATGTATTGAACGATACCACTTCTATAGTGGTGCTTCCGGGAGTTGAGATAACTCACGTTCCGCCGGTGAAAATTCCCGATCTTATAGTTAAATGCAGGGAGGCCGGTGCAAAAGTTGTTGTTGTTCACGGTGAAACGGTTGTTGAACCGGTGGCTTCCGGCACGAATGCTGCTGCTATAGAAGGAAAAGCGGATATTCTTGCCCATCCGGGACTTATTTCTCACAGGGAAGCTGAAGCGGCGGCCGAGGCCGGAGTTTTCCTTGAAATAACTGCGAGGAAGGGGCACAACATCACTAACGGCCTTGTCGCAAAGGTGGCCGTGGAAGCGGGAGCTTCCCTGGTTATAAACACCGATGCCCACTCACCGGGGGACTTAATAACCAGGAGCTTCGCAGTAAAAGTCGGAATTGGAGCCGGCCTCAGCATTCGGCAGGTCGAGGAGTGTTTCTTAAACAGTGAAAGGTTTGTAAAGGAGATCAAAACTTCATACACAAACATAGACACTTGACGATATGAGTAAATAGACATAATTCTACTTCTATTATGGAAGAGCTACTTTCTCCAAAGGAAGCGGGAAAGCTCTTAGGAGTCTCTACGAGAACAATACAGCGGTGGGATAAAGAGGGATTAATCAAAGTTATCCGCACTCCAAAGGGTAGGAGAAGAATTCCAAAATCAGAAGTCCTAAGATTACTACGAGAAAAACTTAACGACAGAAGAGCTGTTATTTACGCAAGAGTAAGCTCCCGTAAACAAGATAACGATGGAAAACTGAAAAGACAGAAAGAGCGGTTACTCAAGTTTGCGGAAGAGAACAACTACGAAGTAGTCAAAGTGTTTCAGGATGTTGCAAGCGGAATAAATGCCAAAAGGAAAAACTTCTGGAAAATGCTTTCTTACGTTAAAGAGAACGGAATTCCTTACGTAATAGTTGAGTTCCCGGACAGGTTAACACGATTTGGATTAAGCTTTGTAGAAAAACTCCTTGAAGAATACGGAGCAAAACTCATTGTGGTTGAAAAGAAGATGAGCAAAGATAAGATGGAGGAGCTTGTAGAAGACTTAATTACCATCATTACTTCCTTCGCAGCAAAGATTTACGGAGCAAGGTCTCAGAAGTTTAAAAAAGTCAAAAAGCTGTTAGAGGAAGAACTTGAAAGTAGTTAAAACGGTTCTCCTGAGAGTTTATGAACCCAATAAGGAAAAGAGGGAACTCCTTGACAGGACATTTTTCCTCTATGCAGAAGTTTTGAAGTTTTACCTTGAGGTGATAAGAAAAGCAGGTATTTATAGAGTGGTATCCCTAAGTAAAAAACGAGCGCTCACGTTTCTTGAAAGCATAACAGTTTCAACAAAATCTCATCCCAATCCATCCTACCCGATAGAAGAAGCGATAAAGACTCCGGTTCAAACAAACATAAGAAGGAGTGCAATAAACAAAGCGTATGGGATGGTAAAAAGCTACGTTTCAAACCTTAAGAACTGGTATAAAGAAGGGAGAGAACTCGGACACAGGAAACCCTCTTATCCGAATCCCAAAAACTTTTCCCTCACCTACTACGCAACGGACGTGGAACTTCAGGACATTTTCTTAAGAGACGGGAAAGAACTTCACTTTGTTAGGTTAAAAGTTTTAAGCGAAAGTGGGAATTACAGGAAGAGAAACTATCCCGTTAAAGTTTACAAGAGACTTTTTGACCTCATAGACAGCGGATATGTTCCCAAAAACACAGCAACGCTGATAAAGAGGGACAAGGAGTTTTACGTTGCTTTAACACTTGAGAAAACGCTTAAGAAAAGGAAACTCACAAAACCGAAAACAGTAATCAATGTTGACCTAAACGTAGAGAGGAACTTAGCCTGCGTAGGAGTATTTGAAATAGACTGGAAAAGGAAAGACAGCAGATTAAAAGAGATACACTTCATAAACGGGGAACTTTTAAGACTTGTTAGGAAGAGGGACTACCTGCTGGAAGAAATCAGGACGAAACAAAGGTTAACGGGAAGGAGTCCGACGAAAGAAGACTGCAAAAGACTCTGGAAGAAAGTAAACAACCTGAATAGGGACATAGCTTTAAAGACAGCAAGGGAAATAGCTAAGATAGCGAAAGATTACGAAGATGCGGTAGTAGTTTTTGAGAAACTGACGGGACTGAGAGGAGAGAAAAAACAAAAGAGTAAGAAGCTAAACAGGAAACTTACCTACTGGTTGAGGAAAAGGATAACTGATAGAGTTAAGGAATTATCCATTGAAGAAGGATTCAGCGTTGACTTTGTGTATCCGGGATGGACGTCAAAGAAGTGCAGTCTTTGTGGAGCTAAAGGAGAGAGGTTCTCTCCTTCTGGCTCTACTGCACTGTTTAGGTGTCCGTCCTGCGGATACACGGTCAACGCTGACGTAAATGCGGTATTTAACCAACATTTTCTTTACCTGTCCCACCTTCTAACCGGGAGACGGGATGAAGGTGGGAGAAGGGACTCTGTGGTGTCCCCTGAGACTTCCCTGAAAAGTCCTCTTGTTGGGACACAATCTAAGGGGAGTCTCAAAAGTAACAGCTACGTTTGTATATGAATGTGTATGTTTTTGGATAGCTGTTGCAACCACTTGACTGGTAACCCTGTTTAGTAAATATTAAGAGCCGGAGGCGGAAGGGGGCTGGTGTCCCCCCCGGACTTCAAATCCGGTGGTCCCGCTAGGAGCGGGACGGTGGGTTCGATTCCCATCCGCCTCCGCCAACTAAATCAGGGCTTTTTCCGGAATCTCCTCTACTGACTTTATGCCCTCAAGCACTTTCAGGCCGTTCTTTTCGGCCTCTTTCCTCCTAAGCTCTTCAAGCCTTACGTTTCTGACTTCCCCCGTAAGTCCGACTTCTCCGAACAAAACCAGCTCTTCCTTGACGGGTCTGTTGAGATAGCTTGAAACTATTGCAGCGGCGACGGGTAGATCGACGGCGGGTTCTTCGACTTTTACTCCCCCTACTACGTTGACGAATACGTCGAAGTTCCTTAAAGGGTAGCCCAATTCCTTTTCAAGAACTGCGACTATAATTGAGAGCCTGTTGGCGTTGATGCCTTTTGCCTTCCTTTGGGGAGTTGTAAAAACTGCTCTTGTCACGAGGGCTTGAACTTCAAGGAGTATGGGGCGGCTTCCTTCTACTCCGGCAAATATTACGCTTCCCGGCTTACCCCGCGGCCTTTCTGAGAGGAAGAACTGTGATGGGTTAGGAACCTGCTTCAGTCCCTTTTCCGTCATTTCAAAGACCGCTATTTCCCCGGTAGAGCCGAACCGGTTCTTTAAACTCCTGAATACCCTGAAGTTATAACCCCTGTCTCCTTCGAACTGAAAAACAGCATCAACTATGTGTTCTAAAACTTTGGGTCCTGCAACACTCCCTTCTTTTGTAACGTGACCGACTATGAAGCTCGTTATGCCTTTTGATTTTGATAGGTTTGTAATAAAAGCAGAGCACTCCCTTACCTGGGAAACGGAGCCTGCGGCCGACTCCAGATCCGGCAGGTACAGGGTCTGTATGGAATCGTAGATCGTCAAAACCGGGTTTAACCTTTCAACTTCTTCCGCAATTGCTTCCAGGTTGTTTTCTGCCAATACAAAAAGCCTGTCGTTGCCGATACCGAGCCTTCTTGCCCTCATGGCAATCTGTTCGGGGGATTCCTCCGCAGAGGCGTAAAGGACAGTTCCTTCTTTTGTAAACAGGTCTGAAATTTGAAGGAGGAAAGTGGATTTTCCGATTCCCGGTTCTCCCGAGATGAGGGATACCGATCCTTTTACTACTCCTCCCCCTAAAACCCTGTCAAATTCTTCGATTCCCGTTCTGAACCTCTCCTCGCGCTGTTTCCCTATTTCGACTATTGGCCTGGGGGCTGAGCTTGAAGGCTTAATCCACGATCCCCTTCTGTTTCTTCCCCCGGTATCTTTTTCTAATTCTTCGACTAAAGACCCCCAGCTTCCGCACTCGGGGCACTTTCCTGCCCATTTAGGAGATTTGTAGCCGCAGTTCTGGCAAACATAGTAGCTTTTTCTCTTTGCCATTAGGGACTCTTCAGCTTGATTTCGGGGGAAGGTGGTGCTGGCGGGGGGACTTGAACCCCCGACCTGGGCATTACGAGTGCCCCGCTCTGCCAACTGAGCTACGCCAGCGTTTTGTCAGTAATATCATATCCGAAGCGGATTTTGTCAAGTGAGTTATTTCCCTTCTCTGCAGTACCTTTCAAGTAAAGACGGAACTCCCAGCTTGTGAATTAGTATCGATGAAGGGCAGAGCCCCGTTACTGCGTAGAACATGAGCATGAAGCCGACAAAGGCCGTGAAGTAGAAGAAGTACTTGTTCCCCGTTACAAGTCCCAGTATAACGCTTGCAAAAACGAAAAACCCTGCAAGGAAAGAGGTTATCCTTTCTACGTACCAGCTATCAGTTTTAGCCCTGTATATTGCCATTTTTGTCCCCCTTTTCGTAGATTAAAGTACAGCTTTTCGGGAAAATCATATTCAAAGTATTAAGGTCAATAAAGACCCTTTTGTTGCACACTCCTGCAAACTCTCCGGCAAGGTTAAAGGTAAATCCGTCAGATTTACAGTAACCCGAAAATGGCACGTATAGGAAAGTGCCGTCCTCCTGCGGGAGGACGGTTACCCCGTATTCCTCAACCTTTCCCTTGTTAACGGGCGGAATGAGGAGCGATGAGAAGCTGTACTCGAGGACGTAGAGACCTCCGCAGTTATAGACTTTTTCCGGAGGGCCGTAGCCTATTCCGTTAAACCGGAGGGAAGAGAACTCCCACTCCATAGGAGAAAAGGTTAAGAGCCTTACCCTTATCCTCCTTCCGCTCTCGGTTTCGTAGGGGAGTGCCGGGTGGTTGACTATGCCTTCTTTTACGTTAAGGAACATTGTGGGAATTACCGATTTAAGGAACTCTATCCTATCAAGGACAGAGTCGGGTACCTCTTTCCGGAGCGGGGGAATTACTTCCCGGTTTTCGGTTTCGGGGAGTTTCTCGGGTATTTCTTTTACTGAGTTGCTGCTTTTATTGAGTACAAGGTGCCTTGTTACTTCTGACGGCCTGTAGAAGGTAAAAAAGAGGACGGCCGAAATCAGGGTTATTGTTCCGAATAGGGCTATCAGGAAGTTAAGGAGCTTCTTCATTCAACTCCTCTAGTTCTCTTTTTGCCCGTGCGGCAAGTTTTGAAGAAGGATTTAACTTTATGCACTTCCTGAGGTATTTTACCGCCCTCTTTGTTTTTCCTTTTTCCTTCAGAATTCTGCCCACGGCGCAGTAGGGCGGTTGAAGCTCGGGGTAGAGAGAAATCAGGTGGTAGTATATGTCCAGGGCGTCGTCCAGCTTTCCTTCTGCTTCGAGGAGTTTTGCAAGTTCCAAGTAAGCGGGGACGTAATCTGAGTTGTTCCGTATTGCAAGTATTAAGTTTTTCTTTGCGTTTTTAACATTTCCTTCCCTTTCGTCGAGCAGTGCAAGCCTGTAGTAGGCAACTTCGGGAGTAAGGTAGAGGGGATTGCTGAGGGCTTTTTTGTAGAACTCCCTTGCCTTTTTAAAGTCCCCTTTCTGCTCGTAGAGGAGCCCGAGGTTAAGGTAGGCTTCGGAGAAGTTTTTCTTTAGGGATATGGCTTTTTTGAGGTATTCTTCCGCCCTTTGGAGGTCTCCCCTCCTCATAAAGGCTACGCCTATTCCGTTGTATATTTTTGGATCGTCGGGCTTTAATTTCTTAGCCTTGAAGAAGTAATTAAGGGCGAGAGGAACCTCTCCCATTTTTAGGTAGGCAACTCCAAGTTCATAGTAGCCTTCTGCCTTCTCTTCTTTGGTCGGTTTCTTGACCGGAGGAGGCGGTGGCGGAGGTTGCGGCCTTGGCTTTTGGTCCTTCTTGTTACCGAGAAGTGAAGAGCAGGAAAAAAGGCTGAGCGTTAGGATTAATGCGAGGAGCTTTTTCATCTCCCACCCTTTATCAGGAATAGAGCTTCCGTTCTGGTAGGTTCCTTTCTCATTATTCCCTTTACGGCACTGGTAACTGTAAAAGAGCCGGGTTTCTTAACGCCCCTCATAATCATGCAGAGGTGCTGTGCTTCAATCACTACCATAACGCCTTTTGCGTTGAGCTTTCCCATTATTGCAGAAGCGATTTGTTCTGTCATCCTCTCCTGAAGCTGAAGCCTCTTTGCGTAAACGTCCACTATCCTGGCAAGTTTTGAAAGACCGGTTACTTTGTTATCCCCCGGTATGTAAGCAACGTGGGCCTTTCCGAAAAAGGGAAGCATGTGGTGTTCACACATTGAGTAAAAAGGGATATCCCTGACGATTATCATCTCATCATACTTTTCGCTGAAGAGAACCATGTGGTTTTCGGGAGAGTCCGAATACCCCGAGAGGATTTCCTCGTACATCTTTGCTACCCTTCTGGGGGTTTCTTTAAGACCCTCCCTCTCGGGGTCTTCTCCTATTGCCAGGAGTATTTCCCTTACAGCCCTCTCGATTCTATCCCTATCAAAAGCCAACTTCAGGCCTCCAGCTGTGGATTAAGTCCAAGTCCTCCTATTTCCTCTTTCCTTTCGCCCGACTTTTTCTCTTCCCCTCCCGGTTTTTCAGGGGGTTCGTTGTCGTTTGACCTTGAAAGCAGTTCTCCGTTTATAGCTTTGTCTATTTCCTCTCCGGTTAAGGTTTCCCTCTCAAGAAGCGCCCTTGCGAGGTTTTCAAGCTTTTCCATGTTTGCAGATAGTAGTTCTTTAGTTCTCTGGTAGGTTTCGTTTATTATTCTCTTTACTTCCTTGTCTATTAACCTCTTCAGGTCTTCACTCACAAGCTCGGTGGGTTCTCCAAAGTGTTCTTTAATCCTGACGGCGATGGGGCCTATTTTCTCGCTCATTCCCCATTCTGCAACCATCTTACGGGCTATTTCCGTTGCCCTTTCTATGTCGTTCCCGGCTCCTGTGGATATGGTTCCGAGGGCAAGCTCTTCTGCGACTCTTCCGCCGAAGAGCACGGCGAGCCTGTCGAGAAGGTATTCTTTTGTGTACGTGTACCTATCCTCCTCGGGGAGCTGCTGGGTAATTCCGAGTGCCCTTCCTCTCGGGATTATGGTAACTTTATGGACTTTGTCGGCATTGGGTAGGAGCTTGGCAACGAGGGCGTGGCCGGCCTCGTGGTATGCGGTAGTAACCTTCTCCTTCTCCGATAAGACCATACTTTTTCTTTCAATTCCCATAGTAACCTTATCCTTGGCTTCCTCAAAGTCCTCCATGGTAATTTTCCCGTGGTTCTTCCTGGCTGCTATGAGGGCTGCTTCGTTGACTATGTTTGCAAGGTCGGCGCCCGAGAATCCGGGGGTTGAGCGGGCTATAACTTCTAAATCAACGTCCTCGGCCAGCGGCTTGTCTTTTGTGTGTATCTTGAGTATCTCAAGCCTTCCTTTGACGTCGGGAAGCGGAACGTGGATTTGCCTGTCAAACCTCCCCGGCCTTAAAAGGGCCGGATCGAGGATGTCGGGCCTGTTTGTCGCCGCTATTACGATTATCCCGTCGGAGCTTTCAAAACCGTCCATTTCTACCAGGAGCTGGTTAAGGGTCTGTTCCCTTTCATCGTGGCCGCCGCTGAAGCCGGCTCCCCTTTTCCTTCCGACGGCGTCAATTTCATCGATGAAAACGATGCAGGGAGCGTGCCTTTTGGCCTGCTCAAAAAGGTCTCTTACCCTTGAAGCTCCGACTCCGACGAACATTTCGACGAACTCTGACCCGCTTACGGATAGGAACGGAACGTTTGCCTCACCGGCTATTGCCTTTGCCAGCAGGGTTTTCCCCGTTCCCGGTGCTCCCGCAAGCAGTACGCCTTTAGGGATTCTTCCTCCGAGCTGCTGATACTTTTTGGGATTTTTAAGGAAATCCACAATTTCGGAGACTTCCTCCTTAACTTCGTCTATTCCCGCTACGTCCTTAAAGGTTACTTTGGGCTTGTTGTCTATGAAGACCTTTGCCCTGCTTTTCGCGAAAGAAAGGGCTTTATTGCTCCCTGCGCTCATTTGCCTCATCATGCTGAGCCACAGAAGAATGAGGAAGATCATGGGAAGCCAGGAGACCAGAACTGTTATGTACCAAGGGCTCCCCTCTTCGGGCTTAACGTTTATTTCAACTCCCTTTTCGGCCATTTTCTTTACTATATCGTTATATCCGGGCGGCAGGTAGGTCTCAAAGGGAAGCCCCTCCTTTGTTACTCCGATGACCTTCTGTCCCTGAATTACGACTTTCTCGACCTCTCCCTTTTCTACCTGCTGGATAAACGTTGAGAAAGGTTCAACGTTTGTTTTAAACTGCTTGGAGTTAAAGAAGTTAAAGGCAAGGATAATCATCAAGGCTATTGCCAGCCAAAGGGCTAAACTTTTTCCTATTTCCTTCATCTTATCCATCCTCTGTCTCCGTTATTCAAAGTAACCTATATAGGGGAGATCCCTGTAAATCTCGTTTAAATCTAATCCGTAACCGACGACAAAGTGATCGGGGATCTTAAAGCCTACGAAGTCAGGCCTGATGTCCGTTAATTTAGGCACTTCCTTGTCAAGTAGCACGCAAGATTTGACAACGGAAGCTCCCTTTGACTTGACTGAGTTTAAGACAAGCCCGAGGCTTTCCCCGGTGTCAAATATGTCGTCCACTACTAAGACTTTCCTGCCCTTGAGATCAAGTTCCGGTTGGTAAATTAGCTCAACCTTCCCTTTTTCACTTCCGCTGTAGCTCTTTACTCTGACGAAGTCAATTACCGTTTCGCACTTTAAAAGCCTTACCAGGTCGGCCGTGAATATAAAAGCTCCCTTCAGAACTGAGATTACCGTTACGATTTCTCCTTCAAATTCTCTAGATATCTCCTTTGCAAGTTCTTCAATCCTCTTCTTTAGCCTTATCTCGTCGATCAAAACCTTCAATTTCACCTTCGAACCTCACTCCGACAAAGTTTCCTTCAACGCCGGCTGGACTGTAGATTCCGGGCACGTAAACTACCTTTCCTCCGGAGATAACAAGGGGGATCCTGTCCCTCTCAAGGGCAGGAACCTTTTTCTCTATCAGCAGCTCCTTTAACGATTTTCCCGAAAGGAGTTTGTCTCCCGGCTTTCGATTCCTGACGATTATACCTTTCTCCTGAAAGTCTGATATCGGAAGGATAGGAGTTCCCTTCCCGAGCTCAAATACCAATTTTCCCGCCGGGGTCTCAACGGTTGCCGGTAGGTCTTTAACTTCGAATGAGAACGCTTCTTTTCCCTTTTCCTTTTCGATGCAGATGGAAAGCTGATCTTTGTAGATGATGTAGCCGGTGTGGGGGGTGAACTTTTTAAACCCTTCCGAGCTTAGGAATGAGAGCACCGTAGAGAGTTTTCGAAATGAAAGTTCCCTCCCGGAAATTTTCCTGTAGGCCTCCCTGATGACCTCTGAGAGTATGTAGGGATGAAGAGCTTTTGCCTCTTCCAGAGGAATGCAGAACCTTTCACCTTTGGAGAATCCGGAAACCATAGAGGATACCTCTTGGGAGATAAAGTCTTCCACTTCCCTTATGATTGAGGCCGTCCTCAGGAAAGCAAGCTCTAAGGATGGATTAAGCCGTTTCAGTTCCGGGACAACCTTGACCCTTACCAGGTTTCTTTCAAAGTTCAGCGAGTAGTTGGAGCTATCAATGATAAAGGGCAGAGAGTGTTCCTTTACATAGCTTTCGACCTCTTCCCTCGTAACTTCGAAAAGCGGCCTTACGATGTTTCCCCTCTTCGGTAGAAATCCTCTCAGCCCTTTGAGGCCGGTTCCTTTTGATATGTTGAGAATGATCGTTTCTACGAGGTCGCTGGCTGTATGAGCAACGGCGATCAGGTTTCCTCCCCACGCTTTTAATACCCTTTCAAAAGCCTTGTATCTCTCCCTCCTCGCTACTGCCTCAACATTCCTTCCTTCGGAGATTACGGGTATGTTGACTTTTTCTACAAAAAGCTCTACTCCCCATTTCCTGCACAGTTCCCTGCAGAAAGCTTCATCCCTTTCCGATTCTTCTCCCCTCAGCATGTGGTTGACGTGGACGGCGGCTACGCTGATGCCGAGTTCTTCTCTCAGTGAAAGCAGGACATGGAGGAGGGTTACGGAATCGGGACCGCCGGATAAGCCCACGAGAATCTTTGAATGGGGCGGAATAAGGCGGAATTTCTTTATAGTTTTCCAAACTTTCGGCTTTATCATAGGAGAGATTATAGGAAAGATGGTGGCGACGGGTGGAGTCGAACCACCGACCTGGCGGGTATGAGCCGCCCGCTCTAACCACCTGAGCCACGTCGCCACTTGCGGTAGAAAATATATTCCTCTTTGGAAAAGTGTCAAATTCGGATTATACTTTCGGGACAAAAGCTAAGGAGGAGTGATGTTAAGGTTCTTTACCGCTGGGGAGAGCCACGGAAAGGGAATTTTTGCTTATTTAGAGGGTATACCGGCGAACTTCGAGGTCGATTTTGAGTTTATAAACAATGAGCTTCGCCGCAGACAGTCAGGTTACGGCCGCGGCGGCAGGATGAAGATAGAGAAAGATAGGGTTGAGTTTTTATCGGGAGTGAGGCTGGGAAGGACGCTCGGTTCTCCCATACTTATGGCCGTGTGGAACAGGGATTATAAGAACTGGAAGGAGATTATGAAGCCTGAGCCGGGAGGTCTTCCGGAAGAAAAAAGGGTAACGAGGCCCCGCCCCGGTCATGCAGACCTTCCCGGAGTTCTCAAGTACGGCTTTGATGACGTGAGGAACGTTCTGGAACGCTCCTCTGCCCGCGAGACGGCGGGTAGAGTCGCCGCCGGTGCTTTGTGTAAGGATGTGCTCAGGCGTTTGGGTATTGAGATCGGCAGTTACGTTAACTCCATAGGCGGAGTTTCGGTTCCGGAGGAGCTTATCGAAAGGATGGATCTCCTCGAAAGGTTCAGGAGAGCCGAAAGTTCGGAGGTCAGGATACCTGTTGAGGATGAAGAGCTTGAAGCTCGGTTTAAGGAGGAGATAGACGTGGCCAGAAAGGAGGGGGAAAGTTTGGGCGGGACTTTTACCGTTTTTGCCGTCGGCATGCCGCCCGGAATAGGAAGCCACGTTCAGTGGGACAGGAGGCTTGACGGAAAGCTTGCTCAAGCCCTCATGTCGATTCAGGCTATAAAGGGTGTTGAGGTAGGCCTCGGGTTTAAGTCCGGAAACCTTCCCGGTTCGGCTGTTCACGATGAGATATTCTACTCGCCCGGGAAAGGCTTTTACAGGGAAACTAACAGGGCGGGAGGGCTTGAAGGAGGAATGACAAACGGAGAGCCCATAGTTTTGAGGGCCGTTATGAAGCCTATTCCTACGCTCTACAGGCCTTTGAGGAGCGTTGACCTGTCCACAAAAGATCCCTTTGAAGCTTCCGTTGAAAGGTCTGATGTCTGCGCTGTCCCTGCGGCCGCCGTTGTTGCTGAGGCTATGGTGGCAATAACACTCCTGTCCGCCGTTCTCGAGAGCTTCCCTTCCGATGACTTTAGCAGGCTGAAGCTCTCTTTTGAGGCTTACAGGAGGGAAATCGCCGAAAAGTAGGAGCAGCCCGGGGCTACTCCAGGTAAGAAGCGGCTTCTTTTGCGCTCTTTCCTTCGTGCACTATTGCGGCGATTGCCCTCACTATTTTCTCCGGGTTTTCGTGCTGGAAGGCGTTTCTTCCTATGGAGACGCCTTTCGCCCCCGCTTTCATTGCTCCTTCTACCATTTCGAGGATTTCCATATCGTTGTTCATCTTGGGTCCGCCTGCTATGACCACAGGAATGGGACATCCCTGGGTGACCTTTTCGAAGGTTTCCGGATCTCCGGTGTAGGCAACTTTTACTATGTCTGCCCCAAGTTCTGCTGCCACCCTCGCACAGTGGGCAACCGTATCGGGATCGAAGGGATTTTCTATGTGTTCTCCGCGGGCGTACATCATGGCGATGAGGGGCATTCCCCATTCGAGGCACTTTTCCGATACTTTCCCGAAGTCCTCAAGCATTTTATCCTCGTTGATATCTCCGAGGTTGACGTGGACGGATACTCCGTCGGCTCCGAGCTTTATCGCTTCCTCCACCGTACAGACAAGAACCTTAGAGTTAGGTTTAGGGGAAAGGGCTGTGCTTGCCGATAGGTGAACGATAAGTCCCACGTCTTTTCCCCTTTTCCTGTGTCCGTGCCTTACAAGGCCTTTGTGAATTATTACTGCGTTGGCCCCTCCGTTTGCCACCTTATCTATTGATTCCCTGATGTTTATGATTCCGGGAATGGGGCCCATGGAGACTCCGTGATCCATGGGAATGATGACTGTGTTGCCCGTTTCCCTGTTTATAATTCTCTCCATTCTAATGGCTTTTCCGATTTTCATATCAGAAACCTCCGCAGTGATTTTTCGGGGGAATTGGAGGAAATTTTATCAGGGTTTTGGCTTAGCGGTCTTCTCCCTCCCCGAAGGGAGGGAAGTATTCCTGGTAGGAAAAGAGGAATTTCTCTATGAAGTCACAGAGGACGTGGCCGAGGGTTATGTGCACCTCTTGGATTCTCGGGGTGGAGAAACTCTTGACGATGAACGGGTGGTCAACCATTGATGCCAGTTTTCCTCCGTCTTTACCGAGGAATCCGACGGTCAGTATTCCCATCTCCTTTGCCTTTTCCACGGCTCTTATGACGTTTTTCGAATTGCCACTTGTGCTTATTCCTATGAGAACATCGCCCTCCTTACCGAGGGCTTCAACCTGCCTTTCAAATATTCTATCAAAGGAGTAATCGTTAGCAACGGCGGTTAAGATTGAGGTATCTGTTGTTAGCGCAATTGCCGGTAGACCCCTCCTCTCAATGGAAAACCTTCCGACAAGCTCTGCCGCTATGTGCTGACAGTCTGCGGCTGATCCCCCGTTGCCGCACAGGAGGAGCTTGTTTCCGTTTTTAATTCTTTGGGCTACCTCTAAGAATACGCGGTAAATTCTGTCCCGGTTTTCTTCTATAAAAGCCCTTTTAAGGTCTGCACTTTCTAAGAATGAGTAGTAAATGAGTTCCCTCATGCGTTCATCGCCTTTAAGAAATCTTCGTTGGTCTTATACTTCCTGAGCTTTTCAAGGAGAAACTCCATTGCTTCCACCGGTGACATAGACGTGAGGAGCCTTCTGAGTATCCATATCCTGTTAAGTTCCCACTCGGAAAGGAGGAGTTCTTCCTTCCTTGTTCCCGATTTGTGAATGTTTATTGCCGGGAATATGCGCCTTTCCACCAGTGCCCTGTCAAGGACTATTTCCATGTTACCCGTTCCCTTGAACTCCTCGAATATAACATCGTCCATTCGGCTTCCCGTCTCGACAAGGGCTGTTGCAATTATCGTGAGGCTTCCCCCTTCCTCTATATTCCTTGCAGCTCCGAAGAACCGCTTAGGTTTATGGAAGGCGTGGGCGTCGATACCTCCCGACAGGATTTTACCGCTGGGGGGTGTCAGTGTGTTGTATGCCCTTGCAAGCCTTGTCAGAGAGTCGAGGAGTATAACGACGTCTTTCTTATGCTCTACGAGCCTCTTTGCCTTTTCTATAACAATTTCGGAAACCTGGGCGTGTCTCTCCGGTGGTTCGTCGAATGTTGATGAGATTACCTCATCCGCCAGGGTATTCCTCTTCATATCGGTAACTTCTTCGGGGCGTTCGTCTATGAGGAGTATTATCAGGTATGTATCGGGATAGTTTGTCTTTATTGCATTGGCCATCTTCTGAAGTAGAACGGTTTTTCCTGCCCTCGGGGGAGCGACTATCAGTCCTCTCTGTCCTTTTCCTACGGGGGTGATCAGGTCAACAACCCTTGTAGAAAGTTCGGAAGGATCGTGTTCGAGCCTGAACCTCTCGGTGGGGTGGAGCGGTGTTAACTGATCAAACTGAGGCCTGTTTTTGGCGACGTCGGGTGCTTCCCAGTTAATTGCGTGAACTTTTAAGAGGGCGTAGTACTTCTCTCCCTCTTTGGGGGGTCTTACTTCCCCTGCAACCGTGTCCCCGGTTCTTAAGTTGAACTTCCTTATCTGAGACGGAGAAACGTAGATGTCGTTGGAGCTGGGCAGGTAGTTGTTCTCGGGCGACCTCAGGAAGCCGAACCCGTCGGGCAGGACTTCGAGAACTCCCACCCTGAATATGGCTCCCCTCTTCTCGGCATCTTTTTCAAGGATTTTCTTTACAAGTTCCTGCTTTTTTACGGACTTGACTTCGATTCCGAGGGACTTGGCAATCTTCCTTAGATCGAAGATGCTCATTTTCTGAAGCTCGTCAATGGTGAATCCTTCAAGGGTATTTTCCGCCATTAAGTGCTCCCTCCGAAAGAGTTTATTCGTTAAGGCCTTCTTCCCTTTCCTCAGCCCCCGCAGCTTTTGCGATCCAGATGCTTAACTCGTAAAGGGCTAAAAGGGGCAGGGCCATCATAACTTGGGAAAAGGCGTCAGGTGGAGTTAAAAGGGCTGCAACGACGAATATTGTTAAAACTGCAAATTTCCTGTTCCTTTCGAGCATCATGTAATTTATTACTCCGAGCTTTGAAAGCAACCAGACAACTACGGGCAGTAAAAATACAAAGCCGAAAGCGAGGATCATTTGTATCACAAAAGAAATGTAACTCCCGATAGTTATCTGCGGAGTTAGGATGTCTCCCATGAACCCGAGGAGAAACCTCAGACCAAAGGGAAGGATGATAAAGTAGGCAAATGCCGCTCCTGCGAAGAAACAGAGGACAGAGGCAAACATAAAGGGAAGCAGGAATTTCTTTTCATGCTCGTAAAGCCCCGGTTCAATGAACTTCCAGACCTGAAAAAGGACGTAAGGAAGGGCGATGAGGATTCCTGCAAAAAAGGAAACCTTAAGGGCCGTGAAAAAGGCTTCCGGAGGAGAGAGGAATATCAGTTTTCCTTGTAGATGTTCCGGAAGCGGTTTTTCCAGAAACAGGAGGATTTTCTTTTTAAAAGGCCACGCGATAACAAAACCGATGACTACCGCAATAAACGAACGGAAAAGGCGCTGCCTCAGTTCCTCAATGTGTTCCGTAACAGGAAGTTCTTCCTCGGGGGTGAGGTCTCTTCTTGACATCTCTTATACGCTTATTCCTTAACTTTTATTTTTTCAACCTTCTCTTCTTCTGCTTTTTCGACCTTTGCTACGCTCTCTTCCTTCTTTCCTTCACTCTTTTCCGACTTCTTTTCTTCCTCTTCGTCAAGTATCCCTGAGGAGGCTTTCCTGAACTCGTTTATGGCTTTACCGGTAGAACGGGCAAGCTCGGGAAGTTTCTTCGGTCCGAAGATGAGGAGTGCGATTACCAAGATAATTATAAGTTCTTGCGTTCCCAGTCCGAACATAACGTTCCTCCAAAAATTTAGCTTTTCGTGGCCGCTTTAAGTCCTTTAAGGAGTTCTTTCAGTTCCTCAATGTCCCAGTTTTCTACTCTCCTTACGACAGCGCTTCCTACAACGAAGCCATCTGGAGAATTATACATCTGCTTTATGTGTTCCGGTTTTGAGATGCCGAAACCGACGACTGTTCTCTTTCCCGAAATTCTTTTTATCCTCTGAATATCTTTCTCTACTTCTTTGAAGGCCAGGGAGTCTCTTTCCCCCGTTATTCCTGTTACGGAAACGTAGTAAATAAACTCGCCGGTTACTTCCCCTATTTTCTTTACCCTCTCATCCGTGCTTGTGGGAGCAGCCAAGAAGACGGGGGATAGCTTCATGGACTTAACCTTCCTTGAAAAGTCCTCTCCTTCCTCCGGAGGAAGGTCCGGAACTATAAAGCCGTCAACACCTGCAGAGGCCGAATCCCTTATGAATCTCTCTTCTCCGTATACAAATATGGGGTTGTAGTATCCCATGAGTATGATCGGTTTTTGGGGAGCAAATTCTCTGAGCTTCTCGACCAGTTCCAAAACCTTACGGGTATTTGCTCCCGCCGCCAGTGCCCTTTCGTGGGCTTTCTGGATAGTTGGACCGTCTGCCAGCGGGTCGGAAAAGGGCATTCCCACTTCTACCATATCGGCATACTCGAGGATGAGCTTAAAGACATCCAGGGAACGGCGGCAGTCCGGATCGCAGGCCGTTGCGTAGACTATGAGGGGTTTTTCTCCCCTTGAGCTGAGTTTTTCAAAACAGTTCCTTATTCTTTCCATACTTTCTCCAAACTACGAAGAGTGCAAGGAGAATTACCGAAAGGACCAAACTTACAGCTTTATGGCTAATAATAAATGAAAAGAGTTTTTCGAGCAAGTTACCCAGTAACAGGTAGGAGGTCATCCATAGAACGGCTCCCAAGCCGTTGTAAACGGTGAATTTCCCAAATTGAGGTTTGAATATCCCGATAACTACGGGAAGAATCGGCCTTACAACGGGGATGAACCTTCCGAAGACGAGGGAAAGCTCTCCCTTCTGTTCCACAAACTTCTTTGTTTTTTCAAAGTCCTTTTTCGAGACTTTAAGCCGTTTTAGAAGCCTTAAGAGGAATTCTTCTCCCAGCAGGATGCCGAAAAAGTAAGAGACTGAATAACCCAAGAAAGTTCCTATGGAGCCGCAGGCTATAAAAGAGAGGGGAGAGACCGTTCCTTTTGATGCAAGGAGTGAAGCCACTATTAAAACTTTTTCTGCCGGCAGGAAGAGTCCCAGCATAAGGGCTGTTTCGAGGAAAGCCCACAGGAAAACGATTGAGCAGGAAAGCTCGGGGTGCTGTTTTAGAAAATTTACCGACTCCTCAACAAAACGGGTAAGGGAAGCTATGTCCACTTGACACCTGCCGGGGCGTAAACTAAACTTCTCAGTCGCACGGCGGACTATTATACAAGGAGGCCCAAGATGAAAAAAGGTATTCATCCGGAATACAGGGAAACTAGGGTAATTTGTGCCTGCGGAAATACTTGGGTTACAAGGTCTACCAAGTTCCCGGAAATCAGGGTTGAAGTTTGCAATGCTTGCCATCCGTTCTTTACCGGAACTCAGAAGCAGAAAGTAGTCAGGGGTAGGGTAGAGAAATTCCTGGCCAAGTATGAAGGTAAGTATTAAATGGGCGTGAAGCTCCTCTCGGTGACGGAGAATCTCCTTCAGACCGTTGCGACAGCAGCACGGGTCTGCTATTCGGGGTTGCCTGTAGAGGAGCTTCTCACCCGTTATTCGGAAGAAGAGCAGGCAGAACTGGTGAAGAGGGTCGTCGGAATGGGGCACCTTTCCGTGATAGAGCACGGGGTTATGACCCTCTTTGCCGACAGTTCCTTTAAGGAAGAGCTGTTCAGGATAATGGTGGAGAAGCCGTACCTGAAGATTACGGAAAGAGAGGATGGCTTTATAGTTTCCCTTAACTTAAGGACGGCTTACGAGCTGATGGAGGAGATGTCCCATCTCCGATTTGTAGAGGAGCTTCAAAAGGTTTACCCGGCTTTTCTCCCTAAGCCGAAAAATCAACGGTAAATCCCTTTTCGCTTCCCTTCAGGAATTTTTCCTTTTCCTCTTCAAACTCCTTTTTTTCCGAAAATCTAACGACTACCGGGTTAAATCCTTTATCGGCCAAGAACTTCTTTAAGTCTTCCGTGTTTAAGGATTCCTTCAGTTTCCGGCTTTCTGTAAAAAGTTCAACGGAAAGGTTCTTTCCCAGGAGCTTCACAAGCAGTAGCAACTTTCCCTCGCTGAGTTCTAACTCAACAAGAGCGGCGGCCATGTCTTCTTCCTTTTTAAAGTATGCTCTGCCCTTTAATTCTCCGTTCAGATAGACGGGAGAGAGAACGATTCCGGTGATTACGAAGAGGGCGTAGGTGGCAATAAGTTCTTCAACGGCTTTGTTTATTTCGTCCTTCCTCGTCCCGGGAGGCAGTTTATCTCTGACTTTCTGGAAGGTTGATTCTTCGAGGAGCATAAGCAGAGCCAGTAAGTGGAAGGGTGAAGGGACAGCAGTTTTGGAAGGAAGAAAAGCCGGTAGGTTTTCCTTTAGTTCGGGAAATCTCTTCGTTGCTATTTTTTGAAGGTATGAAAGTACTTCCTTGTTTAAAAACTTTGATAGTTCGGTTAATTCCGGCTGCTGTTTTGGCAAAAACTCCCTGAGCGTTTCCAGTAGCTTCCGGGGCTTCTGTTCGGTTTTTACTACGGAAAGTTCTATTTTCGGAGAAGTATTTTCAAGTTTTAAGAGGAGTTCTTCTCCTTCCCGGAACTCTCTATCAACCTTTACGTCGGCAATTAGTATAAGTTTTCCCGACTTCAGCTTGGCCTTGCCTTCCGGGGTATAGCCGAGGAAAGTTGCTTTTATAAGCAAGGACTCTAATTCTTCACTGACGTCCTTTTTTGAGCTTCCCGAAGTGACTGTTGATAATAGCTTTTTCATGTCATAGTAAGAGAAGTTCTCCAGCTTTAGCGGAAGATCCCTGTTCAGCCCTTCTACCGGGATGATGCCTTCAATCCGTCTTATTTCCATAGGAGCACCTTAGGAGAACAGATCTGTGCTAAGGTAACGTTCCCCGGTGTCGGGAACCACAGTAACAACCCGTTTTGATATCCCCTTTTCCCTTGCAACCTTTAATGCAGCAGCGACGTTGGCTCCGGCGGATATTCCGCAGAAAATTCCGAATTCCCTGGCAAGGAGCCTTGCGTAATACTTGGATTCTTCAAAGGATACAGTTTTAACCATATCAATTAAGCTCCTGTCGAGAATGGGCGGTATAAAGCCCGCTCCTATGCCCTGAATGGAGTGGAGGCCGGGACTCTTTCCTGATAGAACGGCTGACTCTTCGGGTTCCACCGCGATACACAGGCACTTTTCATTGACCTCTTTAAATCGCTTCGCCATTCCCGTAAACGTTCCGCCGGTGCCTATTCCCGCAACGAATAGGTTCGGAACTTTTCCCATTTGGGAAAGAACTTCAACCGCTGTAGTCCTGTAGTGAACTTCCGGGTTTGCGGGGTTTTCAAACTGTCTGGCCGGGAAGAACTTGTCGGGAGATTCTCTTACAAGCTCTTCACCCCTTTTTACTGCCCCGGGGATTCCTTCCTCGGCCGGAGTCAGTATAAGCTCTGCACCAAGGGCTTTCAGTACCTTTTTCCTCTCCTCGCTCATGTTTTCTGGCATTACGATGACGCACCTAAAGCCCAAGGCCGAACAGACAAGGGCAAGACCTATGCCGGTGTTGCCGCTTGTGGCCTCGATAACGGCCTTTTCTTTCGTTAACTCTCCCTTTTCAACAGCCTTTTCAATTATTGCCTTGGCAACCCTGTCTTTTATGGAACCGCCCGGATTGAAAAACTCGAGCTTTAGGAAGACCTCAACGCCTTCTATTTCGACTCTGATGAGGGGCGTATTGCCTATGGTATCAAGGATACTGTAAGACAATGTCTTCATCCTTTAACTCCGATAGTATGTAAATCTTTTTTCCCCTTTTTTCCGTTTCTCCCGTAACCCTCTTAAGGAGAGAAGGTTTAAAGACCATAAAGCCGCTGACGTGCCTTGCTGCTTTCCTGAAGAAGAATTCAGAAAGCTCAAGCTCTTCCTTTAGGTGATTGTATTCTTCAAGCGGAATGCCTCTGATAAGTTCTCCCTTCCATAGGAACCTCTGAACGGAGTTTTGTAGGTAATTCCTTAAAAACCTTAACTTTGAATCCCTTGTCATGTGTCTCCTAACGACCGAGTGAAGCTCCTCTTCGGAAGTCAGGTAGTCACATACAATCTTAACAATTTCGTTTATCCTGTCCGGAACGGCATCTACTACACCTTTATAGGTAATTTTCCTGTGCTTAAAGTGAGGGAGTATTTTCCTGGTGGACCCTTTTAGTCTTACGCTGTTATCTACGATTCCTCCCACGACGATTACCGTTTTGGGGGTTACCTCTTCGTGGGTAAACTCCTTTTCGGCCGAGGGATCGAGGACTATAATGTTGTCTGAGAATGGGAAATCCCTGTGAAGGGAAATGTTTACCCTTCCTTTGAAGAACTTCCTGATTGCTCTTTCTGCCCTGTCTGAAACGGATGTAAGCATGAAGTTTTCCGGGGTAAAGTAGTCTTTGACTGTTGAATGGGCTATTTCAACCTGAACAAGGAGGCTTTTCTGTTCCGAAGGTATGAGCTTCTCAAAAAGGGAGAAATCGACGGCGAAGTGCGGAAACGAAAACTTTACCGAAGACAGGTTGATACTTCCTTTCCCTTTGACTACTGCTGCATCTGCTTCAACATTTCCGGAGAAAGCAAGCCACTCAACACCTGAAGAGTTATCTATGACCCTTCCGGGTCTTATACCTTCGGCAATCTCCTCTTTCCTTAAAATTCCGAACCTTCCCTTAACAAGGTGGTAGGCCAACCTGTTTATGAAGTCTCCTCTTCCGGGTTTTAGAAAGAGTTTCGGCCTTCTGATTCCTTCTTCTTTCAATCTTTCGGATACAATATCTTTTGCCTTTTTAAACTTCAAAGTTCCTCCGGGCCTGGTATTTCCTGTGTTAAACTGAATATAGGAAAAAGAAAGAAACTGGAGAGCCGGTATGAAGAAAGGAATAGCAGAAGTTCCGGGAATACTCTGCGGAGTGGGATTCGGAGGGATAAAGAAAACGGAGAAAGAGCTGGATAGGCCGGACGTCCTTCTTGTAGTGACCGAAAGACCGGCGGAGTTTGCAGCTGTCTTTACTACGAACGATGTACAGGCGGCTCCGATAAAGGTAAGTAAAGAAATAAAAGGGAAAATTTCCGGAATAGTTGCAAACAGCGGAAACGCCAACGCCTGTACGGGAGAAAGGGGAATAGCAGATGCTGTAGAAATGTCTAAACTCGCTTCTCAGCTTACGGGAAAAGGGAAATTCCTCGTTGCATCTACCGGGGTAATCGGAGAACCTTTACCGATGGATAGGGTTAGAAAGGGAATTGCAGAAGCGGTTTCAAATCTGGGAAAAGCGAAAGGGGAAGAGCCCGCAAGGGCAATAATGACAACGGACACTTTCCCGAAAGTTGCATTTAGAGAGGGAAGCGGTTTTGTCATCGGGGGGATTGCAAAGGGTGCCGGGATGATTGATCCGGCAATGGCAACGATGCTTGCGTTTGTTGCTACCGATGTTTCTGTTGACAGGGAGCTTCTCAATGAAGCTCTAAAAGAGTCGGTTGACGTTTCATTTAACGCCATAACTGTTGACGGAGATATGAGTACCAACGACTGCGTTTTTCTCCTCTCTACCGGGAGGTCCGGAAAACTGGAGGAAGAGCAGTTTGAGGAGTTTAAATCGCTGTTGACGGAAGTAATGAAAGACCTTGCCTATCAAATAGTGAGTGACGGAGAAGGAGCTACAAAGGTTTTGAGAATCAAAGTTACGAGGGCAAGAACCGGGGAGCAGGCGAGGGCTGTAGCCAGGAAAGTGGCCCTTTCGCCCCTCGTAAAGACAGCCCTTTTCGGCTGCGACCCTAACTGGGGAAGAATCGTTGCGGCTGCCGGAGCGGCCGGAACCGGGATAGAGGAGGAGAAGCTGGAACTCTACATGGGGGATTTTCTCCTGTTTAAGGGAGGAAGGGCAGATTTTTCGGAAGAGGAAGTCCACCGTTACATGACGGAAAACCGTGAAATTGAAGTTGAGTTAAGGCTTAACCTGGGAACTGCTTCTTTTGAATACCTAACCTGTGACCTTACCTACGACTACGTGAAAATAAACGCAGAGTACCGGACATGAATCCCCTGCTTATTGACATCGGGAATACCCTGACAAAGGTTGTAGTTAAAGGGGAGAAAGGTTTTAAAGTTGTTTTTGAGCTTGATACGGCAAGGGTAAAGGAAACCCCGGATCTCCTTATTAATAGAATAACGGGAAAAGAACTCGTCGTTTCCTCTGTAGTTGCTGATTTGAGTGACGTAATTGAAAAGGAGATTCCCTCATCTCTAATAGTTTCTCCAGAACTGAGACTTCCCATAACTATAAGTTATAAATCTCCACAGTCCCTCGGAGCTGACAGGATAGCTGCCGCCTGTGGAAGTCTTGATTTCTATGAGAGTTCAATAGTTGTGATGATGGGAACGGCTACCGTAATAGATCTAATAGTTGACAGGAGGTTCGAAGGAGGGGCAATACTGCCCGGAATAGGTATGTCCATCGATTGTCTTTCGGAGAGGACGAGCAAGCTCCCCAGGTTAGGGGAATTTCGTCAGGTTGATTTTCCCGGAAAGTCAACAGAAGAGTCAATTATGGCCGGGATAACGCTTATGGTTTCGGGTGCCGTCGGGAAAGTTAAGGAAAGGTTTAACCTGCCCGTGCTCGTTACCGGGGGTTTTGCCGGTTCTGTGAAAATCGAAGGAAGGGTTGTAAAAGACCTTATTTTCAGGGGACTTTACAGGATATGGGAATTAAACCGGGGGAAATCCCCCGGAAAGTTTACTTGCCGTAAATTTCCTTAGCTGCATCTTGAAGAGCTTTAACGTTGCTCTTGAAAGCAGCCATCATTGGGTTAGTTGAGTTTTGAGCAGCCTTTACAAAAGCCTTTGCAGTTTTAAACTTTGCTTTGAGCTGGTCTTTGTTTGGAGCCATTGCACCGTTGTGACATCCGGCACACTGAGTTTCCCAGACGCCGGCCATAGCCGGTGCGGAAAGGAGGGCTGCTACTGCAAAAGCTCCCAATACTTTTCTCATCCCTTACCTCCTGAAGCTTGGTTGTGCGATTTCAATTTATAAAATCCCATTAAAAGTGTCAAACGATTATAAGTTTTTAATCTTCCTTAAGCTTTACTGGAGGCGAGAGCCTTATAAAACCGCTGTCCCTCCAGACGAATTTGAGAGCATCCGTCGGACAGGCATCCACGCACTCGGCACAGTTCCAGCAGTAAACCGTTTGACTTTCTCCGACGCTCGGTTTAATTCCCATCGGACACCTTGTATCGCAGACTTTGCAGCCCACGCACTTCGCAGCATCGTACTTTATAACCAGCTGCCTCCTCTTTCCGATAAGGGCAAGTACTGCTCCCAGTGGGCAGAGGTAACGACAGAAAAACCTTCTCGTAAGCAGGTTCAAGAGAAGAACTATGACGACAATCCAAACTTCAACAGTAATGACTTTGTAGAAGGCGTAGAACATCGTCTCCCTTCCGACAAGCCCCGGAGGAGACCACCAGACGAACATCGGGTATCCGACCATCATTGTAACCATAAGTTCGGCAACGAGGGTAAACCATAAAGCACGTTTCGAAAGCCTTATTAAATCTTTCCTGTATTTAAGCTTGCTTCCCCATTTAGGAATAAGGCCGAGGATTTTGTCTGTCAGCAGGGAGAGAAACTCAATCGGACACATCCAGCTGCAGAAAACTCTTCCCATCAGGAAGGCGAGGGTAACGGGTATGACCATACCGACTAAGGAAGGCATGTAGAAGAACTTTGCTGTGAGTATTGATTCAATCCCCTCAAGGGGCGAAACTACCCAGAGGTTGCCGACTCCGAGAGACTGGAACCAGCCCTGAACCAGGTTAATGTCGTAGTGGTAGTTGAGAAATGGGTTGATAACTACCGTTAAGAAGCAGGCTGTTAGAAAGGCATAGCGCCAGATTGTTATCCTTTTCCAGAAGCTTCTCTTTGCCACGGCTACTACCTCTTTACGATTTCTTTATGTCTTCGAGCTTAATTTCCTTAATTTTCTTCCACTTAATCGGTTCTATTCTTATGGCCTTCTGGCCGTTGTTTTCCGGGTATTGGTCGGCAATGCAGGAGTAAGCGCATATACCGCAACCGGTACAGTTTTCTTCAACTATGTAAGGCCTGAAGTCGTGGTCTATTTTTATTGCAATTCCGGAGAACGGGCAGACGTTAAAGCAGGTTTTGCACATAAGCCCCGTTTTTTCCTGCTGCCATGTTACGCAGACCTGCCTGTTGATAACGGCAACGCCCATTCTTACTTCTTCTTTGGCGCAAGGTACGAGAGAGCCGGTGGGACAAACGTAAACGCACTTCATACAGAGGTAGCAAGGTTTTTCCATAACGTCAATGTAAGGTGTTCCGGAAAATACTCCGCCGTTTTTAACGTCAAAGTACTTTATACAGTGATAAGGACAGACTTCACCGCACCTTCCGCAACGTATGCACTTCTGAGCAAAGTACTCTTCAGGGACTGCTCCCGGAGGTCTCAGGATGTTCGTTCTTATAGGACTTTTGATCATCGTCTTCGGGTTTTTAAACCTCGATAGGTCACAGGAAGAAAGGAATCCGGCCATAAAAGTGCCGAGGGTAACTTTCAGGAATTCTCTGCGGGTTTCAGTTTTCCTTTCCTTTTTCATCCTCGTCTTCTCCGAGCCACATTTTCTCTGCGATTTTCTCGGCTTTCTTTAAGCCGTGGAATGGATTTTGAGGGATGATTTCCCCCTTTTCAATTTTCTCAAATTCATCCAGGAAATGGGCTTCAACTACGGCAAGCTGGAGAACTCCGTCTATCTCTCTGATCTGGTGTTCCATTCTCTCAAGGTCTTCGTACCTTTCTCCGTCCAGAACTACAATTATGTAGTAAGCGTTTTCTTCTTCCTTTAACTCGCCACCGTAGACTTCAACTCCCGGAATTTCCATCAAGGCCTTTTCTACTTGAAATCCCTTGTCCGGTTCAGCGGTAACTACACAACTTACGATCGGCATATCACACTCCTATACTGAAATTATATTCTGGAACTTGAATATAAGGGGTAAATAAAAAGGAGGGGGACTTGCCCCCTCCTTTCAAGATTATCCGAGGTAAGGATGAGCTTCTTTCGGATCGATTTCGGAGTTGTGCTTGTAGCCGCCGCCGACCTTTTCCATCTTGACCAAGAAAGACTTGAGTGGTCTTGCGGGAGCGTACTTCTTAATGCGGCAAGCACAGATCTTAAACTCGGGCTGCTTGGAACCGGGGTCGAAGGCATCGATGGTACAGAAGTTGATCATCCTGTCCTTATCCTGATCGTACCAGTAAACGAAGACCATTCCCTCCATCGGGCCTTCTTCGGTGGAGATTCTGGCGGGAAGGATGTTCTTACCGCGGCGTGTTTCAACGAGAACGAGGTCACCGGGCTGAATTCCGAGCCTTTGAGCATCCTTGGGATGGATTTCAACCCAAGCTGTCGGGTAGTCCATCATAAGTTCGGGAATACGACCGGTCATTGAAGCAGTATGCCAGTGGTCGATAACCCTTCCCGTGGAGAGGTAGAACGGATACTCTGCATCTGGCGGCTCGGCAGGACCCTTGTAAGGCCTGAGCCAGATCCAGAACTTGTGATCTTTATGGAGGTGTCCGTAATCAACGACTTTCCAGCCCTTGAGACCGTGTTTCTTAACAAACTCCGTAGCAAGTGGATCTTTCCCGACAACGAACCTTCTCCTTGTTCCACCCTTTCTTGCAATCTCAACAGTAGGTGCAGGCCACTGAACACCGTCGGGCCTTTCAAGGAGAACTTCATAAGTAGCACCTGCAAGGGTGGAGTCCCTTCCTTTTGTAACTTTTCCTGCGTATTCCTCCCAAACCTTCTTGGCAAGGAGGTACCAAGGATCTTTCTCGGCAGCCTCAATAAACGGAGCTACGCACTGGTAAACGGCCTTTGCCCTTGCGCGGAGCTTCGGATCCCTCTCCTTCTTGAGCTTCTTGGCGAGTACCTGACCGAGCTTAACGAGCATCCATAGCTCGGGCATTGCCTGTCCCGGAGCCTTAACGGCCTTCGGAGTGAGCTGGGAGCGACGTTCTGTACAACCGTAGACTCCCGTCTTTTCAAAGTGGAATGCACAGGGGAGTATCATGTTTGCAAGCTCAGAAGTCCTTGTGGGGAAGATGTCTGTAACGACGACAAATACGTCATCCCTTGCAAATCCTTCCCTGAACCTCCTCATGTTGGGGAGAGACTGGAGAGGAGACGTCTCGTTAACCCAGATGAAGTGGATGGGCTTAAGTCCCGGGAACCTTCTTCTATCCTCTTCGGTGTAGGAGATAGCAGAGAACATCTTAACTGTGTGGTAACCGGGTTTCGGAGGAATCGTTCCCTTGGGAACGCCCCAGATCTTCTCAAGCTGAGCCCTGTGTTTGGGATTCTTAACTACCCTGTGGCCGGGCAGGATGTGACAGAGTCCTCCACCCTCACGAACACCACCGCATGCGTTGGGTTGTCCCGTAAGGGAAAGCGGATCTGCACCGTCCTTACAGATGTTTCCTGTTAAGAGGTGGAGGTTTGTAACGAGGTTGTTAACCCATACACCGCGGGTCCTCTGGTTGAGACCCATCGTCCAGATGGAAAGGACTTTTGTCTTCGCAAAGCGCCTTGCCACTTTCTTGATCATTTCGGGAGTAATGTTACCGCCACAGATTTCAGCGGCGTATTCGGGAGTGTACTTCTGGAGGAACCTCTTATACTCCTCGAAGGAAACTTGATGTCCTATAAGAGGAACCTTGTCCTTACCTTTGGAGAAGATGTGGAATGAACAGTACTTCTCGACAAATTCCTTATCATAAAGACCTTCGTTGACGATAACGTGGGCAAGGGCGTTAAGGAGTGCAAGGTCTGTACCGGGCTTAAACTGCATGTGAATGTCTGCAATCTTAGAAGTAGGTGAAACCCTCGGGTCAACGTTAATAACCATAACCTCCTGAGGGTTGGAGAGCTTACGCTTCATAATACGACGGTAAACGATCGGGTGACACTCGGCAGTGTTGGAACCGATGATGAAGATGGTATCTGCCTCGTCAATATCGGCAAATCCACCGGCGGGTTCGTCGGTTCCGTAGGATGTCAGGTATCCACCGACAGCAGATGCCATACAAAGCCTCGGGTTACCCTCAACGTGGTTGGAACCGAGGCACCTCCAGAACTTCTGGAAGAGGTAGGTTTCCTCTGTCAAAGCCTGACCGGAACCGTAGTAAGCAATTCCGGTCCATCCCATCGGGCCCCACTCGCCCTTCTTAATGGCTTTGATCATCTCATCGGCAATGATGTCGAAAGCCTTGTCCCAGGAAATTGGCTTGAAAGGTTCCTTTTTGCTCTTCCTGTAAAGGGGCTGTGTGAGCCTGTCGGGATGCCTGAAGAGCTTGTAAAAGAGCATTCCTTTCATGCAGAGGAAACCGAAGTTAATCTGGGAGTTCTTCTCACCGCGGATAATTGCCGGCTTTCCGTTTCTGAGGCCGAGCCATACCTTACAACCGGTTCCGCAGAAACGGCAGACACCCCTTACCCACTCTACATTTCCTTCCTTCTTATAAGCGGGGGAGTTCTTAACCTCCTCGGGAATTTGAGCAAGGCTTTCCCCAGCCTTGGCTTCCTCGAGGGATACTCCGTCAGCCTTTATCTTAAGGTTGACTCCAACCAGAGAAGCTGCTGTTAAGGCAGCACTCTTTTTGAGGAAGTCTCTCCTTCCAAGTCCCATCGTGCCCTCCAATTAAAATTTTTAATTGTTTACTTAGCTCCAAAGTCCTTTGCTGTTTTAATTTTCTTTACACCACTACCGTGGAACTCAAAGATATGCTCGTTGTGGCAAGTCCAGCACTTAAAGCCGGGGGTCTTTTTCTGCATTGTTTCGACTTCGTGATAGTGGCAGGCAGCACACTTATCAATAGGCGGAGTCTTGTGGAAGTCCTCGAGTGTTCCGTGACACTGGAAGCACCTAACGTTGGCAACAGCGTGTTTCGAGTGAGCCCATTCCTGATAGACTTTCGGAGTTGTCTGCTGGTGGCAAACTCTACACTGCTGCTGCTGAGGTGGCATGTTCTTGATAACGTTTGGAGGAACCGGATGTTGATCTGCCATTGCTGATGCGCTTCCTACCAGCAGGAAGCCCGACAGCAGAGCTAACGTTTTGACTCTCACTTTACACCTCCCCAAAAGCGTTGTTTAGTTATTACTCTCCTTGTTCCCCTTCCTTCTTACCAAAAAATTCCTTCAACTTCTGCTCAAAATCAAAGCCGTGTCCGACGTACCAGTGGCAGGTTAGGCAATTCCCCTGGATTTCTCCGCTTTTAAGTTTTTGGTGCATTATGTTGTCTGGAAGCGCCTCGTGACAGTGTTCACAGTTAGAAACGAAAACGTAGTGATTTCTTTCCTTCCTTTTCTCTACCCAGTGTTCTGCGTCGTTCATATAGCCGCCGTGGAAGATATGGCCCATGAAGTCCCTTGCTCCTGATAGCCCTTTTGTGAAGAGGTAAGAGACTACGTTATCGTGGGGAAGGTGACAGCTTGTACAGGCTGCCCTGACGGCTCCTCTCTTGTTTCCAAGAGGGCCGTGTGGTCCCCTTTCCCAGCTCTCGTACATCGGTTTCATTTCGTGGCAGGAACCGCAAAAAGAAGGCTGCCCCGTCGACTCTACCATCTGGGCGGATATAAGAGCTACAACTCCACCTATTATGAGGCCGGTTATCCCGCCCAGTAGGAAGGTCTTTTTCTTCTCGTTCATGCTACCTCCTCGTCAATTATTAATTTATCAAAACTACAGAAAGAGTCAAAGTCGAAATTGTATCTATGATGATATATGCATATTCAGCTGGCAGAAGCTATTTTAGCAGAATAGTAAATCAAAAGACAAGAGGATTAAGTTTTTTTTATATTTGCTAATAATCCTGGTCTTCAAAGTAATGCTTAAGGGATTTTACTTCTGGTGCTTCAGGCTTTAAGCTTAAAAGCTGTGAGTAGCACTCAAAAGCCTTTCCTTCATTCCCCCTTTTGATGTAAAGCTGTGTGGCTTTTAGAAAATCATTAAAAGCCTTTTCCTTCTTTTCTTCCGCCAGCTCTATAATCCCCCTTAAGTGGTAAACCCTCGGGTCTTCAGGAGAACAGGTTTTTTCTGCTTTTTTTATTTCTTCTTCTGCTGAGCCGTAGTCTGAAACGGATATGTATTGGTCAGCAAAAAGGAGATGTCTCGTACAGGGATCTAAAGAATTGGGATCAACCGGAAGGGAGGTTATCCCTTCAACCGATCTTTTTTGAGATAGAGATCCTCCGAGGGGAGAGGGTTGGGGCTTATAGGAAATAGAACTTTGATTTCCTCCAGTTGTGCAACCGAAGGCAAGGAGGGGAAGAAAGAAGAAAAGCTTACGCATCTTTTCCCTGCCCCAGTTTCTTTAAGTATTTAGAGTTCGGATTTAGCTGTTTTAACCGTTTAATGATTTCCTTGTAAGCTTCAGTATCTCCCTGCTTTTTAAACAGGACGGCAGCCCTGTAGTAGGCACTTTCAGCTGCTTCAGAAGATTCCCCTTCACTTTCTGCGGCTATGCCGCTAAAGATGTTGCCGAGTTGGTAATGAGCAAGGGCATTTTCCGGATCAACTTTGACTGCTTCGTTTATGTCCCTGAGGGCAGCAGATAGGTACTTAAGCCTCTCCTTGTCTGCCTTATCGGAGGCTTCTTTTGCTTTCATGAAGAGGTTGTCAAGTTCACTCTCCTTAACTTTCATTTTCCTTTTAAGGTCTGAAAATTGCTTTTTCTCCTTTTCGTTCAGGCCTACCAGCTTGCTTTTCATGTAGAGGTTCATAAGTTCGTTTATTTGGACGAAGTCAAAACCTCTTTTCTGGAGTTTTTTGTAGAAACTCTCGTAAAGCTTTTTAGCCTCACCATCGTTAACCGTAAGCGACTTTTTGAACTCCAGCATTCCTTTAAGCATCAGCAAGTCAGACTTTACCTGGTAAATCTTTTTCCTTTTAAGTCGAGCTTCCTTTTTCGTTGCATTTGGGACTGTTGCATTCGGGTTTTCTCTATAGAGCGGTTCTATTTCTTCCAAGGCTTTGTTTGTTTTTTCTATCCCTTCCTCGTATCTGTGGTTGTGGTAATCGCTGTAAATGCAGTAGAAGTAGACCGGAGGGTTTTTAAGAAACGAACTCGGACACTTTAGTTCTTTTTTCTGTCTTTCTTCAATTTTTTTCTGGAGCTTATCCGTTTGCGCAAGAGAGGAGTTAAGCAAAGCCATCGAAAGGACGGCAGCGGTTAGAAGCCTCTTCATTAAGTCCTCCTGAGGAGCAGAATAAAAGGGGAGGGAAGTACCCTCCCCGGTTAATTCCGGAGTTACTGAGCAGCCTCTCCGGCAGCCTTTCCGTAACGCTTGACGTAGAACTCTGCAATCTTCCTAAGCTCGGACTTGGGCATACCCTTGAACCACTTGTGCTCGGGAGTGCTGAAGAGCTTCTTCTTGAACTCTGCCCAGTCTTTCTTGTCCTTCCTGCTTCCCTTCTCCGCAACGATCTTGTCGGCTTCGGGAAGGAGCTTGTAGTAGAAGTTGTAAGCTACTTCAAAGAGTCCGTGCCAGTGTGTCCAGTCGGGAGCCATCATGGAAGCACCGTGCCTTGCCCTACGACCTTCGTGGTGCCAGAGGAGGAAGTATTCCCACTCAATCTTGTCGTTAAACGGAGTAGGATCGATGAGCTTCCTGCTCTTGAGGAACTTCATAACCTGAGCTGCAGGCTTAGCGAACTTCTCGTTGTAGAGCTTAACAAGTTCGTCAAACTGGTAGTAGAAGGAGTCAACCCAAAGCTTCTGGTGGCAAGCGGCACAAACCTTCTTCATCTCGGCACGCTTGGCCTTCCAGTTCTCCTTGTGCTTGGAGATAGGCGGCCTGAGGGTCCAGGAAAGCCTTGCACCGACGTCGTGGGTTGCTTTAGCACCGGTTACGGAAGCTCCCATGTGACAGGTTACACAGTTGGGAGCCTGGTAGTAGTCCTCGCCGAGAACCCACTTAGCCCTGTCGAGGGTCTGCTCGATTTCAGACTGGTGAGCCTTGTAAGCGATACCGTGCTTGGAGAGTTCCCAAACTTCGATTTGCGGATGGTCGGGACCCTGGTGGCACTTACCGCACATGTCGGGTTCACGAACCTGCTTCAGGCTGAAAGAGTGCCTGAAGTGGCAGGCAGCACAGTTTCCGAGGGAGCCGTCGGGGTTAACCCTTCCGATACCTTCGTTAGGCCATGGTCCTGCAATAGGAAGACCGTTCTTTGTGGGTATGGTTCTACCGTGACACTGAGCACAACCGAGGTTGAAAAGGGGTTCTCCTTCTACGATTCTACCGAGAACGTTGTCAAGAGAACCGACGAACTGAGCAGCCTTTGCGTGATGGGACTCTGTAACTTCTTTTGCTTCCTTGGGGTGACACTTCCCGCAGTCGAGGGGAGAAACGATTGTAGAGATGGTGAAGCCGAAGTGCTGGAATGCATCCTTTTCGCCCTTGTTGGCCATGTGGCACTCGTAACAACCAACTCCGGCCTCTGCGTGCTTGCTGATTCCCCACTGCTGTGTCAGGGCAGGGTTCATGCCCTTGTGGCATCCCAGACACGCCTGGGTTTGTGGAGAAATGTTCCTGAGGGCTGCACTGGCGTCGGTAGTATTAAGACCTACAACTGCCGCAGCAGCGAAGGTAACCGCCAGCAGCCCTGTGCGGAGCTTGCTGAGCCTCCCTCTCATGTTTCCCTCCTTTCGCAAGATTTTCTCGCTGGAAATTTTAATAAAAACTTTCGCAACTTGCAAGATGCACAAATCGGTATTTTGGTAATACCTAATATTAAAGTTTCCTTATTAACGGAGTTTGCCTTACTTGATTAAGACTTCAATTTTATGTTTCTTTTTGAGTTTGGCCAAGAGCTTTTCGAACAGCTCCCGTCTTTTACGGGAAAGAAGCTCTGCGTAAGCCTTTTGCTCGCTTATCCCTTTTTCTTTGGCGTAAGCCTTTACTTCATCCTGGTTTATTTCGACCCTTTCGTTAATCTCTTTGGTTAAATAGGCAATTATATAAGCTGCGTCCTGATCAAGGCCGGAGTGAGAACGGAGAACTCCTTCCTTTTTCGAAACTGCCTTCTTTGCCTCTTCAAGGATAATCTTCCTGTCAATGTAGTAATTAACAAGCTTTTTGAGACCATCCCTTGTCTCAAGCATCTTTTTATACTTCTCGCCCGGCAGCTGAGAAACGTATTCTTTTATGTCTTCATAAGTCACGGGCTTTCCGTCAAGGTAAGCAAGGACACTTCCGCCGGCGAAAGAGATAACGGGTGAGATTAAAAACAGGAGCAGTAGCAAAAACCTGTTCATTTTAAACCTCCTTTAACTGGACAGGTAACTAATTTAGGCCGCAAAAATAAAAGAGGGGAGGCATTGCCTCCCCTCAAATAATTTTTGAAACAAATTATTACTTCTTCTTGCCGGCTTCGAAGAGTGTAGGTGTTCCGGCGTCGTCCAGCAGGTGAATAGCCTGATAGAGCGGGCTGTTGGGGTTCTTGGCGTTAAGTTCGGCAGCTTTACGCTTCTTGTAAGCTTCGAAGATCGGGTTGTGGCCGAACTTCTTGCCGAGGTACTTGTCGCGGTTGTTGTACCTCTCAAGCCACCTCTGCCATTCCTCTTCGCTGAGCCAACCCTTCTTGTAAGCAGCCTCGACGTTCTTCTTGACCATCTCCCAGTACTTATCGCCGAGGAGCTTGTAAGCCATAGGTGTCTCGTACATCTCGGCAGTGACGATGGACCAGACGTTTCCGGGGAAGTCGTAAACCCTGTAGGGGAAGAACTTAAGCGGAGACTTGCTCTCCCAGATCTTCTTGGCTTCAGGTATTCCATTCTCGGCAAGGTAGTGGATTGTTTCCATGAGGTCGTACTGGAGTTCCCAGATACCGTGCCACTGGGTGTAGTCGGCGGCCATCATCTCGGCACCCATCCTGAACCTACGACCCTCATGGTGCCAGCCGTGGTACATAGCCTTAGCAGGCTGCGGCACCCATCCGCCGTTGATAACTTTCTTGAGCTTCTCGGGGATCTTGACAGGGTTGAAGATATCACCGTACTTCTTCGGATTCTTTTCAGCGTACTTCTTAGCAAGGTTGTTCCAGTAAACGAACTGCCTCCTGAGCTCGTTGTACTGGAGGTTTACAAGGTCCATCTGGAGGAAGTAGTCGGTTACGAAGTTGGGGGAGTGACAGTTCTTACATACAGCTTCCATCCTCTGACGCTTAACTTTCCAGTCGCCGAGCTTCTCCTTGAACCAGATAGTCCTGTAAGACCAGGGAGCCTGAGATTCCCAAGCAAGCCTTGCACTTACGTTGTGGGTTCCCTCAACACCGGGAGCGGCGTCCATGTGACAGGTTGTACATGTCGGAACGGGAATCGGAATTCCCGCCTGTGAGGACTTATAGCCGAGGTCCCACTCCTTGTAGTGGGTCATAAAGATGTTTCCGTGCTTGGATTCAAGGTACTCCTCAATGTGAGGATGGTCGGGTCCGATGTGACACTCACCACAGGTGTAGGGGTTCCTTGCAACTGCAATGTCAAATGTGTGTTTGGGGTGGCAGGCATCACACTCACCTACGCTGCCGTCCCAATGGAGAGCCGTAATGTTGTGACACTGCTCACAGCCGGCCTTTGTTGCAACGATAGGCTCCCAGATAGCCCTGTCGGCGTTGGCGTAAAGCCAGAAGGGATAGGCGTGCTTACTCTCTGTGAACTCCTTAACCTCTTTGGGGTGACACATAGAACAATCTTTCGGAGTCGGATGGCTTGCTACAACAGGGCCTCCGGGACACTTGAAAGCGTCTCCGTCACTTTCGCTGGCCCTGTGACAGATTGCACAACCTACGCCCATCTTGGCGTGCTTTGACTGAGCCCACTGCTCGATAACTTTGGGTGCCACTCCCTTCTTCAGGTGACACTCAACACAGCCTTCGGAAGACTTTGGTACCTCCACACCGTTAACGGTAAGAGCGTAAGATGAAGCCCCGAAAACAACGGTGAGGAGGCACGCTTTCAGTGCCGTGCGCAATCCCCTCATGTTTCCCTCCGGTGAAGTTTGAATTTTTCCTCTAATATTATACATAAAGCTGTCAAGAGAGGTGTTCAAGTTGTAATAAGCAATACACTATTTTAATTAATATTTTAAAAATTTAATTAGAGATACACTATCATATCCGCAACTTTTACCAGCTTGCCTTTCTTTTTGTAGACCTTATACTTTGTCATAGCGTTATCTTAACTTTGGTAGGAGAGACAATGTTAGTGGTGAAGTTCAGATATCCCGACACTGAAAAGACAGGACTTGCGGTGCTTGACGGAGTTTGCATTAGTTCCGGAAAAGAGGTAGTGGTGAAAACCGACAGGGGGGAAGAACTTGTCAAAGCCCTGAAGGTTTACGAAGTAGATGAGCAGACGTTGGAGAAGTTCGGCCTGAAGCTAGAAGATCTCTATACCGTTGTAAGGGTGGCAACGGAAGAAGACAGGAACAGGTTTGCAGATAATGAGCTTTTTGCCGTTGATGCCCTTGAGGTTTGCAGGGAAAAGGTTTCAAAGCACCAACTCAGTATGAAGCTTGTTAAAGCTTACACCACCTTAAACAGGGAAAGGATTGTGTTTTACTTTACGGCCGAATCCAGAGTTGACTTCAGACAGCTCGTAAGGGATCTTGCTGCCCACTTCAGGACGAGGATTGAGCTGAGGCAGATTGGGGTTAGGGACGAAGTAAAGATGGTCGGTGCTGTCGGTATGTGCGGAAGGATTTGCTGCTGTAAGGAGTTTTTAGAATGTTTCCAGTCCGTTTCCCTCAACCTTGCCAGGTTACAGGGACTTCCCCCGAATCCCTCAAAGCTTTCCGGGACTTGCGGGAGGCTTATGTGCTGTCTCAAGTTCGAAGAGGCCAACTACTTAATAAGGGAACACCTGCCGGAGGTGGGAGAGACGGTTGAGACTTTTCAAGGAACCGGAAAGGTTGTTGATATAAACGTTCCGCTGGAAGTTGTGATAGTTGAGATTGAAGGCAAGGGAAGAGTAGCCTTTCCCATAAGGGAGTTCGTTACGGAAGATGAGTGGAATGCCTATATAAATAAGGTAAAGGAAAAGATCGACGATAGATTCAGCTGCTTTACGAGAGCGGGAGTGATAGGAAATGAGAATAGCGGCAGAGCTTAAAAGTCCCCTTAACAGGCTTTTTGTCTTTGAGACGGAAGATGGCTACAGGGTGGAGTCTGTCTTTTATAAGGGAGAAAGGTTATGTATTTCCAGTCAGGTTGGCTGCCCCGTCAGGTGTGCGTTCTGTGCCTCCGGAAAAAAGGGGCTTTTCAGAAATCTCTCTGCCGAAGAGATGTTTAATCAGTATAAGCTGCTGAAGGAGAAACTTCCTATAAAGGGTATTGCCGTAGCCGGGATAGGAGAGCCTTCTACCAACGTTTCGGAAGTGGAAGAGGCTTTGGAGCTTTTTAAGAAGGAGGGTTTAAAAGTTACCATCAGTACTTCCGGTTATCCCATTAAGGGGTTTAAAAGGCTGATAAGGCTGAACCATGACGGCCTTACCCTTTCGGTTCATGCCGTAAAGCCGGAGACCAGAAAGAAACTTTTCGGCGTTTTTGAGCCTTTAGATGATATATTGAACGCTTTGAAAGAGCACCTTTCGGAATCATCTTCTTCCAGGAGGAAGAAATTTCAGCTCGGCTATCTTCTCATAAAAGGTGTGAACGACGATAGGGAAAACCTCGAGCTACTTGGACGGATTGCAAGGGAGATGAGGCTGACAGTCATGCTTATGGCCTACAACGAGATTCCGGGAGTAGGCTTTAAGGGAGTGTCGGAGCAGGAGTATGAAGATGCTTTTCTATTCCTGAGAAAAATGGGAGTGAGGGTTACTTTAAGTAACAGGTTCAGGAGAGATCCTCTCGGCGGTTGCGGGACTTTGACAATCGGAAGGGAGGTGTGAGGTGAGAAAGATTCTCTTCCTATTCATCTTGCTGGCGGTCGGAGCCTGTGGGTTGAAGGAGAAAGAGATTAAGGTGCCTCAAGAAGAAGTCGGGAAAGTTGCCGCAATAGGCGAAAAAGCCACGAAGAAGCTGATGGCTGAGCTTAAGTCCAACCTGGGAAAGGCTATAAGGGAAGGTGGGATGCCCGGGGCTATTGAGTTCTGCGCCGGAAAAGCACAGGAGCTTGCCCAGAAAGTCAACAGAGAACTTGTTGTTGTTAGAGTTTCGAGGGTTTCCGATAAGTACAGGAATCCCAAGAATAAGCCGGACAGTTTGGATATGAAGGTTATAAGAATGTTTAAAGAGAAGCTTAGGAAGGGTAGCCTCCCTCCCTACTACGTTACTGCTGTAGAGAGGGGCGGGAAGCTCTACTATGTTTACTACAAGCCGATAAGGGTTGCTCCTTTCTGCCTTCAGTGTCACGGAAATCCTGAGGAAATGGATCCGGAAGTCCTGAAGGTTTTAAGGGAGAAGTATCCGGAGGATAAAGCTTTAAACTACAAAGCCGGTGATCTCAGAGGCGTTTTTAAGGTGGTAATTCCTGCAGATAAAATTTAGAAAGGGGAGCGGGAATGTTTGTTAAAGAAGGTGAACTTCCGGGAATAGGGAAGAAATACTCGATAAAAACGGAAAACGGGGATACGGTTGTTGTAGTTATCCACTTTACGGGGAAAAGGGAAATTTACTACTTTGAAGGTGATAGTGAAGAGCCTACTGCCGTAATAGAGCTTACGGATGAGGAGGCAAGGACTCTCGGGACTATCCTGGTCGGTGCCCTCTTCCAGCCCACTTCTGATGAGGAAAAGATCGGCTTTCTTATGAAACACCTGGCCTTTGAGTGGATAAAAGTTCCCGAGGGGAGCTTCCTCGCCGGTAAAACGATAGGTGAACTTGATATAAGAAAGAAATACGGAGTTATTATCGTTGCCGTAATAAGGGAAGAGAACGTTGTTGTTTCCCCCTCTCCGCTCTTTAGGATAGAGGAGGGTGATACTCTGGTTGTAGTTGGTAGTCTTGAAGATGTTAAGAGGTTTATGAAGCTCGTTGAAGAGAGGAAAGGGTAGTAATGGAGCACTTTGCGGGAACTCTTGCCCTTTTCCTCTCTGCCCTCCTTGCTTCTTACTTGATAGCTTATAGGTTCGGGTTTCCGGTTATTCCGGTATACATACTTGCGGGAATTTTCCTCTCAACGGTGGTTCACTTCCGCGACATTCATGTCTTTGAAGTTCTCGGTGTAATACTTCTCCTCTTCTACATAGGACTTGAGTTTTCCCTGGCAGAGTTGACGAAGAACTTCCGTTCGGTCGTTTCTGTTGGAATTGTTGATCTGCTCTTTAACCTTATTCCGGGCTTTTTTGCTGCAAAACTTTTGGGGTTTGATAACCTGATTGCCTTTGTCGTTGCGGTTATCCTCTACCCGAGTTCTTCCGCTATTGTTTCAAAGCTTCTGATAGACCTTAAGAAGCTGGCGAACCCTGAGGTTGAGCCGGTGCTTTCTATCCTTGTCTTTGAGGACATAGCCGCTGCGACGCTCCTTGCAGTGCTTGTCAACCTTTCGGGAGGGGATGCTTCACCTGTTGAAATTTTGAAAGTCGTTATAAAAATTGCTCTCTTTATCTTTGCTGCTGTTTTTGTCATAAAGAACTTTAACAAGTTGGTGGATGTGGCTTTCGGTAAACTTGGTACTTCTTCGGAGTTTACTGTTCTCCTCGTCTCAACAGTTCTCTTCCTGTTTGTTGAAGCTACGTTGGGATTCGGGCTATCGGAATCGATAGGGGCATTTACGGCCGGCATGCTCTTTGCTGAAAGTTCCCATAAGGAAGCGGTAGAATCGGTCGTGATACCTTACAGAGAACTTTTCGGTGCTCTTTTCTTCCTTACCTTCGGACTTTCGATAGAGTTTGAGAGCTTTTCTCCGTCTCTTCTGTTTCCTCTTGTGGTTTTGGTAATGCTGTCAATAGTCACCAAGCTTCTTACCGGGATTGTTGCTGCAAGGTTTTACGGCCTTGGCGTGAGAAGGGGATTTTCTGCGGGAATCATGCTGATACCGAGGGGCGAGTTCTCCATCCTCGTAGCTGCTACTGTTCCGAAGCTTGTTCCCCTTACTGCCGTTTACGTCCTCTTCTCATCCGTAATCGGATCTCTTGCCGTGAAGGAGTCGGGTAGAATTATCAACGCCCTCTTCGGTAAAAAGGAGAGAAAGAAGAGCCGTCTGACGAGAAGCCAGCTCTTGGGGGATTGAGTGTTTATAACGTTTGAGGGAATAGAGGGGAGCGGAAAATCAACTCAGGCGAAACTTCTTTACGAATGGTTTCTTGACCGGGGGAGAAGGGTCGTTCTCACCAGGGAGCCGGGGGGAACTGAGGCTGCCGAAAGGATAAGGGATTTAATCCTCAGGGAGTGGGAAGAGAGCTTTCCCCCTTTCTCCGAACTGTGCCTTTACCTGGCTGCAAGAGGTTTTCACGTTAAGAACCTGATAAAACCTTCCCTCTCTGAAGGAGCAGTCGTTATCTGCGACAGGTTTTCTGACTCTACTCTTGCCTATCAGGGTTACGGCAGGGGGCTTGACCTGGAGTTGATAAAAAAGATGAACAGGGAAGTAACTGAGGGTATTAAGCCGGATTTGACCTTTCTTATAGACGTTCCCGTTGAGGTCGGCCTTGAGAGGATAGGGAAGCGGAGAAGGGATAGGATTGAGGGAGAGTCCCTTGAGTTTCACAGGAGAGTAAGGAGGGGGTTTCTGGATATTGCCGGGAAAGAGCCGGAGAGGGTAGTTGTTGTTGACGGAACCGGAAGCAGGGAGGAGGTCTTTAAGTTTATTCTTTCTGTCCTGAAGGAGAAAGGGTATGCCCCTTAATACTATCGTTGGACATTCCAGGCAGATTAAGCTCATAAAGGAGCTTATCGAAAGAGGAGAGTTTCCGCAGAGTTCTATTTTTTCCGGCGTTGAAGGGGTCGGGAAAAGACTTGTAGCTGTTGAATCCTTAAAGCTAATTTCAGGATCTGACCTTGAGGTTAGGATTATCGGAAGTGAAAAGCCCGCAACAATTGAGGAGGTCAGGGAGCTGACAGAGTGGCTTTTCCTAAAGCCCACTGAGGGGAAGGCAAAAGGAGTGGTTATTGATAACGCCGAGGAGATGAGGAGTGAAGCGTCAAATGCCCTTTTGAAAACGCTTGAGGAGCCGCCCGGCTATGCTTATATAATCCTTATAACGAGGAACGAAAACGCCCTTCTTCCTACAATAAGATCAAGGTGCAGAATCTTCAGGTTTGGAAGACTTACGGATTCTAACGTTGAGTTTATCCTCAAAAAGCAGGGGATAAAGCCCGACAGGAAAATTACTAAGCTCTCTGGAGGAAGTGCAGGGCTTGCCCTGAAGCTTCATGAAAGTCAGGTTCCGCAGTTGATTGAGAAACTTTCCCGTCTGTTAAAACGGCGGAGAGTTCTTCCCGTTCTTTCTGAATTTACACCGAAGTTTTCAAAGGTTTCCAGAGAGGAGGCGCGCCTGTTCCTGGATGCCCTTGAGAATTTAGTCAGAGAAAGGGGAACTTTTGACAGGTGGGAAGAGGCCATAAACAGGGGGAGGCTTTACTTGAAGTTCTACGGAAAGCCCCAGTCGGTTGTTGAGTGGGTTATCCTTACGGCTATCCTCGGGAAAGGAATCAGAGTTGCAGGTGGATCCTCTTTACTTTCCTCTTTCTAACAGACTCCGGAATCTCTTTTAACAAGTCGTGATTTCTTATTTCTTCCGGATCCTTTATTCCGTTAAAGTTTATCAGGTAAAAGTTCGGTTTATCTCCGTAGATGCCGTTTTCGTCCAGCACAAGCCCGCAGACGAAGAGTTCCCCGGCCTCTACCGGTTCCTTGAACTCGTTAAGGGATAGAAGCTTCTCAATCTGGACGTCAATGTTCATTTCCATAAGTGCGGCGTTGAGCTGCGAGCGGTTTTCTCCGTAAAGCGGGAGGAGGATCTCTCCGTTTTCCTCATAGACTTTTTTTAAAAGCTTCAGCTCAAACTCTGCCGCTTGAAAAGTAAGGTTGAGGAAGGTTTCAAAGTCGAAGGATGTTGTTCCGGCGACTGCAATCAGCGGAACTTTCAGTTCTTTGACTGCGTAGTAAACAGAGGCAAGGTTTGGAAAGACCTGGGCGGCGCTGTTGGCCACTATGTAGCTTTCCGGGAAGAGGGAGGAGATCCTCCACAGCATTGTCGAGGTGCAGACGATGCAGGAATCGAAACTGTCCTGCCTCTCTTTTACTGCGCAGTCCCTCATTAAAAGCTTTTCAATTACTTTTATCGCTTTCATTTCAATACTCTCACCTCTACCGCGTTCTGGTGAGTGTCAAGTATAACAAAGGTGCTTTTTCCGCTGAGGTATCCGCAAAGCTCACCGGGGTTTATGATCCGGCAGCCGTTAATAACTCTTAGGTCGATTCTGTGGGTGTGGCCGTAGATTACGTAGTCAAAGTCTCCCGACTTTGCCAGCGAATCCACAAACAGCGGTTCGTGCATCAGGACAAACCGCTTTCCGTCTATGGTTTTTGAGACGGGAGGCTTCTCTATAAGTCCTCCGCTTACCGTTGAAAGTCCCAGAAGTTCTCCGTCGTTATTTCCGAAAACTCCCGTAAAATCGCACGGAATTTCGGACAGGAGTTTCTTTAATGTAAAGGGTGAGACGAAGTCACCGCAGTGAATTAGAAGTTCCACATTCTCTTCCTTCAAGGCTTCTACCAGCTTCGAAACGGCCGTCAGGTTATCGTGAGAGTCTGAAGCGATTGCTATTCTCACTTTTTCCCTCCCGGGGGCTTACTGGAAACGTAGTCACATTCCGGGTAGCGCGAACATCCGTAGAACTTCCTCCCCTTCTTACTCCTTCTTTCTACCACTTCGCCCTCTCCGCACTTCGGACACTTGCCGTAGGAAATCGGAGCTGTGTAGGTGCACTCGGGATAGTTAGAACAGGCTATGAACCTGCCGTACCTTCCTTTCTTTATAACAAGCTCCCCTCCGCACTCGGGACAGGTTTCTCCCGTTTTCTCCGGCTCTTCCTTCAAGCTCTCCTTGTATTTACACTCGGGATAGTTGGAACAGGCTATGAAGGCTCCGTATCGACCGTGGATTTTGATAAGGGGAGAGCCGCACTCGGGACAGTTCCTTCCTATTTCTTCTCCTTTCAGTTTTTTAAGCTCTTTCTCGGCGTTTTCGAGCAGTCCTTTGAACTCTCCGAAGTAGAACTCTTTTAATAACTCTCTCCAGTTTTTCCTTCCCTCTTCGATCTTGTCAAGCTCTTCTTCGACTGAAGCCGTGAACTTCACGTCAACGACTTTCGGGAAGAGCTTTTTAAGTATGGAGTTTATGAACTCTCCGAGTTCGGTGGGTTTGAGCTTCTGCTTTTCTTTCTCTACGTATCCCCTCTGGATGATGTTTGAAATTATGGTGGCATACGTTGACGGCCTGCCGACTCCCTGTTCTTCCAGGGCTTTTACCAGCGTCCCTTCCGTGTACCTCGGAGGGGGTTCTGTAAAGTGCTGAACTCCTTTTACTTCCTGAAGTTCTATTCCTTCTCCTTCCTTAAGTTCCGGTAAGAGCTTTTCCTCAAAATCTATTGGGTAAACTTTGAGGAATCCCTCTTCTCTGAGGGTACTTCCCGTGGCTCTAAAGGTAAGTCCGTTTCCTTCTATATCGACCGAAACTGTGTCAAAAACTGCATCTTTCATCTGAGAGGCGACAAACCTCCTCCAGATCAGGTCGTAAAGTTTGAACTGTTCCGGAGTTAGGTAATTTTTCACGCTGTCGGGAGTTCTGAATACGGAGGTAGGCCTTATGGCCTCGTGGGCGTCCTGGGCCGACTTCGGAGCTTTTGACTCGTAACTTCTCCTTTTCTGGGGAAGGTAGTTACTGCCCAACTTTTCCTTTATGAACTTTCTGGCTTCTTTAACGGCCTCTTCCGAAACCCTTGTGGAGTCAGTTCTCATGTAGGTTATGAGACCGACCCTTTCGTTTCCGAGGTCGATACCTTCATAGAGTTGCTGAGCTATCTGCATCGTCAGCTTTGCCGGAAACCCGAAACGCTTTGAGGCTTCCTGCTGGAGGGTGGAGGTTATGAAAGGAGGAAGGGGCTTTCTTTTCCTCTCTTTCCTCTCTACCCTCGTAACTTTAAAGGAAGCCTCCTTGGCTTTGTTTACAAGTTCATTTGCGGATTTCTCATCCGGTATGTCAAACTTTCCGAGCTTTTTCCCGTTGACCGAGTGCAGCTTTCCCTGAAAAGTTCCTTCGTCCTTCTTGAAGAGGGCTTCTACTGTCCAGTACTCCTTCGGAACAAACTTCCTGATTTCCTCTTCCCTGTCGCATATAAGCCTTAGGGCAACTGATTGAACTCTTCCGGCCGATAGGGCTTTCTTAAATCTCTTTGACAGGAGGGGAGAGATTGTGTAGCCCACTATCCTGTCGAGGATTCTCCTTGCCTGTTGGGCGTAAACTTTGTTCTCATCAATTTTGTCCGGGTTTTTTACGGCCTCTGTAATTGCTTTCTTTGTTATTTCGTGGAACCTGACCCTGTAAATGCCGTCTTTCTTTATCCTTTTCAGGGCGTTGGCGATGTGCCAGCTTATGGCTTCTCCTTCCCTATCGGGGTCGGTTGCGAGGTAAACTTCCTCGCTTTCCTTCGCGGCTTTCTTTATTTCTTTGAGTATTTTATCCTTACCCTTAATTGTTACGTACTTGGGCTTAAAGTCCTTTTCAATGTCAACGCCGAACTCGTTCTCGGGGAGGTCTATGACGTGTCCCATAGAGGCTTTAACAATGAAGTCTTTTCCCAGGTACTTCTGTATCGTTTTGGCCTTTGCCGGCGATTCAACTATCAGCAGTTTCTTCCCCATCGGCACTCCCGCCTTCTGTTCTCAACCGGAAAGAATCTATCCGACGAATGCTCCTTAGTCAAATTTGACTCTTTGAAAGTTTCGGCACGATTGCCTAAGTTTTCCTGTTGTAGAAGATAAGGAGGTAAGGATGAGGCTTAACAAGTTTTTAGCTTATGCCGGTTTCGGTGCAAGGCGAAAAGTTGAGGAGCTGATAAGGCAGGGAAGGGTAGAGGTAAACGGCGAGGTCGTAACGACGCCTGCCGTTGAGATAGATCCCAAAAAGGATATTGTGAAGGTTGACGGAGAGAGGGTAAGGCTTCCTAAAAAATTTGTTTACCTTGCGTTTAACAAGCCCCAGGGAGTGCTGACGGCGATGGAAAAAGCTCCTGGGGATAGAAGGCCGATAGTTGCCGACTACTTCAGAAACTATCCGGTAAGACTGTTCCCCGTCGGGAGGCTCGACTACAACACGGAGGGACTCCTCATAATGACCAACGATGGAGAGCTGGCGGAGAGGCTTGCCCATCCCCGCTACCACGTTCCCAAAACTTACATAGCCAAGGTGAAGGGCAGGGTAACGCCGGCAGAAATCGAGAGGATGAAAAAGGGTGCCCTACTGATGGACGACAAGGGCAACAAGTACTTCCTGAAGCCACTCGATGTGAAGCTCCTGAAGCCCAGCAGGACGGGGAGGAACACTTACGTTCAAATAACGATAGATCAAGGGAAGAATAGGGTAGTGAGGCGCTTCTTCGACAGGTTTGACCACGGAGTGCTGAGGCTCAAGAGAGTGGCGATAGGACCTCTGAAGCTGGGAGAGCTTCCCCGGGGACACTACAGGGAGCTGACGCCGGAAGAGGTAAAGAGGCTTAAAAGAGCGGCAGGACTGGAGGAGGAATGATAGTAATAGCTGGACCCTGCGTGATAGAGGGCAGGAATAACCTGTTTGAAATTGCCAGAGTTGTAAGAGAGCTTGCAGACTCATACCCGCAACACCTTTTTATTTTCAAGGCTTCTTTTGACAAGGCAAACAGGAGTTCAATAGATTCCTACAGGGGGCCGGGACTGGAGGAAGGGCTTAAGCTTTTGGAGGAAGTCAAGAAGGAGTTCGACCTTCCCGTAACTACGGATATTCATGAGAGCTGGCAGGCGGAACCGGTCGGAGAAGTTGTTGATGTCGTTCAGATTCCCGCTTTCCTGTGCCGCCAGACAGACCTCCTGGCGGCTGCTGCTAGGACGGGAAAGACGGTAAACGTGAAGAAAGGGCAGTTTATGTCTCCCTGGGAGATGGGTAACGTCGTTGAAAAGCTCAAAAAGAGCGGGGCTAAGGAAGTGTGGCTTACCGAAAGGGGAACGACTTTCGGTTACAACAACCTGGTCGTTGACTTCCGCTCAATACCCGTAATGAAAAAGCTGGCAGACAGGGTAATCTTCGATGCAACCCATTCGGTTCAGAGGCCGGGAGGGCTTGGGAAGAGGAGCGGAGGCGACAGGGAGTTTGTTCCCTACCTCTCGCGGGCAGCGGTTGCTATCGGAGCTGACGGCCTTTTCTTCGAAACGCACCCGAATCCGGAGGCTGCACTTTCGGACGGCCCGAACATGCTGCCCCTTGAGGATTTCAAAGGGCTGATTGTTAAACTTTTCAAACTCCGCCGGGCCGTAGAGGAGATTTTTGATGAAGGATAGCGATATCCATCAGGTTGTGAAGATACTGAGAAGAGAAAAGGAGAAGTGGGACGTTCCCGTTGTAACGCTTATGTCACAGACGGAGAGGAATCCTTTTAAAATCCTGATAGCTACGCTCCTTTCGCTTCGGACGAAGGACGAGGTGACTGCAAGAGCAGCAGAGAGGCTTTTTCAGGTTGCGGAAACGCCGGAGGAGATGTTGAAGCTCGGGGAGGAAGAGATAGCCGCCCTCATTTACCCCGTAGGTTTCTACAGGAGGAAGGCGAAGAACATAAGGGAAGTTTGCAGGATACTGATGGAGAAGTACGGAGGAAGAGTTCCCGACGAGCTGGAAGAGCTTCTGAAACTGCCGGGTGTCGGAAGGAAAACGGCTAATTTGGTCGTTACCCTCGGGTTCGGGAAGCCGGGAATTTGTGTCGATACCCACGTTCACAGGATTTCCAACAGGCTCGGCTACGTAAGGACGAAAACGCCGGAGGAGACGGAGTTTGCCCTGAGGGAGAAGCTCCCGAGGGAGTACTGGATAGAGTTTAATGACCTCCTCGTTTCACTGGGACAGCAGATATGCCACCCGACATCGCCCAGGTGTTCGAAGTGTCCCGTGGAGAAGTTCTGCGATAAAGTAGGCGTCGAGAGGAGCAGGTGATGGCAGTTCCGCCTCTTCTTACCGATCTCTATCAGCTGACGATGATGAAAGCTTACCTTGACAATGGGAAGACGGAGGAGGCGGCTTTTGAGCTTTTCGTAAGGGAGCTTCCCGAAAACAGGAATTACCTTATTTTCTGCGGTCTGGAAGAAGTTTTTCAGGTAATTGAAAACTTGAGGTTTTCCGAATCGGATATTGACTATCTCTATTCACTGAAGCTTTTCCCCGACCGCTTCCTTGACTTCCTGAAGGAGTTTCGGTTTACCGGAAAGGTTTACTCGATAAGGGACGGAACGCCGTTCTTTGCTCAGGAGCCGGTTTTGAGGGTGGAAGCTCCTATCTATCAAGCACAGCTTCTTGAGACGGCTCTGATGAATCAAGTTCACATATCAAGCCTTGCCGCAACGAAGGCTGCGAGGATTTACACGGTTGCCCGGGGAAGGGCAATTGCCGACTTTTCCTTGAGGAGAACCCACGGGAGCGACGCCGGTTTGAAAGTTGCCAAGTATTCCTACGTTGCAGGATTTAACGGGACTTCAAATGTCCTTGCCGGAAAGCTCTACGGAATCCCCGTGATAGGAACCGTTGCTCATTCCTTCATAATGAGTTTTGAGAGCGAAGGGGAGGCCTTCAGGGCTTATTTGAGGAGCTATCCGGATAAGGCCATTCTTCTCGTTGACACTTACGATACCGTGGAGGGAGTGAAGAGGGCGATTGAAGCCGCAAAGGAGATGGGGGTAGAGCTGAAAGGGGTAAGACTTGACAGCGGGAATGTAGTGGAGCTTTCAAAGCTCGTCAGGGAGATACTTAACGAGGCAGGATTTGAAAGAGCAAAAATTATCGTCAGCGGAGGACTTGACGAGTACAGGATAGATGAAATCCTGAAAGCGGGTGCGGAGGTCGATGCCTTCGGCGTGGGAACAAAGTTTGGGGTTTCCTCCGACTCTCCTTACATAGACTTCGTTTACAAGCTTGTCGAAGTCGGCGGAAAACCCGTAATGAAGACCAGTCCCGGGAAGAAGATGTATCCCGGGAAGAAGCAGGTATTCAGGAAAAAAGAAGGGGATGTTGTCGGAGTTTGGGGAGAGGAACTGCCCGGCAGGCCTCTTCTGGAGCTTGTAATGGAAGGAACGGAGAGAAGGACGGAAGTCCCTCCGCTTAAGGAGATAAGGGACTACTGCATTTCTCAGCTTGAGAATCTGCCGGAGGAAGTCAGGGATATCCGCAGAAAGGCCAAGTACCCGGTCGCTTTTAGCAGGAAGCTGGAGGAGCTTTACAGGAAGATTCTCCGGAAGATAGAGGAGGAAGAGGGTGAACTCTCCTGAAATAGTGACGATAGACGGTCCCGCCGGTGCCGGGAAAAGCACTCTTGCCAGGGAGATAGCAAAGAGGTTCGGTTACCTTCACCTCGACTCGGGAGCCGTTTACAGGGCAATAGGTTACGCCTGCAAGCTAAAGGGAGTAAACCTTGACGATGAAGGCGAAGTGCTGAAAGTTGCCGGGAACTTAAAGGTAGAGCTGAAGGGAAGCAGGGTATTCCTAAACGGCAGGGACGTGACAGAAGCCATAAGAACTCCCGAGGGGGGAATCCTTGCCTCAAAGGTCGCCAGGTTCAGGGAAGTGAGGGAAGTTGTTGTTAACCTTCTCAGGAAGATGGCAGAAGGGAAAAAGGTCGTGATAGACGGGAGGGATGCGGGAAGCTACATATTCCCGAAGGCCGACCTGAAAATCTACCTTACAGCCTCTCCGGAAGAAAGGGCCAGAAGGCGGTTTAAGGAGCTAAAAGAGAAGGGATTTAACGTCTCATACGAAGAGGTTTTAAAGGAAGTAATCGAGAGGGACGAGTCGGACAGGAACCGTCCCTTTGCGCCCCTGACGGTGCCGGAGGGAGCAGTTGTAATAGACACGACGGGAAAAAGTATGGAAGAAGTTTTAGAGGAAGTCGGAAAGCTGATAGACCCTTAAGTCACAGCAGAGAATAGTACTGCTCCATTCCGTCCCTCCTGAAGGACTTTTCCCTGTAATTCCTGATGAAGTTCACCGCACCTTTAAAAGCTTCTGTTACCGGACGTCCGGCAGCAAGATAAGCAAGGAAGGCCGAGGAAAAGGCGCATCCCGTTCCCCTGACGACCTTCTCATCCCTGGGGTGTCTCTCCTCGGCGATTAACTGTCCCTTTCCGCCTTTAAACTCCAAAAGCCTGTCAGCAACGGTGTTTTTCTCCGGAATTCCTTTAACTACCGCATAGCCCGAGAAGTCCGAAAAGAATTCCTCCATCCTTCTAAACTCTTCGAAGTTAGGAGTAATGACCGAAGGGACGGAAAGGAGCGGTTTTAAAATATCAACCTTTTCAACAAAGGATTTACCGAAAGTCGGAGAGAGAACGGGGTCGAAGACTACGGGAACGTTAAGGTGTGCTAGCTTTTCGGCAATTTCCCGGTTAACCTTAAGGCTATCGTGGGGAATTCCGATTTTTACCCCCGCGATGTCTGCCTCTTCGAGGACTGCATCGAGCTGCTGAAGGAGGAACTCTCCGTTGGTGAACTCTACTTTTCTTACGCCTTTCGTGTTCTGTACGGTGTTTACCGTTATGACCGCACAGGAGAGGAAACCGAAACGGCTGAAAGTCCTAACGTCTCTGATAATTCCTGCCCCTCCCGTGGGGTCAAAGCCGGCGATTGTCAGTAGAAACTTAGTCTCCACTTTGCCTCCTGTCGTATAATTCGGCTACCTGTCAGGGAGGTGTGCCATGAAAATCGCCTTAGCCTGCGACCACGGCGGTTTTAAACTCAAGGAAGTAATTAAATCATACCTTGAAGAGCTTGGAATCGAGTACATCGATTACGGGACGTTTTCGGAAGAGTCGGTCGACTACCCGGATTTTGCCTACAGGGCTGCGAGAGGAATCGTGGGGGGAGAAGCAGACAGGGGAATTTTTATCTGCGGGACGGGAATAGGCATATCCATAGCCGCCAACAAGGTTAGAGGAATAAGGGCAGCCCTATGCTACAACATCTTCGCTGCCGAAATGAGCAGGAGGCACAACGACTCAAACGTCCTCTGCCTGGGGGGTAGAGTTTTGGGAGAGGAGCTGGCCAAAGCGATAGTTAAGGTTTGGCTCGAAACGCCCTTTGACGGCGGAAGACACGATAGGAGAGTGAAGAAGATATCCCAAATCGAAGAAAACGAATGCGGAGGAGATAGATGAGGAACCTTAAAAAGGTCGATCCCGAAATCTTCGAGGCAATGAAGTGCGAGTTTAAGAGGCAGAACGAGCACTTGGAGCTTATAGCTTCCGAAAACTTTACAAGTCCTGCCGTTATGGAAGCTCAGGGGTCTGTTCTTACCAACAAGTACGCAGAAGGTTACCCCGGGAAGCGCTACTACGGAGGGTGCGAGTGCGTTGATATTGCCGAGAGACTGGCCATAGAGAGATGTAAGGAGCTTTTCGGAGCGGAACACGTAAACGTTCAGCCCCACTCCGGATCCCAGGCAAACCAGGCCGTCTACCTGGCCGTCTTAAAGCCCGGGGATACGATCCTCTCCATGAACCTCTCTCACGGGGGACACCTTTCCCACGGCTCTCCCGTTAATATGACGGGTAAATACTTTAACGTTGTTCAGTACGGAGTCAGGAAGGATACAGAGACCATAGACTTCGATCAGGTTTACAGCCTTGCTAAAGAGCATAAACCGAAGCTTATAATCTGCGGTGCATCGGCCTATCCCAGAATCATAGACTTTGATAAGTTCAGGGAAATCGCAGATGAAGTCGGAGCTTATCTCCTGGCTGATATCGCCCACATAGCAGGACTTGTCGTTGCGGGACTTCACCCCTCTCCGGTTGAGGCCTGCCACTTCGTAACGACAACCACCCACAAGACCCTGAGAGGTCCCAGGGGCGGCGTCGTAATGTGCAAGGAGGAGTTTGCAAAGGAAATAGACAAGGCGGTCTTCCCCGGACTTCAAGGGGGGCCTCTCATGCACGTCATAGCGGCCAAGGCCGTGGCCTTTAAGGAAGCGCAGACGGAGGAATTTAAGAAGTATCAAGAGCAGGTTGTAAAAAATGCAAAAGTTATGGCAGAAGAGCTTCAGCGTCAGGGATTCAGACTGGTCTCCGGCGGAACCGATAACCACCTGATGCTTGTTGACCTGACAGATAAGGGAATAACCGGTAAGGAAGCAGAAGCAGCTCTCGGCAGGGCGAACATAACAGTTAATAAAAACACGATTCCCTTTGATACGAGAAGCCCCTTCGTTACGAGCGGAATAAGGATCGGAACGCCGGCGATAACGACGAGGGGAATAAGGGAGGACGAGGCAAGGAGAATTGCCCAGCTCATAGCCACGGTTCTCAACAACTTAAACGATGACTCGGTCATTGAGAAAGTGAGGCAGGAAGTCCTGGAAATCTGCGGGAAGCATCCCCTTTATGAAAGCTTGATTGAGGATTTTTCCTAAATAAAAAAGGGGCGCTTTGAGCGCCCCTTCATTTCTATTCCGGATATTTACTTAGAACTCGGGCATTCCTCCGCCGGGAGCCTTCTCCTCTTTCTCGGGAATTTCGGTAACGGTAGCCTCGGTGGTGAGGAGAAGTCCAGCTGCAGATGCAGCGTTCTGTATTGCAACCCTTTCAACTTTTGCAGGGTCTATAATTCCGGCTTCTACAAGGTTCTTGAACTCTCCCTTCCTTGCGTCGAATCCCCACTCGACGCCTTTCTCTGCAATCAGTTCCTTGACCTTCTCGACTATTACCTGTCCGGCGTAACCGGCGTTGTCTGCAATCTGCCTGAGCGGAGATTCAACGGCCTTTTTGACTATTTCAACGCCGTGCTTCTTGTCAACTTCTCCTTTCTCGTCAAGCTCCTTAACGAGGTCGTCAAGCTTCCTTGCAGCAGCGATGAGTGCAGTTCCGCCTCCGGGAACGATACCTTCCTCAACGGCAGCCCTTGTTGCGTGGAGAGCGTCTTCAACGCGGGCTTTCTTTTCTTTAAGCTCGGCTTCGGTAGCTGCACCTACTTTGATGATGGCTACGCCGCCTGCAAGCTTGGCGAGCCTTTCCTGGAGCTTCTCTTTGTCGTATTCGGATGTTGCTTTCTCAAGCTCTGCTTTAATCTGCTTGATCCTTCCCTCGATATCTTCCGGCTTACCCTTACCGCCGATAATTGTGGTGTGCTCCTTGTCGACGACGACCTTGTCGGCTTGACCGAGCATATCGAGGGTAACGTTTTCAAGCTTGATTCCGAGGTCTTCGAGGATTGCAGTTCCGCCGGTGAGGATTGCGATATCCTGAAGCATAGCTTTCCTTCTCTCACCGAATCCGGGAGCCTTAACTGCACAGACCTGGAGTGTACCCCTCAGCTTGTTGACTACGAGGGTTGCAAGAGCTTCGCCCTCTACATCTTCGGCAATGATGAGGAGGGGCCTTCCTTCCCTTGCCACCTGCTCGAGGACGGGCAGAAGCTCCCTGATATTGCTGATCTTCTTACCGTAAATCAGGATGTAGGGGTTCTCGAGAACGCACTCCATCTTCTCGGGGTCGGTTACGAAGTACGGAGAGAGGTAACCCCTGTCAAACTGCATACCTTCAACTACATCAAGAGTTGTCTCAAGGCCTTTGGCCTCTTCAACGGTGATAACGCCCTCTTTTCCGACCTTGTCCATAGCCTCGGCAATGAGTTCGCCGATTTCCCTGTCATAGTTTGCGGAGATTGTAGCTACCTGAGCAATTTGCTCCTTGGTCTCTACGGGTTTCGCTATCTTCTTAAGCTCATCAACAATTACCTTAACGGCTTCGTCGATTCCCCTCTTAACCTCTATTGCGTTGTCCCCGGCGGTTACGAACTTGAGTCCGTCGCTGAAAATGGCCTGAGCGAGAACTGTAGCAGTGGTTGTTCCGTCACCGGCCTTGTCGGCGGTCTTTTGAGCAACTTCCTTTACGAGTTGAGCACCGATGTTTTCAACAGGATCCGGAAGCTCGATCTCCTTAGCAACGGTAACACCGTCCTTTGTTACGAGCGGGGAGCCGAACTTCCTCTCAAGGACAACGTTCCTTCCGCCGGGACCCATTGTGGCCTTAACGGCATCTGCAAGTTTATCTACACCTGCCTTTATTTTTTGCCTTGCCTCATTGCTGAAGAGAATTTCTTTTCCAGCCATCTCTCACCTCCTTCCCATTTAGTTTTTTTACTCCTCGACGATTGCGAGGATGTCCTCTTCCCTGATTACGAGGAGTTCTTCTCCGTCAATTTTTACTTCGTTTCCTGCGTACTTGCTGAATAGAACCTTATCTCCCTCTTTAACCTTAAGGGGTCTGATTTCGCCGTTTTCGAGAAGTCTTCCCTCACCAACGGCGATGACTTCTCCGATCTGGGATTCTTCCTTTGCAGTATCGGGAAGAATTATTCCCCCTGCGGTCTTCTGCTCCATCTCAATTTTCTTTACGACTACCCTGTCGTAGAGCGGCTTGAGCTTCATCCCTCGCCCTCCTTTATTCTGGTTTTTAGCACTCACCTTAGATGAGTGCTAATTGTCTGGTATAGAATTTAGACGGCGAATGGGTCGTGTCAAGGGTATTAAAGAATTAGACCGGACTGACCGTAAGGGAGGGAGACGCTGGAGTTATCTTGAAAAGCCTGCAGATGAAGATTTCCTCTCCGTCTGTAAACGTTGAGATTTCTCCGAGCTTCGCCAGCTCCAAGATTGCCAGGAAGTAGGTAATGGCTTCAAGCTTACAAGAGCTTTTCTTAACAAGCTCGGAGAACGGAATTAGATACTGCTCCTCCGTGAGCTTTCTCAGCTCATCCATTTTACTTCCGATTTTGAAAGATTCTGAAGAGATGGCTATGCCTACCTTTACCCTTACCCTGTCCCTGTTTCTCAGGAGGACTTCCCTGAAAGCTCTCTGCAGGTCTTCAACTGAATTTGCGATTTTAATTTTTTCCTGAAACTGGAATATAAGGTCGGAAGGATCGTGGGGGTGAAGTTTTCCTGCTTCCCTTTCGAGTTTTTCAAGCTCGGCGGCTGCCTTCTTTGACTTTAAGTACTCTTCGATAAGCTGAACAAGCTCTTTTCGCGGATCTTCCTCTTCTTCCCTCGGAATGAGAAACTCCGATTTTATCCTCGCCAGGGTTGCTGCCATGAGGAGAAACTCGGAAGCAAGGGGGATGTTCAGCTCCTGCATCCTGAAGATGTAGTTCAGGAATTCCTCGGTTATCTCGGCGATGGGGATGTCGTAGATGCTGACTTCCCTCTTTTTTATCAGGTAAATCAGCAGGTCTAACGGACCTTCAAAGACCTCCGTTTCAACCTTTACGCCCATTCAGTTTTTAACCTCTACCCTCTGATTGCTGCTATGAGGTTGGCGAACTCGGTGGTTAGAAGCTCAAAAACGTCGTCCACGGAGATGAGGCCGACAAGCCTGCCGTCCTTATCAACGACTATGAGCCTCCTTACAGCCGCTTCCCTGAAGGTCTTTGTAAGCTCAAAGAAAGAGGCATCTTCCCTTATTGTTATGGGATCCTTCGTCATCACTTCCTTTACCGGGGTATCCGGGCTTTTTCCGGCTCCCACAACCCTTATGGCTATATCCCTGTCTGTAATTATTCCGGCGGGCTTGTCGCCGTCGAGCACGACAAGGCTTCCAACGAGCTTATCCTGCATTCTCTTTGCCGCCAGGGATACCGGATCGTCGGGTTCAACGGTGACGACTTTTCTCTTTATTAAGTCTTTGACGGGCATGACTCCCTCCTAAACTCTCTATTTACCTTAATTTACAGCAGTCGGAGGGAGCTTGTAAAGGGCAGGGATATCCCTACCCCTTGGAAATCCCTTTGAGGATCAGCTCGTACCTCGGGTGGTTAATGTTGTACATGTGGGGAAACTTCTGATAAATGGGACCGGCGTAAATCGTCTTCCCGTTTTCCTTAACAATTACAAGTATTGCGGGGTTTTGGGGTTCGTTGCTTGCGGAGGTGTATCCCTGGTCGAGTACTAAGTGGGGAACTATGTAGAGCACTTTAATCTCAAGGCTTCCGTATTTTACCGTTTGATCTTTCTTTACCTCTAGTTCCTTCACTGCCTTCCCGGCCGTCTTGTCGACTATTTCTACGGTTGCTACTTTCCAGGTTTTCTGAACTTCTTCGGGGATGTTTATCGGCCTGTCAAACTTTGTCAGGTTTTTCCCCGAGTGCATTGTCATAAGTTCCTTTTCGGCTCCGACGGGAGGATGTCCCGGAGGCATCTCTTTGTTTATCGGAGGGTGTCCTTCAGGGAGTTTCCCTTCTTTTGCAAGTTCTGTTAAAGGCTTGGGAGCAAGGTTCTCTTTCTTTGTTTCCTGCTTTTTAGCCTCTTCTTTTCCGCAACCGGTCAGCACAAAGCCCGAAGCCGAAAGAAAAAGGGTCAACAGGGCTATTTGCTTCTTCATCGCACTCTCCTTTTTCGGTTTTGCCCAATTGTAGCAAAAGGAAGGTTTAAGCTCTTTTCGATGGCCGAGGTGTTTTTGATAGATATTTCCTATTTAACAGATAGCTTTTTATAATCGCTCTGACAGCGATGAGGAGGTATTTCCAGATGGAAAGAAGGGAATTTCTAAAAATTGCCGGGTTAACAGTCCTCGCACTTCCTGTTCCTAAAAAGGCTAAAGGGAAAGAAACTTTTAAACCCGTTCTCGTATTTGACCAGGGAAAGTGTATGGGATGTAAAACGTGCATGGCCGCATGCCAGCTTGAGAAGGGTCTTAACGAGATCCCGGAAGTTAACCTTTTCTGGATAAGGGAAAAAGAGATAGGGAGATACCCGAAGGCGAAGCTTACCTTCCAACAGGATAGAATCTGTAAGGAGTGTCTGGATCACCCTTGCGTTTCTTCCTGTCCTTTCCACGCCATTTCGGTGAAGGACGGCATTGTTGTGATAGATGAAGAGAAGTGTACGGGATGTGAGAAGTGCGTTCCTGCCTGTCCTTTTGGAGCTATAGTTATCGACGGGGAGGGAAAGGCGAGAAAGTGCGACCTCTGCGTTGAGAGGGTTGTTGAAAGGGGAGACGTTCCGAGGTGCGTTGCTGTTTGCCCGAGCGGAGCTTTAATTTTTGGAAACCTTTCAAAGCCCGAAGGGGCTTTGAAGGAGCTTTTCTCTTCCCGTCCGGAAGTCAAAAAACTCTTCCTGAAACACCAGCACGCCGAGATACTTCCCGGGAAAAAGGAGAAAAACCCCTACTTTTATCCGTCGGTCAAGAAGTCCGAGGGAGAGAGGGTTGTCAATACTGTTTGTCTTGCCTGCAATGCCCGCTGCGGCCTGAGGGTAACCGTTAAAGAGAACAAGATTGTCCGGGTTGACGGGAATCCCTACCACCCCTATAACCGCTCCGGTAGGGAGATTCCCTACGACACACCGCTGATGCAGAGCTTTACCGCGGCGGCAACAACCTGTGCCAAGCCTCAGATGGACAATGACTACCTTTACAATCCTTATAGGATTACCCAGCCCCTTAAAAGGATCGGGAAGAGGGGAGAGGGGAAGTTCAAGCCGATAAGCTGGGAACAGCTGATAAGGGAGGTTTCCGAAGGTGGATACCTCTTTAAAGAGATCGGTGATGACCGATACTACCCGGGGATAAAGGACGTCCTCTCCGACGAACCCGTTGACCTGTCAGCTCCGGAGCTGGGCCCCGTGAGGAATCAGCTCGTCTGGTTTACCGGCCGCTCTCAGGCGGGAAGGAGCCACTTCATTAAAAGGTGGGTCTTTAACGCAGTCGGCTCAAAGAACTACATAGGCCATACCGACATCTGCGGTATCGGCTTCAGAATGGGCAACTACGCTCTTTCGGACGGGAAACAAGTTGAGTTTAAGGCCGATTACTGGAACGCCAAGTACATGCTTGTCTTCGGCTCAAATATCTACTCTGCTCAGCAGCCCGGGGTTAATACTTCCGGAGCAATTATTGCCAGGAGAATTGCGTCCGGAGAGCTGAAGCTTGTCATCGTTGATCCCAGGGCTCCGAAGGTTGTTGCCCACGCCCACGACTGGCTTCCCGTCAAGCCGACGAAGGACGGGGCCTTGGCAATGGGACTTATAAGAGTAATGCTTGAAAACGGATGGTACGACAGGGATTATCTCTCAATCCCCAATACGGAGGCTGCCGAAAAGGCCGGAAGGAACGTATATACAAATGCTACTTACCTTGTGATAGTTGACGAAAATCATCCCGAAGTCGGTCGTTTCTTAAGAGTTAAAGACGTTAAGGGGATGACAGGAAATCCTAATGAGGAAGTTGTAATAGACCCCAAAACCGGTAAACCTGTTCCGGCCTCCGCTGTTGAAAGGGCTACCTTGGAATGGGAAGGTGAGGTTGGCGGGATAAGGGTTAAAACAGCCTTCACACTAATGAAAGAGAACGTCTTTGCACACTCCCTCTCCTTCTACGCCGAGGAATCGGGAATTCCGGAAGAGAAGATAAAGGAAGTCGCCAAGGAGTTCTGGGATCACGTTCCGTACGCCGTTGCTTTTGCCTACCACGGCGGCGGCAACTACGTCGGAGGGACTTACGCAAGTTATGCCCTATCAATGCTTAACGCCCTTGTAGGAAACGTTAACAGGAAGGGCGGATATCTATGCAAAGGTAAAGGGGCTGCAAGCTGGACGAAAGGCCTTTATGACCTTAAGTCGTTTCCCGGCATGAAAAAACCTAAAGGAGTAAAGATTTCCAGGGAGAAGTTCAGATACGAAAATACTACGGAGTTCAAGAAAAGAGGCTATCCCTCGAAGCTCCCCTGGTTTCCCTTTACCAAAGGAGGGCTTTCCGTTTCGGCGATTTCCGGAATCGACAGGAAATACCCTTACCCGATAAAGATTCTCATTGCCTACTTCTCCGACTTTATCTACAGTATGCCGGGAGGGAGGAGGTTTATAGAGACCCTCAAGGACCCCGATAGAGTTCCCCTCTTCATATCAATAGATACGTCGATAAACGAAACCAACGTTTACGCCGATTATATCGTTCCCGACGTTACCTACCTTGAGGGTCACTACGGGTTCCTGACTCCCCACGCTCCCGGATGCTGGTTTACCGCCGTGAGGACGCCGGTTTTTGAACCCCTGGTCGGAAAGACAAAGGACGGCAGGCCCTTCTGTCTCGAAACCTTTCTGATTGATGTTTCCAGGTACTTGAGACTCCCGGGCTACGGGAGGAAAGCGATTCCCGGTAGGGACGGGAAGCTCTACCCGCTGGTAAAACCTGAGGACTACTACTTGAGAGGCATTTCGAACCTTGCCCACAATGCCGGAGTCAAGAGGGCTTCTGTAGAGGAGATTGAGTTTGTAGAGAGGAACTACCCCGTTGCGAAACACAGGAGGATTCTCTCCGAGGAGGAGTGGAAGAAGGTGTGCACGGTTCTTGCCAGGGGAGGAGTCTTTAAGCCGGTTGAGAGTACTTTTGACGAAAAGGGTAACTTTAGGTTCGGAATACCGAAGGTCTGCATCTGGAACGAAAAGTTGGGGACAACCAGGAACTCCCTCACCGGGGAAAGGCTCTGTGGAACGCTCAGGTACTACCCGTCGACCGACTACTTTGGAACGCCGCTTGAGGAACTTGACAGGGATTTTCCTTTCCAGGTTATTACCTACAAGTCGGCGCTTCACACCCAGTCGAGGACTATCGTTTACAACCAGGCCCTCGTTTACGAGCCGGACTTCAGCCTTAAAATCAACCCCGCTGATGCTGAAAGGCTGGACCTGAAGGACGGTGACAGAGTAAGGGTTTGCTCTCCTTCAAATCCAGAAGGAGTTGTCACGAGGGTAAAGGTAACGAACCTCGTAAGGCCGGGAGTCGTTGCCTATTCCCACCACTTTGGTCACTGGCAGCACGGGGCTTCTCCTCTTTATGTTGAGAACGCCGAGAAAGTCTTCCTTGGCGGAAAGAGTATTGCAGAGGGCAATAGAACCAAGGTTGACAGGAGAAGGGGCGTTGGAGTTACAATGAACAGGCTTACCCGGCTTGACGAAAAACTTTACAACTTTCCCCTCGTTGAACCGATAGCCGGGATTCCCGACTTTTCCAGCACCAGGGTAAAGGTGGAGAAGGTTTAGGAGGTTACCATGAGGAAGGCTCTCGCTCTTCTCACTCTCTTATCCCTTTCGTTGCCGGCTTCGGCACAGGATGTTTCGAACCGGGAGATACTGAAAAAGCTCCGGGAGCTTGAAGCCAAGGTGGAGAGGCTGGAGAAAGAAAACAGGGAGCTTAAAAAGCTCCTCCGCCGAGAAGGTTTCGTTTACGCCGGCAGGAAAAGGACGGAGAGCGTAAAGGTTGACGGCAGGGTTCTCTTCAGGTTCTCCCAGTCGCAGGAGCTGAAAGAAGGAGAGAAGACTGTTTACGGGGATCCCGGTAACGGCTTTACTGTAAGGAAGGCGAGGTTAAAAGTCCACGGGAAGTTGAACGATAACGCGGGCTACACGGTTCACATCAGGGCGGACAGGGGATCCTCCGTTGAACTGTGGGACGCTTACATCACTTACTCTTTCGATTCTTTCCCTCTAAAAGTGAAGGCCGGTCAGTTTAAGGTTCCCCTTTCGATGATTTACTTGAAGAGCGGGACGAAGCTCTGGCTTCCCGAGCGTCCGGTTGCGGTTAACAAAATTGCTCCTGTCTGGAGGGACGTCGGAATAGAACTTTCCTACGATTTGATAAAAAACCTTACTCTCAGTGCCTCCGTTATCAACGGAGAAGGCTGGAACAACGGCAAAATTTACAACAAAGATAAGAACTGTGCCTTTACCGTTGCGGCGGATGCCAGACTGATCAGCACTTCTGCCTATTTCCTGAGGGTAAGGCTCGGCTATGAGGGGGGAAGGGACAATTCCTCTAAGCTTGTTTATAACAAGTATGCAGTCAAAGGAAGTTCTGTTTCCGTCAGGAGAAACCTGGTTGACCTTGAGACGGAGTTTTCTTACAAGCCTTACGGAATCTCCTTCGCTGCAGGATATCTCCGCGATAATCCGGGTCATCCCGAGGGGAAGCTTTCTGCACCTCTTGGAGATGCCAAGGGCTATTACGTTCAGGCCGACTTCTCTCTTCCCTTTGATAGGAAATTTCACCTCGTTGGCCGTTACTCCTGGCTTGATCCCAACGACGCCGTTGAGGACTCAAACGACGTCTCCTACACCACGCTCGGTTTCTACTACTTGCTGAACGGGTGGCAGGCTGCGGTACGTTCCGCTTACGTCTGGGCTAATGAGAGGCACGGAGAGGAGAAGGACAATGATCTCTTTACTACCGAATTCCAGTTGCTCTTTTAGGAGGATGGAATGAAGAAGCTTTTAATATTGTTTATTTTTCTTTTTTCTCAGGCCTTTGGAGCTACTTATGAGCTAAAAGAGCTTGTTACGGTTAAGTCTCAGCCGAAAGCAAAGTTCTGGGAGCTGTGGATTCCTCTTCCCTACGAAAATAGTTGGCAGAGGGTGAAAGAAATATCGGTAAGATCCCCGTTCCCCTTTACCGTTGTTAAGGAGGGAGAGTACGGTAACCGCTACCTCCACATTGAAGGCCGGGAAGCCATAAGGGAGCCTTTCAGCGTTGAGGTCAAGGTCGTGGTTGAGAGGAAGAAGTTGTCGCCGGTGAAAAGGTGCTCAGGAGTTCCGGTGAGGTATTACCTTTCCGACAAGCTCGTTCCCGTTGAGAAGTTCAGGAGGATGGCGAAAAGGATAGTGAGGGGTGAGAAGACCGACGTTGGAAAACTTAAGGCTATTTACGATTACGTTGTTTCCCATATGAAGTACGACAAGTCGGGAAAAGGGTGGGGAAGAGGCGATGCAATCTGGGCCTGCGATGCAAAAAGGGGAAACTGTACGGATTTTCACTCACTCTTTATTGCCCTGTGCCGTGCCGTCGGGATACCCGCCGTTTTTGAGATAGGGCTTCCGGTGAACGGCAGCGGAGAGATAAAGGGGTATCACTGCTGGGTTATCGCCTTTCCCGAAAGTTATACTTACGGTATTGACGCCTCTGAGGCCGCCAAGCATCCCGAGAAGAGAAAGTATTACTTCGGTCACCTTGACGACCGCAGGATAGGGATATCTCGCGGTAGGGATCTTCTCCTTTCCCCTCCCCAGCACGGTGAGAGGCTCAACTATAATTATAGAGCTTATCTTGAGGTTGATTTGAAACCTTCTTCAGCTGTTGAAACGAGATTTTTTGTCAGGAAAGTCAATCGATAAATTGATTTTTCTGATGGAGAGCGTATGAAAAGGAAAGAATTGCTTAAAGAGTGGGATAAGAAATACGTCTGGCACCCATTTACTCAAATGGCCGAGTACGTTAAACACGAACCGATAATCATTGAAAGAGGAGAGGGGTGTTGGCTTATAGATGTAGATGGAAAACGCTACCTGGATGCAGTGGGTTCAGTTTGGTGCAACGTTCACGGTCATAACGTAAAGGAGCTAAACGAAGCCTTAATAGAACAGGTTAATAAAATTGCCCACTCAACCCTCCTCGGACTTGCAAACGTTCCTTCAATTCTCCTTGCGAAGGAAGTAGTGGATATTGCCCCGGAAGGTTTAAACCACGTCTTTTACTCGGATGACGGTTCGACGGCTATGGAAGTAGCCCTCAAAATGGCCTACCAGTACTGGCAGTTAAAAGGAGAGAGGAAAAGAACTAAGTTTGTAAAGCTCGAGGAGGCCTACCACGGGGACACGATAGGTTCGGTAAGTATAGGGGGAATAGACCTGTTTCACTCAATGTTTAGAGAACTGATGTTTGAAACTTTCAAAATTCCGGCTCCCCACCCTTACCGCTTTGAAGGAACGGCCGAGGAGTGCAGAGACTATTCATTAAGTAAGCTTGAGGAGGTTCTAAAAGAAAGGGGAGGTGAAATAGCCGCAGTTGTTATGGAGCCTTTGGTTCAGGCGGCTGCCGGGATGATTGCTCACCCGGAAGGTTTTTTAAAGGAAGTAAGGGAGCTTTGCGATAAGTATGGGGTTCTTTTAATTCTTGATGAGGTAGCAACCGGTTTCGGAAAAACGGGTAAGTGGTTTGCCTGCCAGCACGAAGATGTCACTCCCGACATAATGGCAATTTCAAAAGGCTTAACTGCGGGCTACATGCCTTTAGCAATAACGCTTGCAACCGACGAGGTTTACAGTGCATTCTGGGGAGGAGATTACGGGAGCGGAAAGACTTTCTTCCACGGCCACACGTTCACCGGAAATCAGCTTGGATGTGCGGTTGCCCTGAAAAACATAGAGCTTTTTAAGCAGAAGGGATGGCCTGAAGGACTGGAGGGGAAGATAGACTACCTCTGGAGAAGGTTGAGAGAGGAACTTTCGGAGCTGAAACACGTGGGTGATATCAGGGGAAAGGGATTTATGGTGGGAATTGAACTTGTCAGGGATAAAAGAACGAAAGAAGGGTTTTCCTGGAAAGACGACGTCGGCAGAAGGGTGTCGAGGAGAATTGTTGAAAAGGGCGTTTTTACAAGGCCTTTGGGCCCTGTCCTGGTAGTTATGCCGCCGCTTGCCATAAACGAGGAGGAAATTGACCTGCTGGTAAAGACTTATAGAGAAGCTATCGTTGAGGTCTTAGGGAATTAGACCTCCTCGTCCCCTTCCTCTTCCGGAGTTTTTACAATCAGGATGGGTTTATCAACTGCCTTTATTACGTCGAGGAGCTTCCCGACCCTGAAGAACGATAGAGATTCCGATGTTATGCCGAGGGCAACAAGCTCTATACCGTTCTTTTCGGCATACTCGGCAATGACCTCGTCAAGCTCTCCGGGAATCATCAGGACTCTGGCTTTAATTCCTTTACTTTCAAATTCTTCGGCAAGCTCTTTCATCTTCTCAAACCTTCTCAAAAGGGCGTCAACATATCCCTCGTCAAGCGCTCCCCTTAGAGCTTCTATCTTTTCCTTTGAATCGTATTCCTCCTTTGCCAGAAGCCCCCACTCGGAAGGTAGGAGAACGTAAAGGATGTGAACCTCCCTACAGCCGGCTTCCTTCAGCTTAAGTATGTAGGGCTTTACATTGAGGCTTGCCTTCCTCATATCAAACGGATAGAGAATCCTGCTGAACATCACTCCTCCCTCTTCTTAACAATTAGAACTGGACAGTCGGCTTTCCTTATAACATCCGTTGATACGCTTCCCAAAAGGATTTCCGTCAACAGCCCTTTTCCGTGTGCTCCCATTACTATGAGCTTTACTTTTTCCTCCCGGGCTACCGAAACGATCTGTTCCGGTATGTTGCCGTAGCGGAGGAAAATCTTGGCCGACAAGCCGTTCTCCTCCAGTATATCCTTAACGGCCTCAAGCCTTTCTATAATCGACATGACGTATTCTTGATCAACTTCAGGCAGTACTTTGTACAGTTCTTTTTCTTTCAGTAAATCTGCTCCTTCGGGAAGCTCGACCGATAAGTCGTCAACCACGTGAACAATGACAACCTCCTTTTCTCCGGCTTCTTTCAGCTTCTTAACGTAGTCGAGGGCGACTTCTGCAAGGGGTGAAAAGTCGGTAGCGTACAGCGTCTTTTCAAAGAGCGGCATCTCTCCCTCCTTAAGCGGTAACGGAAAACTTTTCTACTTCAAACAGAGGTTTTACCTCGAGACTCTTTATTAGTTTACCATCTCTTTTAACGGAAACCGAAACCCTGTCCATTTCCTTTGCATCCGAATACCTTGCAACTATTGCTGCAGCAGTTCTGAGGACTTTTGGGTCGGGTTCCCCTCTGCACTTTAACAGGGCAGTGGGGGATGGGATACCGGGAACGGTAAGCAGGAAATCCTCTCTGCCTGCTAACTCTTCAATCCTCCTGTTCTCTTCCCTGTTCCTTCCGACAATCAGCTTGCACTCTCCTATCCTGAAGTGGCGTCCGAGCTTCAGGAGCTTCACGTTTTCCCAGTTAAGCTCTCCGTGCTCCATTAAATCCTTCACTTTCTTTGCATATGAAGGTTCCGTAAGCAGACAGCCGCCTGCCGGGGTCGGTAGGTTTTCGAGGTTTACTTCCAGTTCTTTAAGAATTTCAGGGTACCTTTTTCGGGATCGTCCCTTCAGGTCAAGCATTTCTTCTCTTTTGATCAGTCCCTCTTCCTCGTAAACCGTCGGAGGAAGAAGCTTACCCGAGAGAGGCCTCAAGACCTTACCTTTAAGTCCTGAGAGCTTTTCTATCTGCCTGAATGCCTGAAGGTGCTGGGACATCGGCCTTTGTCCCAGGACTTCCCCCGTTGCGATTACCGCTCCGTTTTCGGCTATTTCTTTAAGCTTTCCGAGCATGTAAGCCTTGCAGTCGATGCAGGGATTAATGTTTTTTCCGTAGCCGTAAACGGGGCTTTTCAGCATTTCCAGGTAATCTTCTCCCGCCTCGACCACTTTAAGCTCGATGCCGAGCTTTTCCGCAAGCTCTTTCAGCGCTTCAGTATCCCTTTCAAAGAAGGGAGAGGTTACGTGGACGCCGGTAACTTTGAATCCCATCCTCTTAAGGAGTTTGGCGGCCAGAATGCTGTCGAGCCCTCCGGAAAAAAGCAGGTAGGCTTTTTTCTCCATAGACACGCTCCTTTTTGAGCTTTAATTTAAAGTTAGGAGATAACTAAAAAGGAGGAAGGGATGGCAAAGCTAAGATTGAACCTCATAGGGGACGGAATTGACCTGACCGGGGCTATCAAGAACACTTTGGAAGAAAAGTTCTCAAAGCTCGAAAAGTATTTGGGGGACGATGATAAAAGGGAAGTTTTTGCCGACGTTATAGTGAAGAAAGAAAAGTACAGGGCTTCGGTAGAAATCGTTATCTACAACGTATTCGACCATACCCTAAGGATAAAGAAGGAAACTGATGACCTTTACACGGCAGTTGATTACGTTATAGATGCCGCGGAAAAGCAGTTAAGGAGGCTCAAGGATAAGGTAAAGACAACAGGCAAGCGGGAAGCTCAAAAGGCGAAGAGGCAGATAACCCTCGTTGAAGAAGAGGTGGTGGAAAAACCGGTTGAAATAATTGAAGTTGAGCCCGAGCTTTACAAGCCCATATCTGTAGAGGATGCGGTTTTGAAGCTCCTCGGTTCAAAGAGGGAGTTTGTAGTCTTCTGTAACGTGGAAACCGGGAACGCCGCTGTGGTTTACAAGAGGAAGGACGGCAACGTCGGCCTTATAGAGATGCCTTCCTGTAAGTAGCCCCGCTGCCGCCTTCGGCGGCGGACGTTCGAGGTTTTGAAGGAGAAGATGGAGATAAAGAGAGAGGTTATCCTTGCGCCTATGGCGGGTTATACCCACTCTGCCTTCAGGAGACTCTGCAGGAGTTTAGGAGCCGACAGGGTTTACTCCGAGCTTATGAACGCAACGGGAATAATCCATCGGGGGGAAGAAAAGGAGCTTATCTACTTTACTGATGAGGAAAGGCCGATACACCTTCAACTTTACGGTAGAAACCCGGAGGAGATAGCAGAGGCTGCAGTAAAGGTGGTTGAGAAGTACAGGCCGGAAGCAGTTGACATAAACTTCGGCTGTTCCGTAAAAAAGGTGTTGAAGGCAAAGGCTGCCGGTTACCTGCTTCAGTTTCCGAAAGAGATGGGGGAAATCGTAGAGGAAACGGTAAAGGCTTTAAAACCTTACAACACGCCGGTTACTGCAAAGATAAGGTTAGGTTTCTACGAGGATACCCTCGAGGAGATAGCCGAAAACCTCCTGAAGGCCGGGGTTTCGGCAATAGCCCTTCACCCGAGGCTTGCAAAGCAGGGATTTTCCGGAAAGGCGGACTGGAAAAGGGTTAAGGATCTTAAGGCGATTGCCGGAGATGTTCCCGTTATCGGCAGTGGTGATATAAAAAGCTGGAGAGAAATTGATGAAAAGTTTGAGGAGACCGGCTGCGACGGCGTTATGGTGGGAAGGGCTGCCGTTTCAAATCCGTGGATATTCACGGAATACAGGGAAAAGAGGGAAATTCAAGTAAGCCTGGCCGAAAGGATTGACTTTATCCTCAAGGAACTCAATCTCATGTGGGAGTTTTTTGAAAAGGAAAAGGCTTGTAAGGCGATAAAGGCTCAAATCAGCCAGTTGTTCAAGGGGATAAGGGGAAAGGCGAGGCTTAACGATGCGGTAATGAGGAGTAAGAGCTGTCGGGAGCTGATAGAGAAGCTGGAGGAAATTAAGTTCCTTTCCGGAGGATAGGGCTACTATATCCAGTTCGGGAATATTTCAAGGCCTGTTGTTTCCGGAAGGCCTAACAGGATGTTCATGTTCTGAACTGCCTGTCCGGAAGCTCCCTTCCCTATGTTGTCTATTGCTGAGATAACGACTCCCAGACCGTTTTTCTCATCTTTTGTAACAAATATATCGCAGAAGTTTGTCCCGGAAACTTCTTTTGTGTTCGGAGGAGAAGTCCTGAGCCTTATAAACGGTTCGTCCTTGTAGGTTTCCCTGTATGCTTCGGTTAGCTCTTTTTTAGAAGCTTTTGTCTTGAAGTAAACGGTTGACAGGATTCCCCTGTTCATGGGAACTAAGTGGGGAGTGAAGCGAAAGCCCGTGAGGTTAAGCTTTTCCGCTACTTCGGGAGCATGTCTGTGCCCTTCTACTCCGTAAGCCTTGAATCCCTCGTTAACTTCGCAGAAGTTAAAGTCAACGCTTGACTTCCTGCCGGCTCCGGTAACTCCGGACTTACTGTCGGCTATAACCGGAAAGTCCTCCTCTATTAAATCGACCTTCTTTGCTGGGTATAGGGCAAGTATTATGCTCGTCGGGTAACAGCCGGGGTTTGCGACTATCCTTTTCCCTCCGATTTCTTCCCTGAAGAGTTCCGGGAGTCCGTAAACGGCCTCCTCAAAAAGCTCCTTAGCCCCGTGTTCTACTCCGTAAACTTCTTCATAGGTTTTCGGTGATGAGAAGCGAAAGTCTGCGCTGAAGTCGATGATTTTGATTTTACTGCTAGTCTCGAATAGTTCCTTAACTACCGGGAATGAAGCTCTGTGGGGAAGGCAGCAGAAAACAACGTCGGCGGAAGCGGCGACTTTTTCCGGTGAGTAGGTTTGGAAGGAAATGTTTTCATACGGAGATCCTGTGAGGTGAGGGAAAACTTCGGTTAACCGCTTGCCGGCGTGCTGTCTCGAAGTAACGAGGGTAACTTCGGCAAATGGGTGGAAAAGCAGGAGGCGGAGAAGCTCCGCCCCTGTGTATCCGGAAGCTCCGATAATAGCAACCTTAACGCTTGGACCACTGGTACCTTGCACGGGCTCCCCTTTGACCGTACTTCTTCCTCTCTTTTATCCTGGCATCCCTTGTGAGGAAGCCTGCCTTCTTGAGGGTCGGCCTGAGTTCCGGGTTGAAGGCAAGGAGGGCTTTTGCTATTCCGTACTTTATCGCATCTGCCTGAGCTGACTTACCGCCGCCCTTGAGTGTGCAGATAACGTCAAATCTTCCGTTTGTTCCAGTAACGTCAAAAGGCTGCTGCATTATCTTAAGAAGGGCAAGTCTTCCGAAGTACTCTTCGGCAGATACAGTTTTATTCTTTGAGAGCTTCACGCTGATTTTCCCTTCCCCGTTGGGGATAAGCCATACTCTTGCTATAGCAGTTTTTCTTTTTCCGGTTCCGTAGTATCTGACTTCTGCCATTATCTCCTCCGTTAAAGCTCAAGGGGTTTGGGGTTTTGTGCCTCGTGGGGATGCTTGTCTCCGGCGTATACCTTGAGCCTTTTCATACGCCTGTCCCTAAGCTTATTCTTGGGAAGCATTCCCCTGACTGCAAGCCTTATTACTTCTTCGGGCTTCTTCTGCAGCATATCCCTGAGCTTTGTTTCCTTCAGGTGACCCATGTAGCCCGTGTGCTTGTAGTAAATCTTTCGATCAAGCTTCTTTCCTGTAACGTGAATTTTCTCCGCGTTGATGACAACAACGAAGTCTCCGCCGTCAACGTGGGGCGTGTAGGTGGGCTTGTGCTTTCCGATAAGAATCTTTGCGATTTCAGAGGCAAGCCTTCCGAGGGTTTTCCCTGTAGCATCAACCAGGTACCAGTCCCTTTTAACGTCTTCCTTCCTTTGCATAAAGGTCTTCATTCGCTCCTCCGGGTAGTGGCGTTTTATTTAACGCCGAAAATGTAGCGGGCAGCGGAAATTTACTAAAGGAGCATTCGGTTGTCAACCGAGATTGAGGGACTATATTAGCTATCTGCACGGAGGGGTGCCCGAGCCTGGCTGAAGGGGCACGATTGGAAATCGTGTGTACCCCCACAAGGGGTACCGCGGGTTCGAATCCCGCCCCCTCCGCCACAAATAAAAATAACGACTGTCTTCATAATTTGATAAAGCTGGGGTCTCCACAACGCCCGGAGGGTGAACCCCGCCAGGCCCGGAAGGGAGCAACGGTAAGCCTGAAGGGCGTGTGTGGTAAGGCTCCAGCCCTCAATCCCTGAGGATTAAGGACAGTGCCCTTGCAACGTTTTCAACTACCGGGATAATCTGAGAATAGTCCATCCTCTTGGGTCCGAGTATCCCGACGATTCCGCCGTTCCTATAGCCCGCCTGGAATTTCCCTACTACGAAACTGAAGGGATAGAGGGGTTCTATGTCCGTTTCCGAACCGAGTATTACATCTACCTGTCTCTTCTCTTCCATAAACTTTTTCAGGACATCAAGGAAAAGGCTTTTTTCCTCAAGGAGTTTCAATACTTCTTTCAGCCTGTCAACATCGCGGGAGAGTACATTCACTATGTTCGAAGTCCCGTGAAACTCCAGACTGTTTACTTCGTTAAGGGTTGCCAGTATCTGGGAGTTGAGCTTGAAAGAAATGTCTGCAATTTCCTTCTTCAAGGACTCAATGTCTTCAACGAGCTCTTTCCTTATTTCCCTTAGTGTCTTGCCGTGGAAGCGTTTCGAGAGTTCTTTAGAGAGTTTTGGAAGTTCGGATTCCGGTATTGAAACGTCGATAACCCTGTGGAGAACGTAATCGGGGTGAAACTCGAGAACCATAAGGACTCTGTTTGTGGCAACCCTTAAAAGAGTTACGCTTTTAACCGTAAGGTTTTCTATAAGCTTTGCTCCGAATCCCACGTAGCCGGTAGTGTTCTGTAAGAAGTCGAGGACTCGGGGGAATATTTTTTCCATATCTTTTATGTTCTCCGCCCTCAGGCTTTCGATTATTCTGCCTGCCTTTGTTTCTTCCCCTTCTCCTATTGAGAGGAAAAGGTGGTTTATGTAAACCTTTAATCCCTCGTCAGTCGGTACTCTCCCCGCAGAAGTGTGGGGTTGATAGAGGAATCCTTTATCTTCAAGGTCTGCCATGACGTTTCTTATGGTTGCGGAAGAAAACGGAATACCGTACGTCTTCTGAAGCGTTCTCGACCCGACTGGTTCTCCGCTCTTTATGTAAAGTTCTACCAGTTTAAGCAGTATATCCCTCTCCCTCTCCGTGAGCCTTTTCTCCAAGTTACTCTCCTCCAAAGGCTTCTCCCGATAAATATATGTCTTTATACTCGACATACCTCAATGCGTGTGCTTTAAGTCCTTCCACCTCCTCATCGCTCAGGCTTCTCTTAACCTGTGCCGGGAAGCCCATTATGAGACTTCTCGGGGGAAACTTTTTCCCAGGGGGTACCAAGGTTCCGGCTGCAACAATAGAGCCTTCGCCTATGACAGCTCCGTCGAGTATGATTGCCCCTATGCCGATGAGGCAAACGTCCTCAACGACGCATCCGTGGAGTTTTACACCGTGCCCTACCGTAACGTAACTGCCGATGACTGTGGGATGAGTTTCCCTTGTCACGTGCACCACACTCCCGTCTTGAATGGAGGTGCACTCCCCCACTTTTATGTAGTTAACGTCGCCCCTGAGGATTGCTCCGAACCATATTGAACTGTCGTTGCCTATCTCGACGTCACCTATAACCGTTGCGTTTTCTGCTATGAATACCCTTTCTCCGATTTTGGGGTGGATGCCTCTGTAGGGCTTTATCATGAAAGACCTCCCGAATTTCCCGTTTGGGGCAATTTTAACCTTTGTTAAAATTCGGCCGACAGGAGGTTGGATATGCCCCTTTTGGCCCCTTCTATTCTCTCGGCCGACTTTGCGAGGCTCTCTTCGGAAATTGAAGCCGTTGAGTCTGCCGGAGCGGATCTCCTCCACGTTGACGTTATGGACGGCCGGTTTGTTCCCAACATAACCGTCGGCATACCTGTTGTTGAGTCTATCAGGAAGGTTACGAATCTTCCGATTGACGTCCACCTGATGATCGTGGAGCCTGAAAGGTACGTGGAGGATTTCATAAAGGCCGGTGCCGATTGGGTCTCTTTCCACTTTGAAGCCGCAGTTCACCATCACAGAATCGTAGAGAGAATAAGGGAACTCGGGGCAAAGGCCGGTATAGTCCTGAACCCCTCTACACCGGTTGTGCTGCTTGAGGAAATCCTTCCCTATCTTGATTTTGTTCTGATTATGTCCGTTAATCCGGGATTTGGCGGTCAGAGCTTCATCCCCACCTCAACTCAGAAAATCAGAAAGTTGAAAGAGCTTTCTGCCGAGCTTAATCCTGACCTCCTCATAGAGGTTGACGGGGGAATAAAGCTCTCAAACGTAAAAGATGTTCTGGAGGCGGGAGCGGACGTTATCGTTGCCGGTTCTGCAATATTTAAAGGAAATCCGGCAGAGAACACGAAAGCCTTTAAGGAGAAATTTCTCTGGGAGGAGACATGAAGCAGGTAAAGTTAATGACGGGAACGGCCAATCCCGATCTTGCAAAGTCCGTTGCAGCACACCTGGGAATTCCCCTGTCTGATGTAACAGTGGGAAGGTTCAGCGACGGAGAGATTCAGGTAGTTATAAACGAGAGTGTGAGGGACTGTGACGTTTTTATCGTTCAATCTCTATGCAGGCCGGCCAACGACAACATAATGGAGCTTTTACTACTTGCGGATGCCCTGAAGAGAGCTTCCGCCGGAAGAATAACCGCAGTAATCCCTTACTATGCTTACGGAAGGCAGGACAGGAAAGTTAACCCGAGAGATCCTATAAGCGCAAAGGTTGTGGCGGACATCCTGCAGGCGGCCGGAGTTAACCACGTTGTTGTTGTAGATCTCCACGCAAAGCAGGTGGAGGGTTTCTTTGACATACCGGTAGACCACTTAGAAGCAAGGCCTGTTCTTGCAGAATACTTTGCCGGAAAAGGTATGGGAGGAGAAGATACGGTAGTCGTTTCTCCCGACATCGGCGGAGTTGCAAGGGCGAGGAACTTTGCCAAGATACTCGGTTCTCCCATAGCCATAATAGATAAGAGGAGGCCGAGGCCGAACGTTTCGGAGGTTATGAATATCATAGGAGAAGTGGAAGGGAAGAAAGCAATAATAATAGATGACATAATCGATACCGCCGGAACCATAGTAAACGCCGCAAGGGCTATAAAGGAAAAAGGAGCTTCTGAAGTCTACGCCGCCTGCACCCATCCCGTCTTTTCGGGACCGGCCGTGGAAAGGCTGTCTAAAGCCGTAGAGGAAGGTGTTATAAAGGAGGTCGTTGTAACCGACACCATACCCCTGTCTGAAAAGTTCGAGGGTGTAAAGGTTCTAACCGTTGCCGGGATGCTGGCCGAAGCCATAAGGAGAATTCACTACGGTGAGTCAATAAGTAGGATGTTCAGCTTCTAACTTTGAATACGAGGGGGAGTTCTCCTCCCCCTTCAAGCTTCAGAATCAGCTTTATCAGTCCGTTTCGGGGCAAAGAACTTCCCTTTACCCAGCTGCCTCCCGAATAAGTCAGCACCTCAAAGGAAACGACCCTTTCTGTTATCGGGACTTCTACTCCCTTCTCGGTTACCGAATTAAGCCTCAGCTCTTCCCTCATGAGGACGTGAAACCTGTTGTTTTTGAAAAGGTAATACCTGACCCGGCAGATTCCCGGGTAGTAGTAACAGCTTTCGGTGTAGAACTCAATCCGCTTCAGGTTTCCGTCTAAGTCCCTGTGTATGGAGAGATTTCCGTAATGGGTGTTTATAGACTCAAAGTCCTTCAGTAAAACCAGGTACAGGGGGGGAATTAAAGACTGGAGCTTGTTGTTTTCGGAGGCAAATTTTCCCGATTTCTCTATGGCGTTAAAGAAGGAATAGCTGACTACAATGACAAAAGCAGCAAGGGCAACTGCTACCAAAACCTCAACGAGGGTAAATCCTCTACCTTGCTTCGTAGATTTCAACCAGTTCTCCCCTGTCGGCTGTTCCCGCGTTTACTTTAACGATCCTGAAACCGAAGAGTTCTTCAAAATCCTGATTTACAGTTATTTCATAACCGAGAATGTTTACTTTCCTGCCGGTGTAACTTCTTCCTCCGTATATTACTTCGCTTATTGCATTATCGGCGGCAACGGTTGAAAGTGTAGTCTTGAGGATTTCGTCGGAGACTTCCACGCTCCTTGAGGCAAGGGTCAGGAATGCTCCGAAGGAAATTCCTACTATAAAAACGGCAACGAGGACTTCAAGAAGCGTGAAACCGGCTTTCAAACTTACCCCCTTTGTAGAATTATAGTCACAACTATATCGGGAGGAATTATGGGCAGAAAGATAAGGCTCGGAGTCAATATAGACCACGTTGCTACCGTGAGGAATGCCAGGAGAACCTTTGAGCCGGATCCCGTTCACGCAGCCGTCATAGCCGACCTTGCCGGGGCAGACCAGATAACACTTCACGTGAGAGAAGACAGGAGGCACGTTAACGAGAGAGATCTGAAGCTTATAAAGGGACTGATTCACTCGAGGGTTAACCTCGAGATGGCTGTAACCGACGAGATGGTGGGAATTGCCCTCGATGTCAAACCCCATCAGGTGACGCTGGTTCCCGAGAAAAGGGAGGAGGTTACGACAGAAGGGGGGCTGGACGTCCTTTCACAGAAGGAGAAGGTAAGAGAAGCTGTTGAGAAGCTCAAGTCTGCCGGGATAGTTGTAAACATATTCATCGATCCCGATAGGGAGCAGATAAGGGCGGCTAAAGATGTGGGAGCAGATGCGGTTGAGCTTCACACCGGACGTTACGCTGAGGCCTTTGCCGAAAATGATGAGGAAAGGGTTAAGGAGGAGCTTGACAGGTTGAGGGATGCAGCCGCCTTTGCTAAGGAAATCGGCCTAAAGGTGTACGCCGGCCACGGGCTAACCTTTAAGAATGTGAAGGCTGTGGCGGAAATTCCCGAAATAGAGGAGCTGAACATCGGCCACTCGATTATTGCAAACGCCATTCTCTTTGGACTGGAGAAGGCAGTCAGGGAAATGAGGAGGCTGATAGAGGGGTGAAGCTTTACTCGGGAATTGATGTGGTTTCCGTGGAAAGGGTCAGGAGGCTGATTGCGGAGTTCGGAGACCGGTTCTTGAAAAAGGTTTTTCCCGAAGGTGTGAATTACTGTCTGGAAAAGCGTAAGGGAGAGCTTGCCGGTTGTATTGCTGCCCGTTTTGCACTGAAAGAGGCGGCGGTTAAAGCCCTCAGCTCTGCCGGCCTTGAGGTTGGCCTGAAGGACGTGAAGGTTAAAGGAGGAGGGAGGAAGCTTCGGGTGAAGCTTCCCGAGGGATTGGAAGGCCGATTTTCAACGTCCTACAGCATTTCCCACGAAAGGGACTTGGCCGTTGCCGTTTTCATCCTTTTAGAAGAAAACTCCTGCCATGACCCTTGAAAGCCACTGGGCAGTTACCGTGTCCATTGTAAGTACGTGCTCAACTATCCACGGCTTAAAAGTATTTTCCAGGTAATTAAGGAGTTCTTCCCGATTTCCCGTTTCCTGCCACCTGTTCCTTAACTCATTAAGCTCTTCCAGAACTCTTTTATGCTCTCCCGCGTGGCATTCGTAGGCAAAGAACCGAGATTTTCTCATGAGGTCTTCTTCGTAGGAAAAGTGATTTACTACGTCTTCAATGAAGGCATCCAGTAGCCTCTCCAGTTCTTCTCCCCCGACCCCCTCTTTTAAAGCAGCGTAAAGCCTGTTTACAATCTCTAATTCCCTTTCATGAACGATGTTCATTCCCTGGTAATCAACTTTTGGGAGGTCTTCCTTCTTCAGTAGCATCATAGTTATCTCCTTATGCGATTTCAGTGTTTAACTTAGGAGGGGCAAGCGGGGGAGAGAATGAGTTATGTCAAAAAGAAATGCCCCCTTCAAGGGGGCATACAGTATTAAAACAGGGGGGTATTGTTAAAGGTGTTTCTGTATGTATTCTATGGCGTCTCCTACGGTCTGAATTTTCTCGGCATCCTCGTCAGGGATTTCAATTCCGAATTCCTCTTCAAGAGCCATGACAAGCTCTACTGTGTCAAGGGAATCGGCACCGAGGTCTTCAACGAAGGAAGCTTCGGGAGTTACTTCATCGGGGTCAACTCCGAGTCTATCAGCTACGATTTCTTTCACTTTCTGTTCGATGTTTTCCATCTGAAACCTCCTCTTCGGTTTATCTGGATTCGAATTATAGACAAAAGGTTAGAAAAGTCCACCGTTTACGTGAAGCACGGTTCCGGTTATGTAAGAGGCCATTTCCGAAGTCAGGAAAAGGCATGCGTCTGCAACTTCCCTCGGTTCTCCCTCTCTCCTTAAAGGTATTGACTTCAGGAGTTCGGCTTTTACCTTTTCGGGTATTTTTTCCGTCATGTCGGTGGTTATGTAGCCCGGGGCAATGCAGTTTACCCTTATGCCCCTTCCTCCAAGCTCCTTTGCAAGGGACTTGGTGAATCCGATGAGTGCAGACTTTGTGGCGGAATAGTTAACCTGCCCTACGTTTCCCGTAAAGCCGACTACCGAAGAGATGTTTATAACGCATCCGCTCCTTTTCTTTACCATGTACGGGACAACCGCCCTTGTAACGTTGTAGACGCCGTTTAAGTTTGTATTCACTACGGCGTCCCAGTCTTCGTCTTTCATCCTGATAAACAGGGTGTCCCTTGTTATTCCGGCGTTGTTAATGAGAATATCTATCCTTCCTTCGGCCCGGATGATTTCCTCCACGCCTTTCTTTACCTCTTCCCTGTCCGTGACGTCCATTTTCAGTCCCTTCACCCCGATTTCCCGGGCTGCCGCTTCCGTCCTTTCTTTGCTCGTTCCCGTAATGTAAACGGTGGCGCCGACCCCTTTGAATCTTTCTGCCACTGCTCTTCCGATTCCCCTTGTTCCTCCTGTAACAAGGACAACCTTTCCCTTAAGGTCTTCAAAGAACATGATCCCCTCCTACTTAGCTGCGTCTAATCCGAGGCTTCCTATAACCGAAAAGAGCGTAACAAGTATAACCGTTTTGAGAAACCAGTCGGTAGAGTCGATTATTGCGGGATATATGCCGAGGATCAGGAGAGAAAGCGCTGAAACCAGAAGCGAAATGGTCAGGACGGTAAACACTCTGACGGGTATAAATCCGGCAATTTCCTGAACTTTCCAGTTCCCGAGTTTCCCGTACTTTACCGTTGTGAAGAGGCCTCCGATTATGATGGTGAGGAGAAGGAGGGAGTGGATGGGAGACATCTTTCTGGAAATTTCCCAGATGTCGGCATTTGCCGCAAATGGAAATGCGAGTATTACTGCTCCTGCAACTTCCTGGATAAAGTCACTGAAACTGAAGCCCTTTTTCTCTCCGCAGAGGATACCGTCTATATGTTCGAGTTTTTCCTCAATCTTCTTTAGTTCCCTTTCCAATTCTCTGTCCATGTTAAAATCACTCCGGTCATGAGGAGATTCTGGGTAGGCGGTATTTTATTCCTATTTATCGGTGATGCCACGGCGGGGTGCCCCTCCCTTTCGGAGGTTCAGTCGATAATTTCCAGGGTGGTGAAAACTCCGCTTACAGTCAAATCCGTGAAGCCCCTGCGTGCTTTTAATGCCTGCCAGGTTGAAACGGAAGGCGGGGAAACTTTTTTCCTATCCGGGGATAAGCGCTGGGTTATAGAGGGGGTTCTGCTGGAGGTTCCCGAAGTTCGCTTAGAAAAAAAGGACTATGAAAGGCTTAAGAGAAAAGCGCTGTTTTCCCTGGGGAAGGGTAAAGAGTTGCTTGTTATAACGAATCCGTTGTGCAGGGCGTGCAGGGAAAACAGGGAAAAACTGAAATCCCTGTCGGGAAGGTTTAAGCTGGTTTTTATCCCTGCAGGTTTTGAGGAAGACGAATTTAAGGCGGCTGTTGACGCCTATTGTAGAAGGAAAAAGGGGAGCGATTTCTTTAGAGTGCCGGAAAATTTCAAACTGTGCGACGGCGGAAAGCTGAAGGTCTGGACGGTTAACGATCTTCTTAAAAAGTACGGGATAACCGGTACACCGGTTTTCATAACGGAAGAAGGCAAAGTTCTGATCGGAGTTGAATCTCTGAAGGAGTGGCTGAACAGGTAGTTTGTTTGGTGGAGGTGGCGGGATTCGAACCCGCGTCCGGGGATGCGGCCCAGGTAGCTTCTACAGGCTTAGCCCGTGTTTTGCAGTCTCGCTTCGGGGTTAGCCCACGGGCAGGCGCCCCGAAGCCAGCCCTCTTCCGTCTCGGCAGCCTCCCCGAGGGCGGGGGAGGTTGCCCAGCCCGCCTCTCTGTCGCCCTACCCGGAGCCGACGGGCAAAGCTCCGGGGGACGTCGCTGCGCTTAATTAGGCAGCGAGAGCGAGAGTTTCGTCGGCAACTATTTTGGGTGCCTTTTTTACGAGGTTGGCTCCTCGGCCTGCCACTACCTGAACCTCTGCATCCCCGTCGAAACCGTTCACCCCCTTATTCAACTGTCCGGCATATAAATATAGGGCCTTTTGTGAAATGGGCAAAGTTCACAGCAGTTCCTTGTAGTAGTCTAAGATGGCCCCCGGTTCAATCTCCTCGATAAAGAGTACGACCTTTTCAAGGGTTGCATCGACTACTTGTCTGCTCGTTCCCACCGTAACAACCCCGATAGTTCCCAGCTGCCACTTGTCTTGGTTGTCCACTTCACTGACCGAAACGTTGAACTTGTTTTTCAGCCTCTCTATGACCCTTTTCATTACCCCTCTCTTTTCCTTCAGGGAACGGGCTTGAGGAATGCTTAACCTTATTTCCAGGTACCCGATTACCGAAGCCATTTAATCCTCCGAGAGTAACTTGTTCCAGCCTTCCCTTAGGGAATCCCTGATGTCCATGTAGTCCTTTCCTTCTTCGTAAGCTTTTAGGACGGCCGGTGCAAAGACTTTTTCGTAGAACTCCTTTCCCATTCTCTTCACGACTTTTTCATCAAACTCTTCGGGGGTTGCAAGCTTTCTCCACCATTTTTCCTCAGTTTTTCCCTCCAGGTATGCTCTGGTTGCCCCCCTGTACTTGAGTCTGTGCCCGTAGAACTTCCTCGCTGCCACGACCTTTGCTACGGCAAGGCCGTAAGCTTTTGCTTCATCTTCGGGGAAGCCGAGTTCCTTTACGGCTTTAATTTTGTTCCATTCGGCAAATATGTCGAACCTCCTTATGGGAGCTTCGGGCTTCAGAACTTTCAGTTTATCCCTCTCCATCTCTCCCTCCGTGAAATAATTTAATACGAGATAGATTAGAGTTGGAGGAAGAAATGGAAATAAGACACAAGCTCTGGCGGTGTACCGTTTGTGGTTACATTTACAGCGTTGATGAAGGAGATCCTGATAACAACATCCCTCCCGGAACGCCGTTTGAGGCCCTTCCGGTTGACTGGGTCTGCCCTGTATGCGGTGCAACAAAGGATAAGTTTGAGCCGATAGACGAATGAAATTACTCCTGATCAGGCTCTCTTCCCTGGGGGATGTCGCTTTAGTAAGCTCGGTCTTTTCCCCTTTGAAGAAGGCCGGAGTTGAGTTTGACCTTTTGACCTTTAAGCCGTTCGGAGATTTGTTTCTGGACGATAGCAGGGTCAACAGAGTAATTGAAGTAGAAAGGGAGGCGTTGAGGGGGCTTAGCGGTATCAGGGAGATAGCAAAGGAACTGAGGAGTTATGACGCCGTACTGGATCTTCATGCAAATTTAAGGACGAAGCTCCTTACCGGGTTTCTCTCCTGCCCTGTTTTTACCTACAGGAAGAGGAGTTTTCTGAGGCGTTTGATGCTTATTTTTAAGCCTTTGAAGGCAAAGTGGCTTTACGTCCCCGAGCTTTACTCGGAGCCTTTGAAGAGGTTAGGTATAAAGGCAGGTAGGCCGAGGCCGGAGATTGAAGTTGATTTCAGGAGGGTTGAAAGGGTAAGGAGGTTGGTTCCGAAGGAGAGGTTTGTGGCCGTCTCTCCGGGAGCGAGGTGGCCGGGGAAGGAGTATCCGCTGGAGAGGTTAAAAGCAGTTGTGGAGATTCTCCACTGCAAAGGTTACAGGACAGTTGCAGTCGGGGGAGAGGACGAAGAAGAGAAGGGGAGGGAGCTTGAAGCTCTCGGGACGTTGAACTTGTGCGGGAAGTTGAGAATTATCGACAGCCTGGCCGTTTTGAAGCTGGCTGCAGGGGTTATATCCGGAGATTCTGCTGCAGTTCACCTTGCAAGGAGCGTTAAGACTCCTGTTGTCTCCATTTTCGGGCCGACGCACCCGGCCTTCGGCTTTGCCCCTTATCCTGATGAGGGAGCTGTTATTACGAGAAACCTTCCCTGTTCTCCCTGTTCGCTTCACGGGAGGACGGCTTGCCCGCGGAGGGAGTGTATGGAAATAGAACCCGAAGAGGTTGTTGAGAAACTGCTCTCTGTAGTAGAATCGGCCGGCCGGAGGGAATCTTGAAGTTGAGGCGGTTGCTTTTTGAATTTATAACTGTCTTCGTTGTCAGCTGGGTTATTGAGTTCCTTTACATGGGTGTTAAGGGCGTTTTTGAGGGAACTACTCTTTCCCTTCTTGAGATTTCCCTCTCCTTTGACAATGCCGTTATGAATGCCGTCATACTGTCCGGAATGGGACGGCTCTGGAGGAGGAGATTTCTGACGTGGGGGATGATTATTGCTGTCTTTGGTATGAGGTTTCTCTTTCCGGTTTTGATTGTTGCTTTAACTTCAGGACTTTCACTCATCGATGTCATCCACTTGGCTTTTGCAGAACCTTCAGAATATGCTCACCACCTGGAGAGGGCGGAACCGCTGATTCTTGCCTTTGGAGGCGCTTTTTTAATGATGGTTTTCATTAACTGGCTCTTTGATGCCGGAAAGGAAATTTACTGGATCAAGTTTCTGGAAGAGGAAGCGGCGAAGATTGCGAAGCTCGGAGAGGTAAAGCTCATAGTAGCTTTATCGGTTGTCTTTATCGTGGGTTACCTGAAAAAGGATGCAGGTATTATTCTCTCTATGGTTCTCGGCGTTCTCCTTTTTGAGGTTGTTCACTTTATAAAAAGCTCTATTGAGTACTTTAAGAAAAACAGCGGGGTTGTTGATGCCGGGATCGGCGGGTTTATCTACCTTGAGCTTCTCGATGCTTCCTGTTCGCTGGACGGGACTGTTGGCGCATTTGCCATAAGTCAGAACTTGATAATCATTACGGTAGGTCTTTCCGTTGGAGCTTTCATACTCAGGTCGTTAACCCTTTACTTTGTCGAGTCGGGCAAACTCAAGGAGCTTCCCTACCTGGAACACGGCGCCCACTGGGGTATTGGCGGACTCGGGATAATGATGCTCCTTCAGCTTTTCCGCCCGATTCCTGAACCTGTAATAAGCTCCGTAGCCCTTCTGTTTATACTTTCCTCACTTTACTCCTCTTTGAGGAAGACGGAACCTCTGCTTAAAAACTGAAAAGCCACTCCTTCCAGTCCTTGCCTGCCTTCCCCTTTTTCCTGTACCTTTCCATGAGCCGGGAACAGCTGCACTTTCTCTCGCTCTTCTTTATCTTTTCAACGGCTTTCTTGATGATTTCGGGAAATTGCCTTACGGCTTCTTCGACCCTCTTCCTTTCCTCTTCGGAGAGCAGTCCCTCAAAGAGAACTCCGGGCTTAAAATCGCCTTCCTTTAGTCCTTCTGCTGCGTTTGTGATGTAGCAGATCGAGGCGTAGCAGATTTCAAGCTCTTTGGCGAGGAAGACTTCCGGGATGAGCGTCATACCGACAAGTTCCCCTCCCAGCCTCTTGAAGGCCTCAATCTCTGCGGGAGTTTCAAGTCTCGGCCCTTCCGTGCAGACGTAGGTGCCTTCTCCGTGGTAGGAAAGTCCGAGTTCCGATAAAGTTTGGCAGATAATATCCCTCATCTGAGGGCAGAAGACGGGATTTTGCCTTACGAATCCCAGTCCTCCGTTTTCAAAGAAAGTTGATTTCCTTCCCCTTGTGAAATCCAGGAGGTCGTCCGGAACGACGTATTCTCCGGGTTTGTAGATCGGTTTTATAGAGCCGGGGCCAGTCCAGGAGATTATCCTCTCAACTCCTAAATGCTTGGCGGCATATATGTTCGCCCTGTAGTTGACAAAAGGGGCTGTAACGTCGTAGTCCCTCTCTCCGTGCCTGGAGAGGAAGTAGTACTCAAATCCGCCGGGGTGTTTCAGCGTGTATACGGGGTTTGAGAGGCCGAAGGGCGTTTCAACCCTTTCTGCTTTGAGGATTTTCCCGAATAGTTCCTTTTCAAGCTGGTAAGCTCCGCTTCCGCCGATTACCATAACCTTAGCCACGGTTCCTCCTTATGTCCGGGGGAACTATCCTGTGGAGTTTAAACCTTTCCCTTGCAAGTTCCTCGATCCAGTCAATTCCTTTCCTGTACAGCTGAACGAAAGGATCTATGGATATTCCTCCCCTCGGGTTGAATTCCCCGTAGACTTCTATGTAGTAGGGGTCGAGTAGTTTAAAGAGATCTTCGGCTATTTTGTTAACGGAGTCTTCGTGAAATCCCCTGGAGTTTCTGAAAGAGAACAGGTAGAGCTTCAGGGACTTGCTCTCGACAAGCCACCTGTCGGGGATGTACTGAATATATATGGTTGCAAAGTCGGGCTGTCCCGTTATGGGGCAGAGGGTCGTAAACTCCGGACAGTTGAAGGAGACCCAGTAAACTCTGCCGGGAAACTGGTTCGGGAACTTTTCCAGAAGCTCCGGATTGTAGCTGTACTCATACTCTGTTTTCTTCCCCAACTTTGACACTGTACCGAAATCTTTCCTTTCCATTTTGAACTCCTAAACTGCCAATCTTAGTCCGAGTTTTTTTGCAAAGCTGTAAACTTCCTCAAACTCTTCTGCTGTTATCCTTCTGCAAATTTCAGGGTAGTCACAGGCCTTGTAATACGGGTAGTACTGATCCATAACGTTTGTGTACGTGTTCTTTCCGAGGTTTTCCGCTAACCACTTCAAGACTTCCTTGCTGTCTTCCGTCCACCCGGGCATTACCAGGTGTCTTACGATTAACCCTTTCTTTGCGATTCCCAGTTCATCGGTCTTGAGATCTCCGACCTGTCTATGCATCTCAAGCAGGGCTTCTTTGACCCTTTCCGGGTAATCAGGAGCTTTTAAGTACCTGCGTGCAAATTCTGCGTTTAGTGTTTTAAAGTCGGGCATGTATATGTCGACAAGCCCTTTCAGTTCCCTCAGAACTTCTACGCTTTCGTATCCTCCGCAGTTGTACACTATGGGGATTTTTAGTCCCATCTTTTTCGCAATCTCAACTGCTTCAAATATCTGCGGGACTTGGTGGGTAGGAGTTACGAGGTTGATGTTGTGGCATCCCCTTTCCTGAAGGTGCAGCATTATCCCTGCAAGGTTGTCGACGGATATGTATTCTCCTTCCATAAGGTGAGATATCTGGTAGTTTTGACAGAAGACGCATCCAAGGTTGCAGCCTGTAAAGAATATTGTTCCGGAGCCTCCCCAGCCTACCAGTACCGGTTCTTCTCCGAAGTGAGGACCGAAGGAAGAAACCATCGGTTTGTCGGTTACTTTACAGAAGCCTACCTCTCCGTTGCTTCTCTCTGCCATGCAGTTCCTGGGGCAGAGCCGGCAGGGGGAAAGGAACTTTTTGACCTCCTTGATTCCCATTCAAGCCCTCTGAATGTGTTTTAAAAACATCGTTGCGAAGGAACCTTTGGGTAGTTCAAATATTAACCTGTTTTTAAACAGCTTAAGCTTTCGGACTTCAACGTATGTCATCCTGTAATCTCCCTTTATTTTAAGTTCACGGAGCCTTTCAATCAGGCTTTCGAGGCTGATGTCCTCTTCCTTCAGGATTTCCCTGTAAGGTTCTAATAACTTTTTCTTATAGCCCAAAATCGTCCAGAACTTGGGAAGTTTCTTGATTTCCTCCGGGCTTGTTGACGGGATAAAGAATCGGCAGCCTTTCTCAGTTACGTAGTATCCGGGAAACCTGTCTTTGAGGAAGCGTTCGAAGCTCCTGTTCCATAAGTAGGAGAGGTAGGAATCTACAAGGAAGTTCTCTCTCCAGTTTAGCTTTCTCTTTTTGCCGAAGAGAATCTCTTTTCCCCTTCTCCAGTTCTCCTCCTTCACCCTTTGAACGTCGTAGTAATTGATAAACCAACTTCTCAAATCAACCGGGAGATTATTTAAGTTTACGGCAAACAGGTTTCCTTTAAGGTTTCCTATTCTGACCTTTTTCCTTACTTTTCCGATGAACTTGAGTAAAAACCAGCTTTCTCCCTGCGGTTTTCCTATGGTAGACCCGAGGAACTCGGCCGAGCTTACTTTCTGAAATGTAAGGGCAAACTTGTCCTTCATGCCGGCGTAGCTGAGGTTGAACTTTCTGCAGACCTCGAGCGTCGTCATGTTCCTCTTTGCCAGCAGGTAAAGGTAGTGATTTCCGCTTTCGCATATCGGAAATTCCGATATCTCCTTGACTATGAAATCCTCGGGCTTTTTCCTTTCCCACCTGAATTCAAGCTCTTTCAACTTTCTCCCCTATGTAAAAAGACCCGGTTATTATGGTCGGCCGTAATATTTCGGGAACTTTTATGCGATTTATAGTTTCAATCCTTTTAAGTCCCAGTTTTTTCGAAATTTTTAGGAGTTCTTCAAGGCTTGCCGCCCTTTCATTCTCTATTTCGGTCAAGTACAGCTTTCCACTGCTCCAGTTCAGGTATTCGGCTACGACCTTGAGGTTTTCTTCCTGTTCTTTGTCTCTTAGTCCCGAGTATATGACGTCTCCTTTGATTTTTAGACCTCTTGCTGTTTCAAACAGAGTCTTCAGGGCATCCGGATTGTGGGCAACGTCGAGTATTACCGGAGGGTTTTCTTTTAGCAGTTCAAATCTCCCCGGCAATTTCGAATCAAACTTCCTCGGAATGAGGAACTTCTTTTTGAGGAAGTTCTCGCAGAGGATGTGGGCTGCCTTAATGGCGGTTGAGCAGTTAACGGCCTGATGGCGGCCGATTAGTGCAGTTTTTACTTTTAACTGTCCGAGGTAATAAAACTCCGTTCCTTTGGTGGAAGTTTTAACGTCCTCTTCCCAGAAGTCATTTCCGTGTATGTAGGCTTCTCCCTTAAAGTTTTTTAAGAGAATCTCTTTGACTTTTTTACTGTTTTTTGAAATTACGGCTACTATCCCTTCCTTAAGAACTCCTCCCTTTTCCTTCGCTATTTCCTCAACGGTACTTCCGAGGAAGTTCCTGTGATCGATGCCGACGGCTGTAATTACACCTACCTGATGGTTAAGGACGTTGGTGGCGTCGAGCCTTCCTCCAAGCCCCACTTCAAAAACGGCGCAGTCGACCTTTTCCCGTCTGAAGACAGAGAGGGCAAGGAGTAAGGAAGATTCGAAGTAGGTGAGTTTCTCTTTCTCGATCAAGGGGAGGATTTCTTCAAAACAGCTGTTGAGAAGCTCCTCTGAAGCCTCCTCTCCGTTTACTTTAATTCTTTCCGAGAACCTGAAAAGGTGGGGAGAGGTAAAAAGCCCGACTTTAAAGCCCTGTTTCCTTAAGGCTTCCGCTATCATGAGGCTTGTTGAACCCTTACCGTTAGTTCCGGCTACGATAACGGATGGATAGTTTTTTCCGCCAAACGCCTCAACGGCTTTTCTTATCCTGCCGAGCCCCGGTTTCCAAATGAATTCCTTTTTTCTGAAGAACTCTTCAAACAGCGTCATGTGACCTCCGGACAGGAAATTTAAAACGGCAGCGGGCTATCGGGTAGAATATTGGGACAAATCAATCGGAGGAGTAATTGAAAGGAATTCTTGAGTTTTTAGCTACGGGTTTTTATTCCGGGAAACTTCCCAAGATGCCGGGAACTTGGGGGTCTATCCTTGCGGCTTTTCTGATTTACCTGTTTTGGCCTAAAGCTTTGAATTTTCAGCTTCTTATTGTAGGAGTGACCTTTGTCCTGAGTGTGGTTTCTTCAGATTTTGTCGCCAAGGAGCTAGGTTCCGAGGATCCCGATTCCGTTGTGATTGACGAGATCTTGGGGATGGAGATAGCCTTTCTGGGATTCAATGCCGCTCACGATTGGAAGCTTGTATTCCTTGGACTAATACTGTTTAGGGTTATTGATATAATGAAGCCCCCGCCTATTCCCCTCTTTGAGAAGTTGCCGGGAGGGTGGGGAATTACGGTTGACGATGCCGTTGCCGGGGCAATTGCGAACATAATCCTGAGATTGATTGGAGGTTTCCTTTAATGTTTAAAAAGGTCCTTATAGCGAACAGGGGAGAAGTGGCAACGAGGGTAATAAGGGCCTGTAAAGAGCTGGGAATAAAGACTGTTGCCATCTATTCGGAAGCCGATGTTAACTCTCTCCACGTTAAGAAGGCCGATGAGGCTTACCTGATACACGGTGACCCGGTTAAGGCCTATCTGAACTACTTCAAGATAGTGGATATAGCCAAGAGGGCCGGGGCTGAGGCCATTCATCCCGGTTACGGCTTTCTGTCCGAAAGGGCGGACTTTGCTGAATACGCCAGGAAGCAGGGAATAGAGTTTATAGGACCGTCTGTTGAGCATCTTAAGGTCTTCGGAAGCAAGATTGAGTCGAAAAAGCTTATGAAGGAGCTTGGGGTTCCGGTTGCAGAGGGGAGTGAGGCTCCTATATCCGATCTTTCTGAGGCAAAGGATATAGCAAGGAAGATAGGCTATCCCGTTATGATAAAGGCAGCCCACGGAGGCGGGGGAAGGGGTTTAAGGGTTGCAAGGAGTGAAGAGGAACTCGTTTCTCAATTCCAGATAGCTGTAAAGGAAGCCGAAGCCGCTTTCGGAAAGGGTGAGGTTTTCATAGAAAAGTACATTGAAAGTCCCCGTCACATTGAGATACAGATAGTTGCCGATAAGCACGGAAATGTGGTTCACCTGGGGGAAAGGGACTGTTCGCTTCAGAGGAGGCATCAGAAGGTTCTCGAAATAGCTCCCTCTCCTGTTTTGACGAGGCGCCAGAGGGAAAAGCTCGGAAGGATATGCGTAGAAGCGGCAAGGGCGATAGGCTACTACGGTGTTGGGACGTGGGAATTTCTGATGGACAAGTACGGCAACTTTTACTTTATGGAAGTAAATCCCAGACTTCAGGTAGAGCACACGATAACAGAAGAGGTAACGGGAATAGACATCGTCCAGGAACAGATAAGAATAGCTGCCGGGATGGGACTTTCGTTTTCCCAGAAGAACGTTCAGATTTACGGCTACGCAATGCAGTTTAGGATAAACGCGGAGGATCCCACAAAGGACTTCGTTCCCGTCCCCGGAACGATAACTGCTTACTACTCTCCCGGAGGGATAGGGGTAAGGATAGACGGTGTTGTCTACAAAGGGTATAAAATCCCCCCGTATTACGACTCAATGGTTGCCAAGCTCATCGTCTGGGGAAGGAACTGGGACGAAGTTATAAGACGTTCGAGGAGGGCTTTAGGGGAGTTTGTCATAAGGGGAGTTCCAACGACGATTCCCTTCTTTAAAAAGATTCTAAATGACCCGGAGTTCGTTAAGGGGCAGTTTGATACTTCCTTTATAGATAGGAAGATCAAGGAGTTTACCTTCATTCAAGAGGCCGATCCGGAAGTCCTGGCCCTTGCAATATCTGCTGCTATTGCCGCACACCACGGATTGTAATTCGGAGGAGTACCAGATGGGAAGAAAGATACAGTTTACCGACGTAACGCTCAGGGACGCTCACCAGTCCCTGTTTGCCACGAGGATGAAGACCAGGGATATGGTGGAAATAGCGCCTGTGATTGACAGGGCCGGTTTTTGGTCTGTTGAGATGTGGGGGGGAGCAACTTTTGACGTTTGCCTGCGGTTTTTAAGGGAAGATCCGTGGGAGAGGTTGAGGGTTCTTCGGAAGCTCATGCCAAACTCCAGACTTCAGATGCTTTTAAGGGGACAGAACCTGGTGGGTTATAGGCACTATCCCGATGACGTCGTTAGGGCATTCGTCAGGAAGGCGGCCGAAAACGGGATAGATGTATTCAGAATATTTGATGCCCTTAATGACCTGAGAAACGTTGAGGTTGCAGTCGAAACTGCAAAAGAGATGGGAAAGATTGTGGAAGGGGCGCTTTCCTATACGATAAGCCCGGTTCATACGGAAGACCTCTACATAGAGCTTGCCCTCCAGTTTAAGGAAATGGGAGCGGACATAATAGCTATAAAGGACATGGCCGGACTTCTCTCTCCCGAAAGGGCTTACTCGCTGGTAAAGGCGTTGAAAGAAGAGGTCGGCCTTCCGGTTCACGTCCATACCCACTGCACAAGCGGCCTTGCAGAGATGTCCCAGCTGAAGGCGGCAGAGGCCGGGGCGGATATTTTTGATGTGGCTATCTCGCCCATGGCTTCGGATACTTCTCACCCGGCAGTTGAGACTATGGCTTATGCCTTCGGAGAGTTCGGATTTGGCATGGATCTTGATAAGAATGCCCTGAGGAAGATGGCGGCTCACTTTAAGGAGGTTAGGAAGAAGTACAAGAAGTACGATATAGACTTTAAGGGAGTCGATGCGGCCGTTCTGGAGCACCAAATCCCCGGAGGAATGATTTCAAACCTTATAAATCAGCTGAAAGAGCAGGGAGCTTTGGATAGGCTCGATGAAGTTCTTGAAGAGGTTCCCAGAGTCAGGGAGGACTTGGGTTACCCGCCTCTGGTTACTCCGACGAGCCAGATAGTCGGAACGCAGGCCGTTTTGAATGTTCTGGCCGGTGAGCGCTACAAGATGATTACGCAAGAAACGAAGAACTATGTTAAGGGACTTTACGGTAAGCCTCCCGCTCCGATTAAGGAAGAGATAATTAAGAAAGTTCTCGGCGATGAAGAGCCCATTACCTGCCGTCCTGCCGATCTTCTACAACCTGAGCTTGACAAGTGTAGAGAAGAGATTAAAGATCTCGCCAGAAGTGAGGAAGATGTTCTCTCTTACTGTCTCTTTCCGAAAGTTGCAAGAGAATTCTTTGAGTGGAGGGAGAAGGTCGAGAGGGGAGAAATTCCCGCAATTTCGGAGGAAGATCTCTCCGACATGGAAGAGGAAGAGAGGAAGTGTCCACAACCCCTTGCTCCTACTGAGTTCATCATAAACGTTCACGGAGAGAGTTACCACGTTAAAATTGCCGGGGTGGGTCACAGGAAAGAGGGCAAGAAACCTTACTTTATTAAGATAGACGGCAGGTTGGAAGAGGTTGTGGTTGAACCTCTCGTTGAAGTTGTTCCGACCGGAGAGGAAGTAGAGATTAAGGGTGAGCTTACCAGTTCTTCCAGAAGGCCGAGGGCAACGAAGGAGGGAGATGTTACGTCTCCGATGCCTGCCAAGGTTGTTGAGATAAAGGTTAAAGAAGGCGATAAGGTAAAAGAAGGGCAGGTTGTTGCCGTAGTTGAGGCAATGAAGATGCAGAACGAAATTCACGCTCCGATAAGCGGAACTGTGAAGGCCATATACGCTAGGGTGGGAGATAACGTTAATCCCGATGAAGCTATAATGACAATAGAACCTTGAAAATAGCACAGATGATCCTATATTTATGAACTGCGTCGGGGCGTGGCGTAGCCTGGTAGCGCGCTGGCATGGGGGGCCAGAGGTCGCCCGTTCAAGTCGGGTCGCCCCGACCATTTAATAATAAAAATAAGGAAATGCGATTCCTTATTCTGAATCCGAATCTTTTATAATTAAAGCCAATCCCTCTTTTGTCGGGAGATGTTTATTGGTATCCCGGATTAGAAGTTTTGCCACGTACGGAATAGAGGCCTTAGAAGTAAAGGTTGAAGTAGATGCCGGAAGGGGACTTCCGGGGACAGTAATTGTTGGTTTGCCGGATTCTGCGGTAAAGGAAAGCAAGGAGAGGGTCAGATCGGCTATTGTAAACTCCGGCTACCCGTTTCCGGCAAAGAAAATCGTTGTAAACCTTGCTCCTGCAGATTTAAAGAAAGAGGGAACGCTGTATGACCTTCCCATTGCTTTAGGAATTCTTGCTTCCACCGGTCTTGTCAGAGAAGACACCGTCTCAAACTACCTCGTTGCTGGGGAGCTTGGGCTTGGAGGGGAAGTTAATCCTGTTAAAGGGATACTTCCCGCAGCTTTCCTGGCGAAGGAGTTGGGACTTGAAGGGATAGTTGTTCCCCTTAAGAATGCAGAAGAGGCTTTACTGGTCGGCGGGATTAAGGTCTATCCTGTTAAGAGTCTTGTAGAAGCTGTGGCCTTTTTCAACGGTGATTTGAGAATAGAGCCGGCAACACCCGAAAGGGTGGCCGATGCCGCTGATTACGACGTTGACCTGTCGGATATAGTAGGGCAGTACCAGGCCAAAAGGGCTTTGGAAATTGCTGCGGCCGGCAGGCATAACCTGTTTATGGTAGGACCTCCCGGTTCAGGAAAGACCATGCTTGCCCGAAGGTTACCGACTATTATGCCTCCTATGACGGAAGAAGAGGTAATTGAGACGAGTAAAGTTTACTCCGTTGCTGGGCTGTTTAACGAAGTTCCCGTTACCCGCCGTCCCTTCCGCAGTCCTCACTCTACGGCTTCTGATGTTTCCCTTATTGGCGGAGGAGCGAATGTAAGGCCGGGTGAGGTTAGCCTTGCTCACAACGGCGTTCTCTTCTTGGATGAGCTGCCCGAGTTTAAAAGAAGCGTTCTTGAGGCCCTAAGGCAGCCTTTGGAGGATAGGAAGGTAACAATTTCAAGGGCATCCGGGACTTATACCTTTCCTGCCGATTTTTCCCTTATCTGTGCTGCTAACCCCTGTCCGTGCGGCTATTACGGCTTCTCGGACGGAGTTCACTACTGCAGTTGTTCTCCCTATCAGATAAAGAGATACATGGGGAAGATTTCGGGGCCAATCCTTGACAGGATTGATATATACGTTTCCGTGCCTGCGGTAAAACCCGAGGAGCTGAAGAAAGGAAGCGGAGGGGAGAGTTCTGAGAAGGTGAGGGGACGGGTTATTAAGGCCCATGAGATTCAAAAAAGAAGGTTCAGGGAGAGGAAAATAAACTTTAACGCCCAGATGGGAAGGAGAGAAATAAAGGAGTTCTGTAAGCTGTCAAAGGAGGCGGAGGAGGCCTTAACAAAAGCTGTGAAGGCCTTCGGCCTTTCTGCCAGGGCTTATGACAGGGTGTTGAAGCTTTCAAGGACGATTGCAGACCTTGACGGCAGTGATGTTATAGATGTTGCCCACGTTGCCGAAGCCATCAGTTACCGGAGCACAATTCCGGTGTAGGTTATTCAACTTTTAAAACGGCTAAGAAAGCTTCTTGGGGAACTTCAACTTTACCAAGCATCTTCATTCTCTTCTTACCCTCTTTCTGCTTCTCAAGTAACTTCTTCTTCCTAGTAACGTCACCGCCGTAGCACTTT
>JAMORC010000025.1 GCA_027063785.1 Desulfurobacteriaceae bacterium
AGGACTTCTAAGGCTTTCTGCTTTTGTCTTTCAATCTCCAGTTTTTTAATCGGGTTAATAAACGGATCGAAACCTGAGGCTAGAGAAGGAAGACTAAATAAAACAGGAATAACAATGAGCACTCTCTTCATTGCTTACCTCTTTAAGGTGAAAGCTTCTATTTCCATGTGGACAGATATAGAACATTTATTTTCTTTACACTCTTCGATTTTTCTATCGTAAACCGAGCTAATGGATATAGGACCGAAGTTTATAATTCTTTCAGCTTTAGAAAGTCTTTCACACCATTGAAGAAACTGAGGGTATCCGGTTAGAAGGGTTAAGGAATAAGGATAAGCAGTGAAATATCTTTTTGACTCGGGAGTTTTCCTTCTGAGTTCTGTTACCACCACACCGCTGCCAGCGTCCGAAATTGATTTAATTATCTTGCTGACCTCTTCCCGTCCGGTCGGTAGTTTATTTTCTACTTCTCTTATTTTTTCCTTGAGTTCTCTGATTTGTTTAAGTATTTCGGCTTTTCTTTTTTCAACAACTTTAAGCCTGTTAACTTCAAGGGTTAAGGATTCGAGCTGCTTTTTTTTGGTCTGCAACTCCTCCTGAAGAGGCCTAATGTTTATAAAGTAGTTGATTCCGAAAAGAATCAGTCCCAAAAGTATAATAATTAGCCACTTCTGCCATCTCGGAACATCAAGCCACTGTTCGTAAACTTCTAAAAATCTTTCCATCACCTGACCTCTTTCAGGTTAACCGTAATTCTAAAGTTATAGTAATTCACCTTAAGTCCCAGATCTTTGCTTTGATAGCTTTTTCTAACTGCATCTTTGAAAATGACTTCTCCGAGTTTTGTTTCTACCTTTGAGAGGAACTCTTTAAGGTTATCCAGTGTATAAGCATTTCCAGTAATGTTAAGAATTCCATCTCTGAGTGAGAGCTGATCCAGCCAGATGCCGTTTAAGTTATTGGGATTGCTGAAAAAGTAAAGAACAGAAGGAACCTGTCTTCCTTTATCCAGCTTTGACACGACGCTGAGTTTTAACTGAAGTTCCTTTTTAAGCTCCTTGTATCGCTTCTCTTCTTTCTTTATTTTGTTAAGACGTTGCCTTTCCCTATTAAGGGTATCAATTTGCTGTGAAACCGCCCTGATTTGTTCTTTGAAGCTGTTCTGATAAGCCCAGCTGATTGAAAAAACAACTAAAAGGACGAGAATCAAGAACAGGAGATCCGGTCTTACATACTTGGCAAACTTTGATTCCTTAACTTCTGCAAAGTTAAACCTTAGCATCGCTGTCACCCTTATACCTTAGACTTAAGCCTGCTGCTACTGCGTATTCTTCATGGTTTGAAATTCCGGCAAATCCGAGGGGAAATCCGAGCAGAACCTCTTTTTCTGTCAGGTTTCTGAATGCTTCAACGATGCCGCGGGTCTTCGCACCTCCGCCGAAGAGATAAATTGTGTTAACTTCAAGGTTAAATCTTTCTTTGAAATCTTCAATGGTCCACATGGTTTCTGTCACAATTTTTTTGATTGAAGATGAGATTACCGATGAAAACACTTCGTCATAAGATATGTCTTGAACAGTTTCTCCCCTCTTTAACCTCTCTGCATCTTCTTGGCTTAACATGAACTTTCTCTGTATCTGTTCCGTTATCGAGATTCCACCGAATTCCAGGTTTCTCGTAACGTACGGATAACCTCCGAAAGAAATCACGATTTTTGTAAAGGAAGCTCCGATGTCTACTAAGCAGACGGGAACGGCGGTGCTTTCCGGGTGGTTTAAATAGAACTGATTGTTAAGTGCTGCCGGTTCGATGTCTATTACTACCGGGTTGAGGCCGGCCTGTCTGAGAATTTGTTTCCTCGTTTCGAGGAAGTCCTTTTTGACTGCTGCAATCGCAATGTCTATGCTGTTTTTCTCTATAGAAATTGGAAGGATTCTGTAGTCTATCCGTACCTGAGAAAATTCCTCGGGAGTTATAATGCTTTGCATATAATTCATTACGGATTCTTCGGGGTTCTTATCCGTTGGAACGCTTATAACGTTGTAGAAACAGGCAGCCAATGGTATGTGGATGGAAACTTCTTTATCTTCCACTCCCAATTTCTGGAGGAATTCTTTGATAGTGTCTGCCAGTAAATAGGAGTCTACAACTTCCGTACCCGCAAAAATTTGTTCTTCGTACTCAAGGCTTCCGTACGTTATTAATCGGTATTCACTTCCTCTTTTTTCTGAATGAACAACCTTTAAGCTGTGAGTACCTATATCAATCGCAGGAGGAAGGTATCCTCCCTTGAAGAACTTTACAAGCCACCCCATTCTATCCTCTTACATCCCCTTTATTGTGCTTATGCTTACTATCGGTAGCAACATGGAGTATATAATGAAGCCGATAACAAGTCCCAGTATCAGCATAGTAACAGGTTCAATAAGAGAAGTCAAGGTTTTGATCTTAAAGTTTAATTCTATTTTAAAGAAATCCGATACTTTTTCCATCATTTGCGGGAGTTTACCTGAAGTCTCGCCTGCTCTCAGGAGTTGGACGGCAACTACTGGGAGAGGAGAATGTGCGGAGAAGGATTCTGCCAGAGATTTTCCCTTTTTTACCTCTGAGAGTGCTTCCATAAATCCCTTCTTGAGGTAGAAATTCTTTAACGTTTGTGATGAGAGGTTAACTGCCTCCATAATCGGTAATCCGGACGAGGTTAAGCGTCCGAAAGTGCTGAAAAAACGCTGAAGTTCGGAGATTAGTATTATTTCTCCGATGACGGGTAATTTAAGTTTAATTCTGTCAATTTGTTCTTTAAACTTTCTGTAAATTAACTTATAAACCGGATAACTTGCGGAAATGAAGAGTAAGAATAACCAGTAATACTTCTGGAAAAATCGGCTCAGGTTTATCGTTAACCGGGTACTCCAGGGGAGTTCAACTTTCATTGAGGCATATATACTGACGACTTTTGGTATGACTGTGACCATTATGAACACGACGACACCAAAAGCAACTGTAAGGAGGATTGCTGGATAGATAAGAGCATTTAGGAGTTTTCCTTTTAATTCCTCCCTTTCTTCTATCAGTGAGGCTGCCGTCTGTAAACTTTCGGGAAGGAATCCGCTTTTTTCACCGGAGGCAATTAAACCAAGCACTACGTTGTCTTTCAGTCCGGCATCTTTAAAGGAATCTGAAAGAGAACTTCCTTCCTTTAACTTTTCAATAACCTTTGAGAAAAAAATTTTTTTCTTTCCGGAGAAATCCCTGGAAAATGACTCGAGGGCTTCTATAATGGGAATACCGGCTTCCAGCATGGCCGATAGGGTTCTAAAAAATATCGCAAGTTCCTGACCGGAAAGGGGGATTTTCTTAAAAACACGGAAAAGGTGTCTTTTTTCCTTTGTACTTTCGAGGGATATTTCATAGGGAAATATTCCAGAAGAGCGTAATTTCGCATAAGCGGATGCTTTATCGGGAGCTTCCACCACTCCTTTTATCTCTTTACCGTTCTTATCAAAAGCCTTGTAACTAAAAACAGCCATTACCCTCTCGTTACCCTGAGGACTTCTTCTGTCGTTGTTATTCCTAGTTTAACCTTTTCGGCTCCGTCCATCCTTAGGGTCTTCATTCCCCTATTTACTGCTGCTTCTTTTATCTCGTCCGAATCCCTGCCGTCTAAAACGAGCTTCCTAATTAGCTTATCAACTACAAGAATTTCATAAATTGCCGTTCTTCCGAGGTATCCCGTTCCCATGCAGTAGTCACATCCCCTTCCTCTGAAAAATACCCCATCAAAGGACTTTATTCCTAGGTCTTTAAGCTCTTCCTTATCGGGTTTATAACTGTACTTGCAGTGCGGACAGATTTTCCTTACCAATCTCTGGGCAACGACTCCGATAACCGATGAGGCAACGAGAAAGGGTTCGATTCCCATCTCGATAAGTCTTGTTACTGAAGATGCCGCATCGTTTGTGTGGAGCGTTGAAAAGACCAGGTGCCCGGTTAGAGCGGACTGAATGGCTATCTCGGCAGTCTCGACGTCCCTGATTTCCCCTATCATTATGACATCCGGATCTTGTCTGAGTATACTCCTGAGAGCGCCGGCAAAGTTGAGGCCGATGTCGGGCTTTACCTGAACCTGGGATATGCCGTCAAGCTGGTACTCTACCGGATCTTCAACGGTAATAATGTTGATTTCCTCTCTGTTTATCTCCGATATTGATGCGTAAAGGGTTGTCGTCTTCCCCGAGCCGGTGGGGCCTGTTACGAGGATTATGCCGTGAGGTGTCCTTATCAATGACTCAAACTTCTTGTAGTCTTCCTCGAGGAGTCCGAGATCTTTTGTTGAGTATAGGATGTTTTCCTTTACGAGGAGTCTCAAAACGATTCTCTCTCCAAAGTAAGTCGGAAGGGATGAGACCCTTACGTCTATTTCTTTCCCCCCTGCCTTTACGACCATACGGCCGTCCTGGGGAAGTCTTTTCTCTGCAATGTCAAGGTTTGCCATAATCTTAAGCCTTGATGTGACGGAAGGAATAAGTTTTTGCGGGATTGTTCTAACTGTCTTCAGGACGCCGTCGATCCTGATGCGGACTCTCATGTAGTCCTTAAAAGGTTCGAAGTGAATATCGCTGGCCCTTGCCCTAATGGCTGTTGCGAATATCTGATTAACTATTGAGACGGCAGGTGATTCTTCCTCTGCCGAAAAAATGTCTTCACCTGTCCTTTCTATTGATCCTTCTGTTTCGGTCAGAGCTTCCTCTTCGATTGTTATGAGTTTATTGAACTCATCGTAAGGGACAACCTTTAAAACAATCGGTTTCCCTAAGAGCCATTCGGCTTTTTTGATACCTTCGTAGTTAAAGGGATTGTCCGTATAAGCAATTACGTAATTCCCTTCATCTATCAGGGGAGCTATCCTTTCCTTCTTTATAAAGCTTACCGGAGCTAACGGTCTGCTGTTTTCGGATTGAACTTCCCGGACAGTTTCAAATCCGAACTTCCTGAAAGCCTCTTCTACTCTGGGGTCGTTCCACCTGAGTATACCCGAAACCTGCCTGAAGCTGCTGTAGTTCTCCCTGGGAATAATTCCCGTTTCTACAAGGTAGTCTATAAACTCCTTTTCCTTCATTTCTCTCCTTACTGGTTGAGTTCAAACTTACCGAAACCTTTAATATCAGACCAGATACCTCTTCTCGTCCTTTTAATCTTTTCAAGGTTTTCTTTATAGAGATTTACCTTCTCCGTTGTTAGCCTGTTTTCCTCTTCCAGGTTTCTGACCACGTGAGGAGTTATGAAAACTAACAGGTTGGTTTTCTCCAGCTGGTGCCCGGTTTTCTTAAAGAGGTTTCCGATTATGGGAATGTTCCCGAGTACCGGTACCCTCTCTACCGTAGTAAGTTTTTTACTTTTAACAAGGCCGCCTATTACGAGGGTTTGACCGTCCTGGACATCGACTGTTGTCCTTGCTTCCCTCTTTGAGGTAATGGGTGCAGTCTGGTCGGCATTCGCGTAGCCAACTACATCTTCAACCTTTTCGTAAACCTTCAGCCTGACTTCTCCCGAAGTCGTTATGTGGGGAGTGATCTTTAAAGTGATTCCCACGTCCTTATAGTCGTAACTTATAACCGGATTGTTGTTTGCATCGTACTTCATACCGGTTGAGTATGGAATAACCTTTGAGATGTTTATCTCCGCTTCTTCATTGTCAAGTGTTAGTATTTGGGGCGTTGCAATGACGTTTACTCCTCCCTCTTTGGCATAGGCATTAAGTAAGAATCCTATATCGGGCATATCGTTTCTCCACTTTGCAAGTCCGAGGAGAAGACCCGGAGATGCGTTCGGGTATCCTTCTTTAAGAGGTAAGTTTCCGTAAAGACTACCTCCGAACGGAACTAGATCTCCTCGTGAAAGGAATTTCCACTCAACTCCCAACTGCATCAGCTTATCCATAGACATTTCGACAATCTGTACTTCTACGAAAACCTGGGGTCTTTTAACATCTATGCTTTTGATAACGTCCTTTACGACGTTGAAATCCTGAGGACTTGACAGTATTATCAATGAGTTGCTGGACTTGTCAAAGACTACCCTTACGGTTCCTGTTAGTCCGTATTCTTTTCGCTTTCCTGCTTCTTTGAAGAGGCTTTCAAGAACTTTGGCCACGTCTTCGGCAAAGGCATAGTTGAGCTTTATTATGTGGATATTTCCTTCTTTCACGTTTATCGGCCTGTCGAGCTGGGATATAAGCTCTGATACCTTCTCTGCCGTCTTCTTTGTCCCGACAAAGTAGAGGGTGTTGGTCCGCTGGTCGACGGCAAAGTGGTAGTATTCCCTTCCGGGGATTGGATAGGCCCTCGAGAGATCTAAAGCTATGCTTTTGTGTAGGAGAGCTTCAAGGACTTTTTCAACATCGCTTGCCTTTGCATTTTTGAGCGTGAAGGACTTGATTTCGAAACTTACGGGTGAGTGATCCAGCCTGTTTAGAACCTTTATTGCTTTGTGTATGTTTTTCTCCTTGTCCGTTATGACGAGGGCGTTACTTTCCTTAACAAAGGTAACTCTTCCGAGCTTCGAGAGCATATTCCTGACCACGTTTTTTAAACTTGAGGACTCAAGGTGTTTCGGAATGTATATGAAAGTTACGATCCTGTCGCCTCCGTCAACTTTTCCTGAAGCAACGGTGGGAGATTCCTTGGGAGCTTCCCTACTCCTAACAATTTTCACGTAGCTTCCGTAGTCTACGGTCTGATATCCCAGTTCATCGAGGGCGGCTATAAATAGGTTGAAGAGTTCCCTTTTCGGTATGGGTTTTGGCGAGACAATGGTTATCTTCCCTCTCAGAGACGGAGGGATTACTATGTTTTTTCCCGTGGCCTGACTGACTACTTTTGCAAAGTCCTTTATGTCAACATCTTCAAAGTTTACTTGAACGAGGTTCGGCTTAGTTGAAGCGAGAGCGGGAGCGTTCCAGGTAAGGGTTGCCGCCGAGAGTGCGAGAATCAGGGGTAGTTTCTTCATCTTTAGACCTCCTATTCAATTTCGTAGCGGAATCTCATTTTCTTTCCTCTTCTCAAAACAGTTATGGTGATAGAGTCTGAGTTCTTAAGCTGTTCAAAAGCCGAAAAGGAATCCTCCGGTGTTCTTATGTGGATATCGTTTATGCTCACTATTACATCTCCCGGGCGAATTCCGAGCTTGTAAATGAAGCTTCTCGGGTTTACATAGTTTACCTTCAAACCTTCGGGATCCTTGCTTGGAACGATGTTTATGTACTTAAGGAATTCGCCCGAAGCGATTTCTTCCATTATTTCTGACCTTTTAACGGTGAAGGTTCTCTTTATTTTATTGTGCAAGGTTAGGTTTTTATTGCCCTTTTTATTTTTCCCTAGCGTCAGAATTACCTTCTTCTTGTCCCTGGACAAAAGCACCTTGTCCGGGTATATCTTAACGACTCTGAAGCCGGCCAGCTCCTGACCTTCGGAGATGATGAAACTTTTCTTTGCGGCTTTATCCCGAATGATTGCGATGCTGTGACCGCACTCTCCGCATACTATTGTTCCGGTAAGTTTGTAACTTTGAAGGACATCCGTTTCTATTTCTTCATTTTTCTCTTCTTCCGGTAATATTTCTTTGGGTTTAGGATGGGATAAGAAAAAACCCTTCCTTGAGATTCTGGACTTCGGAGTTGCGAGCGTTTTTTTATTCTCTATGGCTGAAGGTGCTTTAAAGTTAAAGCATGGAGAAATTTTGAACTTTACCAGGGCAGAGATGAAACTTGCAAGGGAGAAAGAAAAAAGGATTACAACGGTGTAGATGGTATAACTAACCGCCCTTTGCTGCATTTACAAGCTCCTTCAGGTATTCAAGCTGTTTCTCTCTGTCCGCGGGTGGTATCTTTCCGTCTATGACGGCATATTTTAGCTTATTTAGAATTTTCTTGTAGACCGGAGAAGGGGGAAGACCTAATGCCTTTATATCGTTTCCCGATACCGTAAGTTTTATGAAACGCCAGTCCTTCATGTAGGCTAAAACTTTCTCCCTTGTGCTGTCTTCAACTTCGGCTGACAAGAAAAGAAGCAGTTCTTCGGGTTTTCCCTCTAATACGGAAAATACTTGACTGTTCCTCTTTGATTGGGAAAGGGCAGAAGAAATCCCTTTAAACTCATTGAGTATCCTTTTAATGATTTGAGCTTCCTTTTGGGGAATTGCTATCTTCTTTAGCCATGATTCAACTTTGTTTTTGGGTTCCCTGTAGAATAGCGCTGCGAAGTAAGGTATAGAGTAGTTAACTTTCGAGTTCGGGAAGTTTAGCTTGTGCCATATTGCTATTTTCCTGATTCTTTCGAAGAGATCCTTCTTTGCCCTGTCCCACTTTATTCCGGGGAATATTGCCGTGAGTATTCCGTAATCATTCAGCCTGTTTATTACTCTTAAAGGGTTGTCTTCCAGCAGGATTTGCTTTAGCTCGTGGTAGATTCTCTGTCCTTCTACTGTTTTGAAGAGCTTCCTCTCTACCGCCATTTTCAGTAATTTTTCCGTGTTTTTTCCCAGCTCGAACCTGTAACGGGTAGCAAACCTGATGGCCCTCAGCATTCTCGTTGGATCTTCTACGAAAGAGAGGGAGTGAAGCACCCTTATTTTCTTTTCCTTGATGTCTTTAAGGCCGCCGAAGAAGTCTATAAGCTTTCCGAATTCATTCTTATTAATCTTCACGGCAAGCGTGTTTATCGTAAAGTCTCTTCTCATTAGATCTTTCTTGAGCGGTGCCATGTCCACTTCCGGTAAGGCTCCGGGGGCTTTGTAAACTTCTGTCCTTGCGGAGGCAAAGTCTATCCTTTTTCCGTCGGGAAAAACAACGGTTGCCGTTTTGAACCTTTCAAAGGTATGAACTTTTCCTCCGAGTTCCTTTACAACGGCCTTTGCAAGTTCCGTGGCGTCCCCTTCTACCACTATATCAATATCAAAGTTTTTTCGACCTATTATTAAATCTCTGACAAAACCGCCTACTATGTAAGCGTTTACTCCCTTTTTGTCCGCAATTTCTCCTATTTTCCTAATGAGGGAGAAGTACTCTTCGGGAAGTGCAGATTTCAGCCTTTCGGCAACGTTTCTGAAGTGGGGGGATGAGGAAAGCCTGCGCTTGTAGAATCCTGAAATCCGGTTTATTTCATCCCCGTAGAAGTTGAGAAGGAGATCTGTCCTGGTTATAACTCCTACCGCTTTACCCGACTCAACAACGGGCACAAGCCCCTGGTGTTTGGAGACTATTATTTCTTCTACTTCATCGATGGGAGTGTTAGGAATAACGAACTCAAAATCCCTTTCCATGACGTTGCTCAGCAGTTCGCTTTCCATTCCCATGTAAGAGGCTTTGTCGAGGAGTGCCCTGTTGACTATTCCTACAATTTCTCCCTTTTCATTTATGACTGGTGCGGCGTTTATACCGTTTTTCATAAGGGTTTTCCTGGCCTCGGAAACCGTTGCCTTTTCATTTAACACTATCGGTGGAGAGGTCATTACGTCTGAGGCCACTTTTGATGGCCTGACTACTTCTTTCAGGATATTCGAGAGCCTTTCCAGAACATCAAATACGGTGGAAGATTTAACCGTTGCCGATGCGGCTTCTCTGTGTCCCCCTCCGCCAAAGCGGGAAACCACCTCGGAGGCATCAACCTTTGGTGTTCGAGATCTGCCGATAATGAACGTGGTGCCCTGAACCTCAATGACGGCAAAGAGGGCCGGGAGGGCGGCTGCATCCATTAACCTGCTGACAAGGTGTGAAACTTCGCCTACGTAACTGTCAAACCTGGCATAGGTTATACCTACTCTGTTACCCCTTATCTCTGCGATTTTCAGGTTGTCCTTTAGGGCTTTTAGTACATCTATTTCTACTTCGGAAAGCTCTGACGGTATGTACCTCTTTACAAATTCAAGGTTTGCTCCCAGTGACAGTAAGTAGGCTGCAGCAAGGAAATCGAGGGGAGTTGTTGATGAGTAGCGGAAGGAGCCGGTATCTGCGTATATGCCTGAAAGCATAACGGATGCTTCTAGGGGAGAAGGAGAAATTCCCTTCCCTTTTAAGATTAAGGCTATGATGGAGGTTGATGCTCCCGTTTCTTTGTGGTGGACTTCTGCCGGAAGGTCAAATTGGGATGTATGGTGGTCGTAAACAACGATTTCTGTTTCCGGGGAAATCCTGTCTTTCACGGTTTTCGGGATTCTGTCTAAGGAATCAGTATCTACGATAATTACTTTGTCGACCTTTTGGTTGAACTTTCCTTCCTCTACGAACTCCAGCAGGTCGGGATTTTCCGTTAGGAGCCTGACTACCTCTTCCCCTTTGGAATCCGGAAGCACTACTGTAGCATTGGGATAGAGCTTCCTAACGCCTACAACTGCTCCGAGGGCGTCAAGGTCCATGTTTTTGTGAGTCGTTATTACGGTTGCCATTCAATCTCCTTTGGGTCAAAATAGTAACAGCCATATTCCTGATAAAAATAGAGAGGAGTACCTTGAAAGCAAAGGTTAAGGAGTTCAGGAGTGAAGAGGAGCTTGAAAAGTACCTGTTGAAATCGGGTAATACCCCTCAAGGTGCTGCCATTTTAAAAAGTAAGGGAAAAGTCCTTACGATTGAAGTTGAAGGAATTGATACCAGGGCGGCAAATATACTGAAGCAGGATGCCATTTCGGTAGGTGGAGATTGCTGTGTTCCCCGGAAAGCTTCCTCTTTTGAGAAAGGAAGCTGTTCTGTGCTGCTGATGGTTACGAGAAGGCAGCTTGAGAGGCTTTTATTAAAGCTTAAAAGCCAGCCCTTTGGGTTGAAAGAAGTCTCTAAGAAAGTAGAGGAGGCAGTCTCCAACTATACAACGGAGGAGTTCAAGCTTTCGTATAGGGGAAAGGAGCTTGACCTAAAAAGACCCAAAATAATGGGCGTTCTAAACGTTACTCCCGATTCGTTCTCCGACGGAGGACTTTATACTGGCGTAGACCTTGCCGTAAAAAGGTGTGAAGAGCTTCTCCTTGAAGGAGCTTCCATAGTCGATATCGGCGGGGAATCGACGAGGCCGGGTTCTGAACCGGTTCCTCTTGAAGAAGAGCTGAAAAGGGTTATTCCGGTTATCGAAGAAATAAGAAAGAGGCTTGGAGACGGCTTTCTCATCTCGATAGACACCTATAAATCCAAGGTTGCGGAGGAAGCTTTAAACAGCGGTGCCGATATTGTTAACGATATAAGCGGTTTCCACTTCGACGGTAAAATGGCAGATGTAGTCGCAAAGTTCGGGTGCCCTGCCGTAATAACTCACATTAAGGGTACGCCGAAAAACATGCAGGAAAATCCCGCTTACGAGGATGTTGTTTCGGAAATCTTTGACTACTTTGAGGAGACGATAAGAGCTGTTGAGTTAAGGGGAGTTAAAAAGGAACAGTTAATAGTGGATCCCGGCATCGGTTTCGGGAAGAGAGTCGAGGATAACCTGTGCATTTTAAAGAGGTTGAATGAGTTTAGGAACCTGGGGCTTCCCGTTCTCATAGGAGCTTCAAGGAAAAGCTTTATAGGTGCGGTAACGGGCGAAAAGAACCCTGTTAAAAGGCTTCCGGGAAGTCTTGCTGCGGCCGGGATTGCTGTTTTGAAAGGAGCCAAAATAGTAAGGGTTCACGACGTGAAAGAAACTAAACAGTTTCTTGATATTCTCCTTGCAGTTGAGGAGGTAACTTGTTAGAGTCTGTGCCTCAGTTGGGTTTCTGGGACATTGTTGATATCTTGATCGTGGCTTTCCTTATATACAGGATTCTTCTTTACCTGTCGGAAACGAGGGCTTTACAAATTCTTGTCGGACTTCTTCTTTTACTGGTTTTGAGCGTAATTGCCAAGTTTTTTCACTTATATACTCTTTCTTTTATATTCAACAACTTTATAACTATCGGAATCTTTGCACTCCTTGTAATCTTTCAGCCCGAGATCAGGAGAATCCTTGCCAGGATAGGAGAGAAGCAGTTCGGAATTTTTAGTTCTGAAGAGGAGGCCGAAAAGGTAATAGAGGAGATTGTCAGAGCATGTGCGGTTATGTCTGAAGACAGGATAGGGGCTTTAATTGTGATAGAGAGGGAAGTAAACCTCGATAACTACATTGAGTCGGGAACGGTTGTAAATGGAGAGATTTCGAAAGAGCTTCTTATAACTATTTTCTGGCCCGGAACTCCTCTTCACGACGGAGCTACAATAGTAAGGAAAAACAGGCTTTACAAAGCAGGCTCTTTCCTTCCCCTTTCCCTGAATCCGAACCTGCCTCAAACTGTCGGAACGCGGCACAGGGCAGCCATAGGGATAACCGAGGAGACAGATGCAGTGGCCGTTACGGTTTCAGAGGAAACGGGAGCTATTTCGGTTTCCTATTCCGGTAAGCTCATTAAAAACCTTGATCCTCCCAAGCTGAAGAAAGTTCTTAAAGGTCTTCTCGTGAGGAAGAGCGAGGAAAAGAAGCCTTTCCTTCAAGTTCTTATGGGGAATAGGGAATGAAAAGAATTCTGAACTTGATCTTTCGGAACTTCCACTACAAAGTCCTTGCCCTTCTTTTTGCTACCCTGCTTTGGCTTTTGGCTGCAAATAAGGAAACTGCCGAAGTTACGTTGAACCTCAAGATTTACCCGGAGGCCACCGGAGATTACAGGGTAATAGATTACAGACCGAAGAGCTTCAAGATTACTGTTGAGGGTTTCCGTAGGGACCTTTTTTCCCTCAAAGAAAAGAGAAAATTATTCTATCCCCTTCCGAAGGATCTCGGAAAAGAAGGGGGCTGGATTAGGGTAAGGCTTGACAGGGAGAAGCTGGTGCTTCCCGGTCCGTCGTGTAAGGTTAAATCTATATCTCCTCCTTACTTAGAAGTAAAGGTTGAGAGACTCGTAAAAAAAGCCGTTCCGGTGAAGGTCAGGGTTTCCGGTCTTAAGGAGGGATTGAAAGTTACTGTTTCCCCCAGTTACGTTATCGTTTATCTGCCGGAAGAGCTTAAGGATGTCATAGATAGTGTTAATACAGAGGAGGTTGACCTTTCCGAAATTAACGGAACGGGAGAACTGCTGGTAAAGGTTAAAAGTAACTTTAAGGTTGAACCTGACAGGGTAAGGCTTTTTATTGAAAGAGAAAGCTCTGGAGGTTAGAAATGAGGAAACTTTTCGGAACTGACGGTATAAGGGGTGTTGCAAACAGATATCCGCTGACTCCCGAGATGGTTCAGAGGATCGGGATAGCTTACGGGGTGTACCTTAACGCAAAGTTTCCCGAAAAGAGGCACACGGTAGTGGTTGGTAAAGATACTCGGCTTTCCTCCGACATGATAGAGGCAGCCTTTATAGGAGGGTTGACCTCTACGGGTGTAGATGTGGTAAGAGTAGGAGTCGTTCCGACTCCTGCTATTTCCTACTTGATAAGGAACGGCAGTTTCTCCGGAGGGGTTATGGTTTCGGCATCTCATAACCCGTACCAGTATAACGGTCTGAAGTTCTTTAATGCAGAAGGTAAGAAGTTTTCAGAGGCTGAGGAGGGAGGATTGGAAGTTGTGGTTTTCAATAAGTTTGAACTTCCAAAGGCTTCCTTTGAGAATATCGGGCGTGTGCTTGACGGAGAAAACCTGGTGGAGTCTTATAAAAAGTTCCTCGAGTCGGCCGGTAGGTACCTTGCCGGCCTTAAGATTGGTGTGGACTGTGCTAACGGTGCTGCTTACAGGATAGCTCCTGAAGTTTTTAATGCCCTGGGCGCCAAGGTGTTTGTTTTCAACGCAGAACCCGATGGAAAAAACATAAATGAGGGTTGCGGAGCGGTAAATCCCGAATTTCTGGCCAAGAAAGTAAGGGAGCTTGGCCTCGACATGGGGTTTGCTTATGACGGTGACGGAGATAGGTGCATTGCTGTTGATGAGAAAGGAGAAATTATTGACGGAGATAAGATAATAGCGATTCTTGCTGCCCATTATGCCCCGAAATCGAGCAAAGTTGTTGCAACTGTTATGAGTAATCTTGGGCTTGAGAGGTTTTTAAGGGAGATGGGAATGGAACTTTACCGGACTCCCGTCGGTGACCGGTTCGTCAGCGAGAAGATGGAAGAGGTGGGAGCGATTGTGGGAGGAGAACAGTCCGGTCACGTTATAGTGAGAGAGTTCGGAGTAACAGGAGACGGAGTTCTAACGTCGGTTCTTCTCGCTTCGATTGTGAAATCGGTGAAGAAGCCGCTCAGTCAGGTCGCTTCACTTGTGAAAACAGTTCCTCAGAAAACTGTGAGCTTACCGGTCAAGGATAAGCCTCCCATTGAAAGCCTTAAAAACCTGAGAGAGGCTTTGGTTAAAGCAGAAGCTATGCTTGGAGACAGCGGGAGGTTGCTTGTTCGCTATTCGGGTACTGAAGATAAAGTAAGGGTAATGGTGGAGTCTGACAGGGAAGATCTTATGGAAGAGGTTATTTCGCTCCTTGTGGAAGCTCTGAGACGGGACGGTATTCTTCGGGAAAGCTGATCCTGGAATAAAAACTCCTGAGGAGGTTTTTATGTTTAAGCAGCTTCTAACCGCTGTTTTTATCTTCCTTGCCCTTACCGTAAGGGTTTTGGGATCCGGTTACGGAGCCGAAGTTCTTTATGACAGGTGTGAGGTTAAGTTTTTCCCCGACGGCAGAAAGGTCTGGAAAGAAGAAAGGGCGGTGAAAATACTGGATAAGAGAGGAATAAAGGAGTTTGGAGAGATCGTTATTCCTTTTTCTACCGAGCACGAAAAGCTTAAGGTTCTCTATGCCTATACAGTTACCCCGGACGGTAGGATCGTAAAGCCCGATAAAAAAGCCTTTAACGTCGTTTATCCTCCTTTTGAGTCGGAAGCTCCTGTTTACTCTGACCTAAAATACCAAACGATTTCCATGCCGGCAGTAACTGTGGGGGCCGTTGTTAAGTACGGTTTTGTCCTTGAAACTTTTAAGCCATATATGGAGGGGCAGTTCTGGGCTACCAACTTCTTTCAGGGTCACTACCCGGTGAAGGAGGCTACTTTTACTGCTTACGTTCCGAAGGGAAAGTATTACAAATTTAAGGTCTATAACATGACTCGGGAGGAGGGGGAACCGAGAATTGAAGAGGCGGGAAATTTTGTGGAGCTATCATGGAGTCTCAAAAACGTTCCGCCGGTGGAAAGGGAGCCGAGCAGTCCTCCTATGGGAGAGCTTGCCAAAAAGATTGTAATAACCTCCCTGAAAAGCTGGAGAGAAGTAGCAGAGTGGTATTCGGAGCTTGCAAAGGATGCGGTAGAGCCGGATGATCTTGTTAAGAAGGTTACTTTGGAGGTTGTTAAGGGCAAGAAAAGTCCTGAGGAAAAAGTCAGGGCTATTTATGATTTTGTTTCAAAGAACATAAGGTACGTTGGAATGGAGTTCGGGATAAACGGATATAAACCGCATAAAGCTTCGGAGGTCCTAAAAAACAGGTACGGTGACTGTAAGGATCACGCTACTTTACTCATAGCCATGCTTAAGGTTGTGGGTATAAAGGGATATCCTGTTTTGATACCGACCCTCAGTAAGGCCGATATGGATCCCGAAGTTCCCCTGCCCACGGCTTTTAACCACGAGATAGCAGCTATAAAGCTGAACGGAAAGTATTTCTTCATGGATACAACTTCCGATTACGTTCCCTACGGCCTTCTTCCGCCGTCTGATCAGGGCAGGAATGTCCTGATCGTTGATGTAGAAACTAAGAGCGGAGAGGTTGGGCGAACGCCGATCTTTCCTCCCGATGTGAACGTTGAAGGCTTTAAGGGAAGTTTCACTCTACTGCCTTTCGGAAAGCTGAGCGGAGATATGACCTTTACCTATAAGGGTGTTTACAGCGTTTATGAAAGAGCAAGGCTTTTGAATTCAACACCTCTTCAGCTTAAAAGACACGCGGAAGAGTTGGCTTCAAAAGTGTCGCCCGGTTTTGAGGTTGAAAGGTTTGAATTTTCCGACTACCGGAATCTTGACACCGATGAGGTAAAGGTTGATATCTCCGGAAAGGATTCCAGTTACGGTACGGTAACTTCTCACTTTATCCTTGCAAAATTTCCGGCTCCGGATTACAGCAGGCTTGTAGGCCTTGTAGCCTCAAAGGAGAGAAAGTACCCGTATGTTATCGGTTACGAATTTTCGAAAGTAACCGTTTCGGAACTGAAGCTTCCCGAAGGTTACAGGCTATACTTAAAACCCGAGAACTTCTACTTTAGAAACAGAGTAGGTTCGGTCTCGGTTGAGTGGAGCAGCAAGCCGGGTAGTTTGACGATGATTATGAGGATGTCGGTTCAAAAAAGCGTTGTTCCGCCGGAAGAATATACGGACCTCAGGGAACTTTTTAATACAACCGTGAAAACGCTAAGAAATCAAGTTGTGGTTTTGGAAAAGGTCGAGTAGGTAGGAACTTCACAGTAACCGGAGGTCGGCGTTTGGTAGTTCTGGGCATAGATACTTCTTGTGATGATACTTCGATCGCCCTTTATGACGGACACAGGAATAGAGTTCTATCTAATGTAGTTTCTTCCCAGTACGAATTTCACTCCCCTTACGGAGGAGTCGTACCCGAAATAGCGGCGAGGAAGCATGCGGAAAACATTGATCTGGTCTTTCAGGAAGCCCTTAAGGTTGCCGGACTTGAAGTAAGGGATATAGACCTTGTTGCTGTAACGAGAACACCGGGGCTTCTTCCGGCCCTTCTTGTGGGACTTACTTTCGGAAAAGGTGTGGCTTTCCTGGGGAATAAGTATCTTAAGGGGGTTCATCATATTGAGGCTCACCTGTTTTCTCCTTTTATAGGTAAAGAGCCGGTTTATCCTTTTCTCGGTCTTGTTGTTAGCGGAGGCCATACGTTAATCGTTGAAGTTAGGGGTATGGGGAATTATCGGGTAATCGGTAAAACGCTTGACGATGCTGTTGGAGAGGCTTTTGATAAGGTTGCCAAACTTCTTGATCTCGGTTATCCGGGAGGGCCGGTTATTGACAGAATTTTTCGGGAGTTTGAGGGTGAGTACTTGCTACTTCCTAAACCGAGGGTTCCCGGTTTTAACTACAGTTTTAGCGGTCTTAAAACTGCTGTTAGGAGACTTGTTGAGAAAGGTTACGATAAGTTTTCGGTTGCGGCTTCTTTTCAGAAGACAGCAATTGACTACCTGTTAAGTAAGTTGATGAAAGCCTTAAAAGAAACGGGTATAAATAGGGTGGCGGTGTCCGGCGGTGTTTCTGCCAACTCTTACCTGAGGAAAGCGTTGTCGGAGCTTGAGGGAGTTGAAGTTTTGATCCCAGAAATTGATTATACCTCTGATAACGGAGCTATGGTTGCCTATATAGGTTATAGGAAGTTTCTTCTCGAAGGCGGAGACGGTTTGGATATCGGGGCAGTAGCGAGGTCTCCACTTTGAAAGGAGCGTATGTGATACTTTTTTCTTTGTCTGATGGTTTGGAAGTAAGAGTGAGAAGCGGAAAAGTTTTTTACTTCTCCCCCGGTTTTTATGCTTACTGCGGTTCGGCTAAGGGGAGCGGAGGAATTGAAAGGAGAGTAGCAAGGCACCTAAAGAAAGAAAAGAAAAGGCACTGGCACTTTGACTTTCTGACAACCAGCGGAAGCTTCAAGCTTCATTCGGTCTGGGCGTTTGAAGGAGGGAGCGAATGTGTTTTGTTTAATCTGCTCCTTGGGGTCGGAGATCCCGTTCCCGGTTTTGGTTCAACTGACTGCTCCTGCATATCTCACCTTTTGAAAGTGGACATTGTTGGGGCACAGAGTATCTTGAATTCGGCCGGTGGTAAAATTCTCACAAACTTTGGAGAGGCCAAATGAGGGACGTTTTAAACAGGCTTGTTGAAAAGAAAAATCTTTCTAAGGAAGAGTCAAAGGATCTCTTTACGGAGATAATGGAAGGAAAGCTTTCAGACATTCAAATAGCCGCAATATTGACGGCGCTCCGTTGCAAAGGAGAAACTGTGGAGGAAATAGCCGGCGCTGCTTCGGTTATGAGAGAGAAGAGTTTAAAAGTTCCTCTTTCTCCCGAGCTTCAAGAAAAAGTTGTTGATACCTGCGGTACAGGAGGGGATCTCAAAGGTACATTTAACATATCCACGACTGTGGCTTTTGTGGTTGCGGCCTGTGGTGTCCCGGTGGCAAAGCACGGAAATAGGTCGGTTTCGAGTAAATGCGGAAGTGCGGATATCCTTGAGAGCTTCGGCATTCGCATAGACCTTCCTCCGGAAAAGGTAGCGGTCTGTATAGAGGAGACGAACTTCGGTTTTATGTTTGCTCCCATTTTTCATCCGGCAATGGCTAACGTTGCAAGACCCAGAAAGGAACTGGGGATAAGGACTATATTTAACGTTCTCGGTCCTCTCACAAATCCTGCCGGAGCGAGGAGACAGCTTTTAGGAGTTTACTCGGAAGACCTTACGGAAAAGCTGGCGCGCGTTTTAATGGAGCTTGGTGTGAAGAGAGCCTTTGTGGTTCACGGTAAGGACGGAACAGATGAAGTAACGTTGACAACCCATACCAAGATTACCGAAGTTTCGGATGAGGAGATAAAAACTTACACCGTTTCGCCGGAAGACTTCGGCCTTAAAAGGGCGAGTATGGATGACCTTCTGGCCGGTGATACGCTGGAGGAGAACAGGGAGATCGTAGTGAGGGTGCTTACCGGAGAGGAAAAAGGAGCGAAAAGGGATGTTGTAAAGCTCAATGCCGCCTTTGCCCTCCTTGCTGCCGGTAGAGTCGGCAGTGTTGAGGAAGGTCTTGAGCTTTCTGAGGAAGTAATTTCGACGGGGAAACCTTACGAGGTTCTCTGTAAAGTAGTAAAAGTGACCAATAGCCTGTAGAGGAGAGTAATGTTTGGATTTTTTAAGAGAAAATCACTGGAGGATGATTTACGGGAAAATCCCAATCAGCCGGAAAAGTGGCTAAAGCTTGCAGAGGAAAATGAGAAGAAAGCTCCCGAAGCTCTTGTTAATGCCCTCATTTTCAGCAGGGGAGAGCTTGTAGAACAGGTGGCGAAGCTGCTTAAGAACCTGGCTGTTTATAGGGAGCTGGAACCTCTGATACCCAAGATTGAGGACGAGCTCGGCAAAGAGTATGCGTCCTTCTTTGCCGGTATGATTGAAGAGTACAAGGGAAACCTGCAGAGGGCAAGAAATCTCTATGATGTTTCGAGAAACAGTCCTAACGGAGTTCTTTCCTTCCTTTCTGCTTATAGAATAGCTTCGATTTATGAAAAGGAGGGGCTTGAAGAACTTGCTTATAAAACTTTAAGGGATTTGGAGGGGTCAGTTCCCGAAAGTTATAGGCTCGAGTTTTCGGTCAAAAAGAGAGAACTAGAGGAGAAACTCGGTTTAAGAGGGTCAAAGTTATTCAGGAGTTTTAAGGAGGGGCTTAAAAAAACCAGAGAAGCTTTGGGACTTTCCTCTTTTAGAGGGAGAACGGTCGATGAAGTTTTCTTTGAAGAGCTTGAGGAGCGGTTAATCCTTGCTGATGTCGGCGTGAGAACGACGATGGACCTTATCGACTACCTGAGGCAGGAAGCTAAAAAGAGGAAGATTAAGAGTTCAGATGAACTCCTCGGGTTGCTTAAGGAGCGCCTCAGGGAGATTCTATTAAACTGTCGAGGAGAACTTAACCTTTCTGAAAAACCGTCCGTTATTCTTGTTCTTGGAGTAAACGGAGTTGGAAAAACGACTACGATCGGCAAGCTTGCGAAACAGCTAAAGGATTCAGGCCTTTCTGTTGTCCTTGCGGCGGCCGATACGTTTAGGGCTGCGGCCATAGAACAACTTGAAGTCTGGGCAGAAAGGGCTGGAGTTAGGATAGTCAAGGGTCAAGAAGGAACAGATCCTGCTGCTGTTGTTTTTGATGCCATACAGAGCGTAAAGGCGAAAGGAGACGATGTCCTTATAGTTGATACGGCCGGAAGGCTTCATAACAAGGAACGCCTGATGAAGGAAATTCACAAGATAAAAAGGGTGATTGGGAGGGAGTTTCCCGGTCAGCCTGCAGAAATACTCCTCGTCCTCGATGCCAATACGGGGCAGAATGCAGTTTCTCAGGCCAGGGCATTCAAGGAAATAACCGATGTTACAGGGATAGCCTTGACCAAGCTTGACGGAACTGCAAAGGGCGGAATCGTTGTAGCTATTTGCAACGACCTCAGGGTACCCATAAAGCTCGTCGGGATTGGAGAGGGAATAGAAGACCTTCGGAAGTTTGATCCGGAAGAGTTTGTAGAGGCACTGTTTGAAGGAGGTTAATTATTCCTCTTTAAGTATTTCTCTGGGGTTGAAGGAGACTGCCCTGAGGGCGGGGTATACTCCGGAAATTATACCGATAAGTACGGATAGTATAAGGGAGACGGCAAGTCCTTTAACGGGGAAGTAAGTTCCCCAACCCGATAGGGACGATATGGCAACTACTATTGCCGAAGAAATAAAAGCCCCGAGAAAACCTCCGGTAAAGGAAAGCAGGGAGGCTTCCGTCAGGAATTGGATGAATATATCGGACTTCCTTGCTCCGAAAGCCCTTCTTATGCCTATTTCTACCAGCCTTTCATAGACCGACAGGATCATAACTGCGAGGATTCCCAGGGCGCCGACCCCGAAAGCTATTGATGAAACTACTATGGAAAGCCTTGTAAATATCTCCATTGCCTGTTTTTGAGTGTTTGCAACATCTTCGTAGCGGCTGACCGTGAAATCCTTTTTCCCGTGCCTTTTTAAGAGAAGCGACTTTACTTCCTCTTCGGCTTCCTTTAACTTTTCCGGGGAGACGGGCAAGAAGTATATGCCGTCTACATAATCGACGTTTGAAATTCTTTTTACTGCTGATGTTATGGGGATGAATATCCTATTGTCGAGGTCTTCTCCAGAAAGGTCAGTTCCCCTTTTCTCCATAACCCCTACCACTTTATAAGGGGCGTTGTAGAGGTAAACCGTTTTACCGACAGGGCACTCTTCGTTAAAAAGCTCAACGGCAACTTTGTAGCCTATGACGGCTTTTTGAGCTATGGATTTAACGTCCTCTTCTGTTATAAACCTCCCGCAAACAGGATGGAAATCGGTAATCTTTTCGTATTCTGGAGAGACACCGTAAACGTCGGCTTTCAAGTATTTGCCTCCGTAATGAATGTTGGGGGAAACTTTTTTATATGGAGAGACATAGAGGACGTTTGGACATTTTTCCTTTATTAGCTCAGCATCCTTTAGTGTTAGCGTCGGGTAAAAGGAGAGTTGAACGGTTCTTCCCCCCAGGTTTTTAACTTCTCCCGGAATTACTACTACTACGTAGGCTCCCATTTTCCCGAGGGCTTTGAGGACTCTCTGCTTCATAGCACCGGTTATTCCCATCATTAGGGTAAGGGAAAAGACTCCGATAGCAATTCCTGTAATTGACAGAAGGGTTCGTTTTTTATTTTCCTTAAAGTAAGGAACGATGCTTCTGAGTCTCATTGGATTTTTCTCCTCAAGGATTCAACAGGATTAAATTCGGAAGCTCTTTTTGCCGGAAAGTAAGCTGCAAATAGACATACGGCGACGCTAAAGATCGCTGCAATTATAAAGGCTTTTGCCGGATAGACGACGGGAACGTTAAGGCTTTCTAGGATGGAAGGGATAAGGAGGATGCCGAGTATAGATCCGGTTATAGCAGACGAGACGGCTACGACGAGGCTTTCGGAAAGAATCCTTATCACCACTTTCTTCCTGGTTGCCCCGAGAGCTTTTCTGAGGCCTATTTCCCACTGCCTTGTATAGACATTGACGTAGAAAATGGCTGATAATACGAAACCTCCTACTATTAGGGCTGTTGTTGAAGCGATACCGAGGAAAAGGGCAAAGGTTGCCGACAGCATTGAGAGAAACTTCTTGACGACTACCGGAGTAATAAGTGTGAAGTCGTTCGGGGAATGGTTTTTGAGTAGGATTGCCCTTACTTCTTCTACAATAGTGCTGTAGTTAGAGGTATCAAGGACTCTGAATCTGATGATAGATACTTTGTCATAAGTCTTTTCAACCGTTTTGTCGTAAACCCTGTAAGGGATAAAGACCCTGTTGTCCAGATTGTGACCGTTGGGTGTTTTGCCCTTTTTCTTGTAAACACCTATGACCCGAAACGGGGTTTTACCAATAAGGATGACTTTGCCTATCGGGTTTTCTCCCGGCCAGAAGAAATCGCTGACATCGTGTCCGATAACGGCTACTTTCTTCAAGTCCCTGAAATCTTTGAGGGTAAATCCTCTTCCCTGTTCTATCTTGTAATTCCATGATGAGAGCCAGTTTTCTCCGACACCGAAGACTGCAGAAAACTTTGAGCTGGAAAGACTTGATACGGTAGTCGGCTTGACGATTCCGTAAGTAAGTGCAAAAATTCCTTCAAGCTTAGAAATTTCCCTTACATCTTTCAGGGATAAATTTCTGAGCCTTCCTTTGGGCCCTTTCCCTATTGCCCCTGATACTATCAAGACGGAGTCGGGACCGAGTTTCTTTATGACTCTGTTTGCCTGAAGGTTGCTTCCTTCGATGGCGGCTACTATAAGTATTAGGGATACTACACCGAAGAGAATACCCAGAATGGCAAAGAACGTCCTGACCTTATTGTGGAGCAGTGAACTTATCAGTTCTTTGAGGAAGAAGAACATCTGACTATCCTGCCGTCTTTAATTTCCACGATTCTTTGGGCGTAAGAGGCTACTTCCTTATCGTGAGTAACGACAATTATCGTCTTTCCTTCTCTGTGAAGTTCTTTAAGGATTTCCATAACGGCTTTTCCCGATGCAGAGTCGAGCTGTCCTGTTGGTTCGTCGGCCAGGATAAGTTCCGGTTTATTCATTAAAGCCCTTGCGATGGCAGTTCTCTGTTTCTGACCTCCTGAGAGCTGTTCCGGCTTGAAGTTCTTTCTGTCTGATAGTCCGAGCCTGTTTAAAATTTCTTCGGCAAATTTCTCGGGCTGGATGTTCGAGAACTTTTTTTTCCTGCTCTCCCTGGGTAAGTACTGGAGCGGTAGGAGAACGTTATCAAGAACAGTTAGATATGGTATGAGGTAAAAAGCCTGAAATACAAACCCTATGTAGTCTGCTCTGAGCCTTGAAAGCTCGTCGTCCGAAAGTTTCAGGACTTCCTTTCCTTCAAGTAGGTAGCTTCCCGACGAAGGCCTGTCAAGCAGTCCGAGGATGTACAGGAGCGTTGACTTTCCTGAACCGGAAGGACCTACAATGGCTATAAATTCACCCCTTTCGATCTTCAGGTCTATTCCTTTGAGAATTTCTGTTTCAATGTCTCCGTGCCTGTAAACTTTTTTTATCCCGTTAAGTTCTATTAAGGCCATTATCCTCCTCTCGAATGGGCGGAAAAGGATTAACTTTAAAGTTCTTGTTCGCAGATTACTTCCTCTTTTATTCTTGATATCAGCTCTTCGAAGGCGGGAAGCACGTTACTTCTGAACCTACCGGTAACTACAACGATCATTATGTCGTCCCCTACTTTCAAATTTCCCTCGTTTAGCCACACTTCAACGGCCTCGATGCCGTCTTTTCTTTCAATCTCTTTGATTACTCTGGAAAGCTTTTCCTTGTTGACGGATAAGTTCATTCCCGAAACTTTCTTTCCGTTCCTGGATGTTCCCCTGACAACTCCGTTGTGAACTAATACCATGCCGAGGTTTTCAGGGTTAGAACGCTTCTTTGCCTTTTTAACCAATGAGTCTATCGACGGCCTCAATTAGATCCTCCTTGTGATTAACGTTTATCAGTGTTTTCAATTTGAAATCGTAAATTTTTAACCTTGTGGAATCAACGGCTTTTGATCCCAGGAAGGAGTGAAGCTCTTTTAATCTCTTGCCGCCCTCTTTTAAAAACTCCTCAACGAGGGGTAAATGATATTTTGATAAAAGGCAAAATGTTCCGTGAATCTTTTTCCCTTCGGTTATCACTGCCGGAGGGATTTGATTTGATACTTCTCTTATGAAAAGAGGTTTTACCAGTGGAGCATCTCCCGGTACAAAAAGAACTTTTTCAAACTTTGCGGCCTTTAAGCCCGTTAAGATTCCGAATACGGGCAAGTAACCGGTGTAGAGTTCTACAACGTGTTTTTCTTTTACTCTCTGCATGGAAAACTTGAGGGGGTTTTTGGATACAACAATAACTTCCGGGAATGCTGATAAGAGTTTGGCAATCCTTAAGGCTATTGGCTCTCCGAAGAAAGGTTCAACGGTCTTGTCCCTTCCAAAACGGGAGCTTCTCCCGCCCGCCAAAATGCAGAGGGTAACGGGAGGCCTAATGGCCACCTCCCTTCGCCATTTTAAGGGCATGTTTAACAAGGGGCAAGAAGGTTTTTAAGTTCTGCTCTACACCTTTGGAAGAGCCGGGCAGGTTCATGATAATGGTGTTTTCATCTATGAGGCCGACTTTTCCTCTTGACATTAATGCTTTCGGAGTAAACCTGACGCCGAGGATGTGCATGGCTTCGGAAAAGCCGACCATCTCTTTACTAATAACCTGTGAAGTGGCTTCGGGAGTTACATCCCGACTGCTGAATCCTGTTCCTCCTGTAGTAACTATCAGGTTTGCTCCTTTTGAATGAAATTCCTCTATTGCCTTTTTTATTTCATCGATTTCGTCGGGCACGATTTTCCTGCCGATAACCTCAGCTCCGAATTCCTTCAGGATTTCCTCGGCAAGGAGACCGCTCTTATCATCCCTTTCCCCTTTATAGGCTGAATCGCTGACTGTTATTACGGCTGCCTTGAGTCCAGAAAGGTCTTCTGCCCAGTCAGACTTTCCGCCGCTCTTTGATATGACTTTGATTTCCTCTATTACCATTTCTTTATCAAAAGCTTTGCACATATCAAATATGTTTAGAAGTGCCGTCATGCACGCGTTCATTGCTTCGACTTCGTAGCCGGTTCTCCAAATCCCTCTGACTTCAGCTTCAACCTCTATGTAGTCTTCTCCCACTTTCGTTTCCACTTCTATGTGGTCGATCGGTATCGGGTGGCAAAATGGCATAATGTCGGCAGTTTTTTTTGCTCCGATTATTCCAGCAATCTGAGAGGCCGGAAGGACGTCCCCTTTGGGAATTTTCTTTTCTAAAATAAGCTTTATCGTTTTCGGAGAAAGCCTTATTCTTCCTCTGGCCCTTGCGGTTCTGAGGTTGTTAAACTTGTAAGTAATATCTGCGGTTTTCATCTATGACCTCCGAAAGTTCCTATAATCGCTTGATAAATTATAAAGTTATGAGGAAGGGTTATGGCGGAAGAAAGGTTTTTTGCTTTGCTCATCATTCTTCTGAACACTTTTTCTCTGGCGGTAAAGGAGGTTCGAACACTTCACCTCCTCAGCAGTTTAGTTCTTGGAGTTCTTATAGTTTACAGAAGTTTCAAGGCAGGCTATCCTCCCTTATTTACCTCCTTTGATTCGATTGCCCTCTTTGCCTTTCTATTTTTCCTGTCGGCTTACTTTTTAAGAGCCGGTAGGTCTGTTTCGGCAGTGGGAGTTCTTTTGACTCTGCCCCTCCTTTTTGTGAATCCCCACGTTAGAGAAATTCCTCCGGTTATTAGAACTCCTCTCTTTTTTCTCCATGTTGGAACTGCTTTTCTATCTTACTCCCTTTTTGTTCTTTCCTCTCTTTTTGCCCTTTACTCTTTGATTGGAAAGGAACTCTCTTACCTTAAAGTTCTCCTGGTAGGTCATTACCTATTTACCCTTTCCCTTTTCTTTGGCGGAGTCTGGGCTTACCTTGCGTGGGGAGACATATTTCCTTTAGAGCCTAAGACCTTCTTTTCGCTCTTTTTGTGGTTCTATGCTTCTTTAATCCTGCACTTGCAGTTTGATTCTTCCTTGCGAAAGTTTATCCCTTACTTTACCGCTGCTCTTGCCCCTCTGGTTTTATTTGTTTACTTGGGGGTTAACTACCTTTTCGGAGGAACCCATGGCTTTTAGGTCTGTAAAGCTCTTTTTTCTCTTTATTTTCATTTTTTCTGTTTCTGGTTTATCCGTACTTTTTCTGTCAGGTCGAGTTTTTCATTCCTTTGAGATTCCCGCTTTTTTTCCTTCGTTTTCACCCCTTTTGAAATTGGCCGTCCTTGCGGTTGCTGTTTCTCTGTTTTTAATTTTTCTTCAAACGCTCTACTGTGCTCTTACAAACCGCCTGATTTCCCTTTTCTTCCATGCTTCTCTTGCAGTTTCAATTTTTCTAATTCTCCTCTTTCCTCTGACCTCAAAGACTTCGAGTTTTTATCTTTATCCGGGTAGTTTTGTTGAAGTTAACGGTAAAAGGGTTGCTCTTGCTGATGTTGTTCCGGCCGAGAACGCGTTTTCCCTGAAGGTTTTTATTGAAGAAGATGGAAGAAGAGTTACGGGGGAAGTTTCTTTTAACTCTCCCTTTTTCTCTGATTTCGGAACTTTGTGGTTTAGTGGAGTAAGAAGGAGTATGGGAATGCCCCTGTTTGAGTTTAGGTTTCTTGAACCTTCTCCTTTGCCGATTCTTCTTTTGCTGAGCGGTGTTTTAACAGTTCTTTTCGGATTGTTCTATACTATAAGTAGTCTTAATAGGGAGGGTAAGGATGTACGTTGAGCAGGAAGAGAGGGAACTTCAGGAGTTAACCGATAAACTCCTCAAGTTTATCGAGGGCAAGACAAAGGATTACTGGAAAAAGCTCTCAATCGATGAAGCCAGAGAGCTTGCAGAGAAGCTGAGGAGGGTAATCCGCTACCACGATTATAAGTATTACGTTCAGGCAAGTCCCGTAATCTCGGACTACCAGTACGATAAGCTCTTTCATGCGCTTAAAGAGCTTGAGGATGCTCATCCGGAAATAGTTACTCCCGATTCTCCCACTCAGAGAATAGCTCCTGCTTTTACCGGAGAGTTTGAGAAAGTTAAACATCTGGCAGAGATGACTTCTCTTGAAAATACTTACTCTCCAGAGGATTTAAGAGAGTGGGACAGGAAAGTTAAGCAACTTCTCGGTACTGAGGATGTCGAGTATATCGTTGAACCCAAGTTTGACGGTGCAAGTGTTGAACTTGTTTACGAAAACGACATTTTGAAGAGAGGAGTTACGAGGGGAGACGGCTTTGTCGGAGAAGACATAACGGTGAATATAAAGACGATAAGGTCAATTCCTCTCAGAGCGCCTTTTTCGGAGCACGGCATTTCCCTTGTTTCTATAAGGGGTGAAGTAATAATGCCCAAATCCACCTTTGAGAGACTGAACAGAGAGAGGGAAAGACAAGGACTTCCCCTCTTTGCAAATCCGCGGAATGCTGCTGCCGGTACCTTAAGGCTTAAAAATCCGGCCGAGGTCTCAAAGCGGGGACTTGACTGTTATGTATATCAGATACTTTACTCGGAGCCGAAGAAGCTCTGTGAAGGAATAAAAACTCAAAAAGAAGCATTAGAAATACTTTCAGAGTGCGGTTTTAAAACACCCCATATTCAAAAGGTCTGTAAAAATATTGACGAAGTTATAGAGACAGTACTTAAGGCTCAAGAAGAGAGGGATACTTGGGACTTTGAAGCAGACGGGATGGTTATTAAGGTTAACGATATTTGTGCCTGGGAGAAGCTCGGTGAAACACTCCACCATCCCCGTTGGGCGGTTGCTTATAAGTTCCCTGCGAAGCAGGCTGTAACGAAGCTGATAGATGTTGTCTGGCAGGTAGGAAGGACGGGAGCGCTAACTCCTGTTGCGATCCTTGAACCGGTTGAGGTCGGTGGAGTTATCGTTTCACGGGCTACCCTCTTTAATCCGGATTTTATAAAGTCTAAGGATATACGGATAGGAGACTACGTTATAGTTGAGAGGGCGGGAGAGACGATACCTTACATAGTTGCACCTGTGAAAGAGAGAAGAACAGGTGAGGAAAAAGAGGTGGAAGTTCCTACCCGTTGTCCTGTCTGCGGCGCTCCTGTCGTAAAGGAGCTTGATGAAGCAGTTCCGCGCTGTCCGAATATAAACTGTCCCGCTCAGCTGAAAGAACATCTTATTTATTGGGGTAAGGTTCTCGATATAAAGGGTCTTGGGGAGTCGACCGTAAATCAACTGATGAAGAGGGGACTTGTTAAGTCCATAGCGGATCTCTACTACCTTGACAAGAAAGAGCTTCTAAAGCTTCCTGGCTGGGGATTGAAGAAGACCCAGAACCTCCTTACCCAGATAGAGAAGTCAAAGAGCGCTCCCTTCTGGAAAAAGCTGACAGCCCTCGGAATAAGGCATGTGGGAGAGAAAACCGCCCAGCTTCTTGCAAAGCGGTTCAGGAACATTGAAGAACTGATAAATGCAACGTTTTCGGAACTTGCAACGATTCCCGGAATAGGGCCTATAACGGCAACCAGTATAAAAAACTTCTTTAAGGCAGAGCAAAACCTTGAGATGATAAAAAGGCTTCAGGAAGCCGGCTTTAAGTTTGAGAGGAGCAGAGAAGAAGAAGAGGAACAGGAGCTTCCCAAGCCGCTGGCAGGCCAGAAAGTGGTCTTCACCGGAGAGCTTGATCACTTTACCAGGAAAGAAGCCCAACACGTTGTAGAGTTGCTGGGAGCCAACCCCACCAACTCCGTGACCAGGAAGACCAGCTTTGTCGTTGTTGGAAAAAATCCGGGATCGAAGTTCCAAAAGGCCCAAAAGCTCGGTATAAAAATGCTAAATGAGGAAGAGTTTATAGAGCTTTTAAAGAAATATGCTGATCAGAATCCGGAAGTCAGGAGAATTCTGGAGGAGAAGGGACTGTTATAGATCGAGCTCGGTGAATTTACCGGAATCTGTTAAAGTTTTGCGTTCTTTTATCAGTCTGGAGGGGTAGTCTGTTGCTACGGCGTCAACGCCCCTTCTGACGACTTTCTCAAGGGTTTGTGAATCGTTAATCGTCCAAGCTACAACCGTAAGTTTAAGTTTGTGGGCGAATTTTACAGCCTTTTCTGTTGCCAGCTGCCACCTGGGTAAGACTATTTGGCAGTTTAGCTCTCTTGCTTCAACTATCTTTCCCGGAGGTCGTGAGTATATTAATCCCTTCGATATGTTTGAAATTTCTCCTACCCGTTTTATGGCTTCCTCGTAAAAGGAAATAATCGCAATCCAGTCTGTTTTTCCTGCTGTTTTTTCGATTGTTTCTACAACTTTATCTGTTGTTTCGGGTTCTTTTATCTCAATAAAAAGCCCGCACTTTCCCTGTACTAAACTTATTACTTCTTGAAGGGTAGGTACTTCTTCTCCGCCAATCCTTATCTCTTTTTTTATTTCGTTTAATGTCATTTCTGACGGTGATTTTTCTACTCCGGCTACCCTGCTGAAGTCCTTGTCGTGCAGGATTATTAAATTTCCGTCCTTTGTCCTCCTTACATCGCACTCGACTACGTCAACTCCGAGTTCTATGGCATATTCGAAAGCTTTTAGCGTGTTCTCGGGAAGTTCACCGGCCGCTCCCCTGTGGCCGACTATGGAGAAGGGCTTTTTCCTAAGAAGATTTGTTATCTTCACCCGCTATCCTCTTAACCGCTTTCATTCCGATATCTTTCCTGTAGTGCATGCCCTCAAAGTGGATTTTCTCAATTGCCCTGTAAGCTCTTTCCCTTGCTTCTACTATGTCTTTTCCGAGGGCTGTTACGTTTAAGACCCTTCCTCCGTTTGTTACGAGTTTGCCGTTCTTAACTGCTGTTCCGGCGTGGAAGACTACTACCGTTTCAACCTTTTCGGCTTCTTCTATACCGGTTATCTCTTTTCCTTTCTCGTAGCTTCCCGGGTATCCTTTTGAGGCCAGCACGACGCATATTGCGGTTTCAGGTTTCCAGTCAAGCTTCTCAATCAGTTTTCCTTCAACAACGCTTTCACAGACTTCGATTAGGTCGGTTTCAAGCCTTCTCATCAATACTTGAGCCTCCGGATCTCCGAACCTTACGTTAAACTCCAGAACTTTCGGTCCCTCTTCCGTTATCATTAGCCCGGCGTAGAGGATTCCTTTAAAAGGAGTTCCGATTTCTTCCATTCCTTTAAGTATCGGTTTTATTACCCTATCCTGCACCTCCTTTTCCATTTCGGGTGATAATACCGGAGCCGGTGAATAGGCTCCCATTCCTCCGGTGTTTGGTCCTCTGTCTCCGTCGAATACGGCTTTGTGATCTTGAGAAGTGGCTAAGGGGATAAAGTTTCTTCCGTCCGTAACAACAAGGTAAGAGGCTTCCTCTCCCACCAAACACTCTTCAATTACGACTTTCTTACCGGCATCTCCGAAAACCCTTTTAACCATAATTTTCTCTATTGCTTCCAGGGCCTCTTCTACCGTTTTGGCTACGACTACACCCTTACCGGCTGCCAATCCGTCAGCCTTTACGACTATGGGTGCGCCTTTTTTTCTGATGTATTCCTTTGCCTTTTCTGGGTCTTCAAAAACTTCGAACTCGGCGGTGGGGACGTTAAACCTCTTCATCATTTCTTTTGAGAAAGCCTTACTTCCTTCAAGCCTTGCTGCTTCTTTTGATGGGCCGAATATCCTCAATCCCCTTTTTTCGAACTCGTTGACAATTCCCGCTACTAAAGGAGCTTCGGGCCCGACTATTGTAAGGTCTATACCTTCCCTTTCTGCAAAGTCGGCAAGTTTTTCTATCTCTGCCGGTTTTATATCAACGCATTCCCCTACCTTTGCCATTCCCGGATTTCCGGGGATTGCGTAGACCTTTTTTACCTTTGGACTTTGAGCGACTTTCCATGCTATAGCGTGTTCCCTTCCCCCGGAGCCGACTATGAGAACCTTCATTCTCTCCTCCTACTCGATGAACTCCTGCGAAATTATAACAGTATTGCCTCTTCTGGAGATTTTCAGTCTATACCTTTTCTTTCTTTCTACTTTCCCGATTATTCTTTTGACATAGTTTGTCGTTTCCCTGTAAGGGGGGACGCCGCCGTACCTGTCCACTGCCCCTTCTCCTGCGTTGTAAGCTGCCAGAGCTTTTTCCCAGTTTCTGTACTTCCTGTAAAGTCTTGATAGGAGTTTCGCTCCGGCATTCAGGTTTTCGTCGGGGTCGAAAGGGTCTTTAACGCCCAGCTCTCTTGCCGTTTCCGGCATGAGCTGACAGAGCCCCATTGCTCCTTTTTTTGAAACAGCTTTCGGGTTGAAGTTCGATTCAGCTTTTACGAGTTCTAAAAAGAGCTTTTCCGGTATGCCGTAGCGTCTGGCGTAGAACTTCGCCTTTTCCTCAAGAGTCTCCGTTCTTTTCGGCCTCTTAAACTCCTTTTCTCCGCTTCCTATTATGTATATGGTTTCCCCTTTCCTGTATACTTTGATCCAGCCGTAAGAAGTCACCGGAAAGAGGCTAATTAAGAATGTACATAAGATAAGTTTCCTCAACTCTTCCCTCGGAAAGCCTTAAGAGGTTCTTTAATAGTGTTTCTCCTTCTTCACCGATTATTTTTTGTAGAATTCCCGCCTTACTTTTGACCTCCCATACCCTGCATTCCGGACACTTTGAAAGCTTTTTGGCTATCTCTACTGCCTTATCGAAGTTTCCAAGGTAATCCACGAGTCCGATTTCCTTTGCATACCTGCCGGTAAATACTCTTCCGTCGGCAAACTTCCTGACCTGTTCAACGGGCAGGTTCCTCCCTTCTGCAACTGCTTTTAGGAACTGTTCGTAAGAATCGTTAATTAGGCTTTGAAGAATGTTTAAGCTGTCGGGGTCGGGTTTTTTAAAGGGATTCAGGAGGTCTTTATACTTCCCGCTCTTTACAGTTATTACTTCTACTCCGAGCTTTTCTGCCAGTTTCCTTACGTTGAAGCTCTGTATGATAACTCCTATGCTTCCGGTTATCGTTCCCGGATTTGCCACTATCTTTGTCGCTCCTACGGAAATGTAAAGCCCTCCTGAAGCTGCAACTGATCCCATCGATACCACAACCGGTTTCTTTTTTGCAATTTCTGCAACTTTATCGTGTATTTCCTGACAAGCACCTACGACTCCTCCGGGGGAATCAACCCTGAGAACGATAGCTTTAACGTTTTCGTCATCCTCAAGCCGTGAAAGGGCTTTTACGTACTTTTCTGAATCCTTTATGATTCCCTTTACTTTTATGACTCCTATCCTTTTGCCCGGGAGAGGCGTTTCACTGGACAGTATGTTTATCGTTATGATGATGGCTATTACTACTGTTGACAGAACTCCTATTACCGCAAAAAAGTTCTTTAGTCTTCTCATTCCTCTTCTCCCGATATATTAAAGTGTTCTTTAATGAATTTAAACCTCTCTCCCTCGGGGATTAAAGTTAGAATCTTTTTGTATTTATCTCTTGCATTTCCCTCGGGAATTTCCGCTCCGAGGAACCCGGAAGCCTTTTCCATCCATTTTAGTCTCTCTCCCTTGGCTACTATGGCTGCCGCAGCAACAAAGGGATTTTCTTCTCCTTTTGTTACTACTTCGAAGTGAACGTCGGGAAATGCTTTTTTTAGCTTTTCTTCAATTTCCCTGCTGAACTTATCAACTATGACTTTTTGGGGCTTTATTTTCTTTAAAATTTTTTTGAGTATTTCAAGATACATCTCTTCCATTAGTTTGTTGAGATTCCTAAATTTCTTGTAGAGTTTATTATATTCCGAGGGGGGAAGCATTCTTACTACGCCGTTGCATGATTTTTTGATTTCTTCTGATAGCTTTTTGATCTTTTCTTTTTTAAGTTTTTTTGAATCCTTTACTCCGATTTCCAGAAGTTTCTTAAGGCACTTATCATTACCGTATATGCAGGCTATTACCAGAGGGCCGAAAACCTCCCCTTTCCCGGCTTCGTCACACCCTACTATTATTCCTTCATTTCCTTTTAGTGCTGTTTCCGTTATTAACTCTTTTACCCGTTTAATTTCCTTTCCTCCTACCGTTACGCTTCCCGAGTTGTATATCGTCACAATGGCTTTACCCAGTCTGAACCTGTACTTGGCGTAGGGCGGTGGTTTTTCTTCGACTCCTCCTGCTTTTCTTATGGTTTCAGTAACTTCTTCTATTTTGTCTTCAGGAATTTTCACTTTAACCTTACCTCCATACCTATTCCTGTTTCGAGTCCGTAATAGCTGTTATACCTCAGTTCCAGCTTGTATCTGTTGGTCATCAGGAATTCCAGACTTCCGCCGTACTCCGGGTTTTGTCCCGTTGTTCCGTATCCCAGTAGCCTTAACCTTTTAAGAAGTTTCTTGCTTAGGGTCAGCTTGGCTACAGTTTCCCCGTATCTGGTTATGTAAGGTTCTATTGAAAAGCTTTCCAGCTTTAAGGCTTCTTTAAACTGGCTTTCAACCGGTTTGAAAAAGGTTGCCGTTGCGTAGTAAGCTACTTGAACTGCCGGGAATATTTCGGCGCTTGCTTCTACCTGTTCCGGCGATGCTCCCGTCATTATCAAGTTAAGTATCTGTTCTCTGCTTAAAGGTGGATCTGAAGAGAGTAAAATGGTGGGAGATTTAAGGTTACCCGTAATTTTCATAAATACGTAGTACCCGGAGATAAAAGAACTTGCAACTACTTCAATTTTCCCCTTTAGTTTCTGTAGGTCTTCAATTATGCCGGAACCGTAGAGTACCTTGAACTTTTTCCCCATGTAATTTATCTCTCCGGAAGTTACGTAGAAGTTGCCCTCTACTTTGGGTAGTCGGTTTTTCGTGGTTAGTTGAAGCTCCGGAAGGATCTCGAACTTAAACAATTTACCTTTTATTTCTATCGGTTCGAGGAAGTTTACTTTAACGTTGAGATTGACGGGAATTTGAAATTTCCCTTCTTTTGATTTTTTCTTGTTCTCTTTTACAACCGAAACCTTTGCCTTTGTAACGTCAAGCTCTCCCTTTAGAGTTTTACTGTTGTAGTCAAAATAAAGGTTGCCGGAGAATAAACCTTTCCAACTTGGCACCTGTCCTACGGGAATGTGGGACAGAGATATGGTTGTCATACCTTTTTCCCCTTCGGCAAGGAGCGTGCCGGAACCGATTCCGGCTTCAAGGTAAATCTTTGAAAGGTTGCCGTCTTCAAGTTTAACGGATAATGAATTTACTGTTATCTTTGACAGAATGTACTTAACCCTGAGTTCTGTTTTCTCTGTATGTATTCTTGCGGTGTAAGTGATTTTATCGTCGTATTTAAAGTTTCCGGTAACTGATATGTTTCCCTTGGAGTAAGGAATTACTCTATCAAAATCGAGTAGATATATGAGACCTTTCGTTCCCAGGCTTGCCTCAAGATTCCAAGTTATCTTGCTGTTTAACTTAACTTTCTTTATTTCTACCCAGCCGTCAATGTAAGAGAGGCTAAAGTCGGATACTTCGGGCTTCCAGTTTTTAAGCTTCACGTAAAGTCCCGAGACAGAGTAAAGTCTGTAAAATTTTTCCGGAGTTACTGTGAAGGCCGGAATTGAGATTTCACCGTTTCCCTTCGAGATGTTCACGTTTAGAAATCCCATGTTAATTTTTATTTTGTTGTTGTTAAATTTCAGTGGAATGTCCCTTACCGTTCCTACCAGGAAACGTCCGTTATTGGTCAGGATCAGCTTTAAGTCCGTTTCGTTGCTGTTGATTCCTACGTTTCCGTAACCTTCGGGAAACTCTACAATTCCATTTGTTGTGAAGCTTATGGGCTTAACCAGATACGGAGACTTTAATCTTCCGCTTCCTCTTATTTTGGCTGTGAATCTCTCCAAACTGCCCAGCAGGAAGGAATTTACTTTAAGGAATATTGAAGATACTTCGGTTTTCTTCCTCAGATTTGTTGTGATTTTTCCCTTTAGCCTGTTTGAATTAAAGTCTAAGTTTAATTCTCCTGCTATTTTCCCTTCCAGCTGATAAGTTTTGGGTTCGATGTCGGTGAA
>JAMORC010000026.1 GCA_027063785.1 Desulfurobacteriaceae bacterium
GTGCGGAGAGCGTAATCTCCGCCCTTAAGAGGCTCGGACACGAAGTCTTCCCCGTCGAACTTGACCGCAACCTTCCGAGAAAGATAGAGGAAATTAAACCGGATAAAGTATTCTTAGCCCTCCACGGTTCCCCTGGAGAAGACGGAACTGTTCAGGGACTCCTGGAGGTAATGGGTTACCCCTACACAGGGTGCGGTGTCCTCCAAAGTTCTCTCCTAATGGATAAAGACCTGACGAAAAGAGTCCTTAAGAGTTACGGAATACCCGTTCCCGCCGGCATAACCCTGTTTAGGGGGGACGAAATCCCGCCCGTAGAATTTCCGTGTATAGTAAAACCCTGCCGGACAGGCTCAAGCGTAGGCGTTTCTCTTGTTAAATCACCAGAAGCATTTGCAGAAGCGCTGAAAAGAGCTTTCGAATTTGACAGCAAGGTACTGATTGAAGAACTCCTTGAAGGAAAAGAACTTACCGTTGCTGTTCTCAACGGAAAGGCTTTACCGCCGGTGGAGATAATTCCGGCAGGAGAGTTCTACGACTACTCCTCAAAGTATGAGGACAACAAAACGCGCTATGAAGTCCCGGCTCAGCTACCGGAAAAGCTTGAGAAAAAGCTCAGGAAAATCGCAGAAAGGGTTTACAAAGTCCTCGAGTGCAGAGGTGCCGTAAGAGTCGATTTTAAATTGGACAAGTACTCTTCACCTTATGTCCTTGAGGTTAATACAATCCCCGGCCTCACGGAAAGGAGCTTATTACCAAAGGCAGCAGCAGCAGCAGGTATAACTTTCGAAAAGTTAATAGAAAGGATGCTTGAAGGGTGAAGCGCGTTGCACTTTTCATAACGTTACTCCTCTTTGTAGTGTTTACAACTTACGGGCTCCTCAAAGCTCCCCAAAAAGTCGGTCAGGTAGAGCTGGTGGTAGAGGGAGGAAAGGGAAAATGGAAAGAAAAAATAAGCGAGCGCGTTCTATCACTGATAATTCCCGATCAAACCGTCGATCCCGAAACAATCAAGGAGTGGGAAAGCATCATTAAGGAACTTCCCTGGGTAAGAGAGTGCAAAGTCAGTGCTTCCGGATCAAAAATAACGGTTAAAGTAAAGGAGGAGGTTCCTTCCTTCTCAATTTGCTATAAAAACCGGTGTTTCCTGCTGGGAGAGAACGGGTTTGTCCTTGATGAACTAAAATCAAAACCCAACTCCATACCTGTTTACTACTATAAAGGAAAAACACCGCCGTTTCGATTAGAAAATGGCTTCCTTAAACTAAAAAATCTTGTTAAAATTGAATTAGAACTCCTAAGAGGACGGCTGGTGGAATCGGGTTATTCCGAACATCCGGAAATAATACTAACCGACGAAGGAACAATGCTGGTATTCAGAAAAAAGAAAATGGTAGTCTTCCTCGGCATCGATTCAAATGCGTGGAGAAACTTTAAACACTATTCGGAACTCGTTAAAAAACCACATCCGGGACTTTATGATTTCAGGTACAATGATGCCTTAATAGTGGGGAGGAAGCTCTAATGTTAGAACAGAAAGTTTTAACCATAGATCTCGGCACTTCCGAAGTAAGAGTAGCACTCTCAACAGTTGGAACAAAAGAGAGAAACTTCCTGGTTAAAAAAGTGCCTTCAAGGGGAATCAAGGGAGGGAACATCACAAACCCCAGTTCGGCAAAGGATTCCTTAAAGCAGGCGCTGTCAAAGTTAAAGATTGAAGCTCCTTATGCCGTTCCTCTGGATGCATATGTAATCGTTCCCGGCGGTTACGTGCTGAGCTACGAAGTAGAATCAAAAATAGTTTTTCCCGGTATGAAAACCGTATCCTACAACGACGTCAACGCAGTGAAAAATAAGGCAAAGGACGAACTCCTCAAAAGGCTGGGACAGACCATCAGAATGCACTACGATGTCCTCCACATCATCCCACAGGAATTTATAGTGGGGAACGTGGGCGGAATACAGAATCCGATAGGTCACAACGGCGAAGAACTTACTATGAAAGCATTTGTAGTTCTCGCCACAAAATCCTACATGGCAACCGTTAGCAACCTCTTAAAGGAAGTCGGACTGAGGTTAAAGGGAGGAGTTCTCCAGTCGCTTGCCGCGTTTTACGCCATAAGGGATGAAAAGAACTACTACAACAATAACCTGTTTATATACTCGGGAGCCAGAAACACCGAAGTTTTATACTTCAAGGAGGATAAACCGATTCTTCTTAGACACCTTCCCTTCGGAACGGAAGACCTGCTATCACACTTAATACAGAAGTTGAAGGTCGGAAGAAAAGAAGCAGAAAGGCTTTACCTGGAATACGGAAGTGCTTATGCTTTCAGCGTCAGCAAGGAGGAGATTGTCCCCGTTAACCTCGGAAGTAAAGTTCTGAAAGTTCCAAGGCTCCTAATAGCTGCTCTGATACACGAAAAGCTCAAGGGATTGTTCAAGGATATCAAGGAAAAATTGAACAGCAAAGACTCGGCACTTCTTTCAAACCTGAACAGGGTTTACCTGTGCGGAGGACTTGCAAAGCTTAAAGACATTGAACTGCTTGCCGAAAAGGCTTTTAAAGCTCCGATAATTGTTCCGGAAATAAAGGAAAGCGGTGTTGACGATATCACCTTAGCCCCTATACTTGGAGTAACAAGGTATGTCGATTCCCTAATGGACAGGGAAAGGCTAACCGATGTCAGGGAAGACCTGAGCAAAAGCCATGAAAGGAACAGGGGCTTTTTCTCCGGAATTTTAAGGTTTATTTTAGACCTAATTTAGTTAGGGAGGCGTCATGTTCGACATAGCCGATGACATATTTCAGGGACCGGTGATAAAAGTAATAGGCGTCGGAGGCGGCGGCGGAAACGCGGTCTCCAGAATGTACGAAAGGGGAATAGAGGGTGTGGAATTCATCGCCATAAATACCGATGCCCAGGTTCTCTCAAAACTTAACATCCCCGTAAAGGTTCAGATAGGAGAAAAGCTTACAAAAGGCCTCGGGGCAGGAGGAAAACCTGAAATCGGTGAACAGGCAGCCCTCGAGGATGAACCGAAAATAAGGGAAGTCCTTGAGAACTCCGACATGGTCTTTATAACCGCCGGCATGGGAGGCGGTACGGGTACCGGGGCTGCTCCCATCGTTGCGAAGATTGCAAAGGATATGGGAATTTTGACCGTCGGAGTGGTTACAAGGCCTTTCGACTTTGAAGGAAGGAGAAGGCAGGAGTTTGCCGAAGCAGGAATCAGGAGGCTTAAGGAGTTTGTCGATACTCTTATGGTTGTTCCCAACCAGAAGCTCCTAACAGTAGCTCCAAAAGATATGAACATACTTAACGCCTTTAAGCTTGCCGATAACGTTCTTTACCAGGCAGTTAAGGGAATAACTGAGGTTATAACAAGGCCCGGACTTATCAACCTCGACTTTGCCGACGTTAAAACCGTAATGCACAGCGGGGGGTATGCCCTTATCGGCATAGGAGAAGCAGGAGGAGAGGACAGGGCACTGACGGCAGCGAGGAAAGCAATAGACAATCCCCTGCTCGAGAATGTTCAGGTAGAAGGGGCAAGCAGAATACTCGTTAACATTAGCGGAGGCAACGATTTAACACTTGATGAGGCTTACGCCGCGGCAGGGCTCATAAAAGAGAGGGCTAAGCGGGACGATACAAACTTCTTCTTCGGCGTTACGATAAATGAAGAGCTTGAGGGATCCATAGAGGTAACGGTTATAGCCACGGGGTTTGATGAAAAGGGAAGGCCTGCAATGACCGGATTTACCTCTTCAGTTTCTTCCCTTCCTACAACACCTTTCCAGACAAGCAGTGCCACCGACGAACTCGACATAGATATTAACAAAATCCTGGAACAGCTAAAGGAGGAGGAGTAAACCGGAAGTCAGCAACTGCGCGCTATTTCCGTCAGCACTTTAGAAAGGCTAACTAAGTCCTCCTCCGTATGGTTTGCCGTCACGGTTATTCTGAGCCTGCTCTGCTTTACAGTCGGCGGCCTTACGGCAGGAACCCAAAATCCTCTTTCCTTGAGGGCTTTTGACATTAACACGGCCGCTTCTTCGCTGTCTACCAAGAAGGGAAAGATCGCAGAGCGGCTCTCAACTCCCAACATCTTCCCAAAGTCCTTAACCAGCTTACTAAGGCGTTCCATTCTGTCCGGCACTTTTTCCAAGTTCTTTAGGGTCTGGCACGCAATTGAAGGGGGAAGGGCAGTAGTGTAAATAAAGCTCCTACATCTGTTTATAAGGTACTCTCTCATAAGTGAAGTTCCACAAGCAAAAGCTCCGAAAGTGCCGAGTGCTTTTCCCAAAGTCCCGATTATTACTGTTCTCTCATCGGGTTCTAAACCGAAAAGTTCCAAAGAAGACCAACCCACGACTCCTGTCGCGTGGGCATCATCTATTAAAAGAACTGCATCATACTTCTCCTTAAGCTCAAAAAGCTTATCAAGAGGCGCTATATCCCCGTCCATACTGAAAACGGAGTCCGTTACTATCAAGCATCTTCGGTAATCTCTTCGGTGTTTTTTTAGAAGCTCCTCTAAGTGATCAGCACTGCAGTGCTCGTAGATCTTCACATCTGCCCGGGAAAGCCTGCATCCATCTATTATGGATGCGTGGTTTAAACTATCCGAAAGTATCAAGTCTCCTCTTCCTACAAGGGATGAAATCACGCCAAGATTTGCCATATAACCTGTTGAAAAAAGCAGGGATTCTTCAGTTTTCTTTACTTCGGCGAGTCGCCTTTCGAGTTCACGGTGCACTTTGAAGTTACCGCAGATAAGCCTTGAAGCTCCGCTTCCCGCTCCCCACTTTTCGAAACACTCTGGATCTGCTTCTTTTGCCAATCCCAAGTAGTCATTCGAAGAGAAATTTATAAGTTTTTTTCCATCAACAGAAATTAGTCTACCCTGCGGAGTTTCTAACTCTACAAGCTCCCTGTAAAGATCCCGCGCTTTTATCTCCTCTAAAGTCCTTATTATCCATTCCATCTCACTGGTTCAGCTTATACTTGTTAAGCTTCCTGTACAGATTTGATATGTCAATCTCCATAAAACTGGCAGCCTTTTTCAAATCTCCATTAAACCTTTTCAACACTTCTTTAATATAGTCCACTTCAAAAGCCTCCTTTGCCTTTTTAAGGGGAAGCTTGGCGTATTCTTTTATAGAACTTTCATTTCTGTTTTTCTGAACTTTCACTTCCTCGAGAACAGAAAGGAGATCATCGTACTTTATCGGTTTTTCCAAGAAATCAAAAGCTCCGAGCTTCATAGCCCTCACCGCAGTTTCAACCGTTCCGTGACCAGAAACAATTACAACCGCCAGTTTTCCTGTAAGTCCACTATCGCTAAGCTCTTCCAGAACCCTCATCCCGGAAATTCCAGGAAGGAAAAGGTCAAGAATTAGGATATCGGGATTGATTTCCTTTATCCTTTCCATAACTTTAGTCCCGGATTCCTCGGTAAAGACCTCAAAGCCTTCGTCTTCAAGAATCTCCTTCAAGGTCTCTCTTATCGTCCTCTCATCATCAACTATCAGAACTTTCATCGTTAACCTTCGGTTTAATCTGAATTACCTTGGCATTGAAAAGCTCAACCAGCTTATTTATTACTTTATCAGAATCAGAAGAAATACTTTTCCTGCCGACAACCCTTTCCTCGAACTTCGGAATTTCCAGTGAAACTCTCTTTCCAAACCTTTCCTGAAGCTGCTTTAACCTTTTTGACAGGACTTTATAGCAAGTTTCGTTCTTAGGATATATTCTGACTTCTTCTTCACTCTCCTCTATCCTTTCTGCGTAAGTTTTGACCGGATCGTAGTTTTCAGTTTTTTTTTCTGTTCCTCGGGGAAGCTCCGGCTTTACACCCGATCTTAAAATCTCTTCCAGCTTTTTAACTTCTCTAAAGTAAGAAAGACTATACAAAGAAAATAAAAGAACGGTATACGGATAAGGATGCTTCACTAAATCCTCATATCCCTTTGAAAGAAGTTTAAAGGCCGCAATCATCTCCTCTTCGGAAAAATTTGAAGCTCTTAAGAATTCCTTTTCTACAAAATTCAAAAGCTGTTTGGAAATAAAGACCGGGTTATAACCGCTTCCTTCAAGATTTGAAAGCTTTTCTTTAAGCTTTTCTTTTTCACCCTCAAATCCAAGCTCAAGCAGTTCCCTCAGATCCCTTCCTGTTAGAACTCCCAAAAATTCAGAAACCAAACCAGCAGTTACCTTTCCCTCCCCGAGGGCTATTGACTGATCAAGGAGACTTTCTGCATCCCTCATACATCCTTCAGAAGCAACGGCAATAAGCTCCAAAGCCTCTCTTTCAAACTCCACTCCTTCCTTTTTGCAGATTTGCGACAAGGTTTCCACTATTTGCTCTTGAGGAATTTTCCTAAAGATGAATTTCTGACAGCGGGAAAGAATGGTAGGAGGTATCTTATCTATTTCCGTAGTCGCAAGGATAAACACAACGTGATTTGGAGGTTCCTCCAGAGTTTTCAAAAGGGCATTAAACGCTTCCCTCGTAAGCATGTGGAATTCATCAATTATGTAGACTTTTCTCTTTCCCTTTGCCGGAGAGTAATGAACAGATTCCCTAAGCTCCCTAATCTGGTCAATTCCTCTATTGGTGGCTGCGTCTATTTCTATTACATCGGGATGAGATCCCTTTGCTATCTCGATACAGTGAGGACAAGCGTTACAAGGTTCCCCCTCTGACGGATTTTCACAATTAAGGGCCTTTGCCACTATCCGGGCAGTTGTCGTCTTACCAACCCCCCTGGGACCTGCAAATATGTATGCGTGGGCAAATCTTCCACTCTTTATTGCGTTCTTTAAGGTTTCTGTTATAAACTCCTGCCCCGTTACTTCAGAAAACTTCTGAGGTCTATACTTCCTGGGAATAGCTGTGTATGCCATTTTCTCCTTCAGCTCTTTTATTTCCAGCAATTATAATAAGCCGAAAAGAACTTCCTTACCAGTTTGAAGTGATCAGGAGCAAACATAAACCTCCTCTCCCTATACATCTTAAACACTACCATCTTTACTGCATCGTTAAAGAGAAACCACACAACTTCATCATTTTGCCTCCCTTGTGAGATTGTCTGATCTGTCGCTTCAGTTATTCAGTGATTTAAGGAAGTCGTGGCAGAGGGCTTACAAGTATGAATGTCTCTATTCGCGGGAAATTAGCTCTTCCAAAAACGTTAAGTAAGTCAGCAGAGACTGAGTTAAGTATTACAACAGAGAAGTTGCATCAAGCACTTGGGTACAAAACGCCTGATGAGGTTTACTTTGGAAAGAGGACATTAACTAAGGATGGCAAAATAGTGATGCAGAAATAGAGATACACTTCAGTGCTAGAATATATTTCAATAAAAGGAGTTGCTTTGATATCAAACTCTGGCAAGACACGTGTGTTTTTCCAAATCTTTCATTTCTTTATCTTTCCAGTGTTCATAGGAATCATTGGTGGATTTTCAGCTCTACTTTTCCGCTTTCTCATTCACATTTTTTCGAAGTTATTTGTCCTACACTTTTCACCGATTCACTATCCGTTTTTAATGCCTGTTCTTTTTCTTACAACATCTTGGATTGCAAAAACTCTCCTGGTCTCTCCCGAAAATGTTACGATCGATGAAATTTCAAGGCGAATAGCTCTTAGTAAAGGTGGATTTAATCCCAAAAAAGGTCTTTTAATCCTTACTTTAACCTCCTTCAACATCGGTTTTGGAGTTCCTGTCGGAAGAGAAGGCCCTATTGCAAAGTTAGGTGGAGTTCTATCAGAACTTTTCTTTAAGATTTTCAGGGTTGACAGGATCCATCTTCCCATTTACCTGACATCAGGTATCAGTTCTGCCATAGCAGCCACCTTTAACGCTCCTGTTGCAGGAGTTCTTTTTGGTATTGAAATAATACTTGGTAAAATTAATACTTACATACTTATCCCTTTAATAATCTCCTGTGGAACGGCTTCAATAGTTGCAAGGCATTTCATCGGAAATTTTACGGCTTTTGTAGTTCCTCACTTATCTTGGAATGAAAATTACCTCATCTGGTATCCAGCAGCAGCTCTTGTCTTTGCTATTGTCTCTCTTTTTTTTACTGGAGGAATTAGGTTTCTAGAGTTGCTTAGGATTAGGTTAAGGCACAGCCAGAACTACGTTATTTTCTTTTTAGGATCCCTGGTAGGACTTCTGCTTTATCTTTTCCCTGCAGCCGCCGGTGTTGGTTATAGCAGGATTACCGAACTTTTCCAGGGGAAATACCTCCCAAGTGAAGCCTTTGAGATAAGCCTTGCAAAGCTTCTCTCTTCTGTTCTCTCATTTGGTGCTGGAATTTTTGGCGGGTACATGGCTCCGTCACTATTTCTCGGTTCTTTCTTCGGCTATGCCTTCGGAAGTCTGACTGAACTTGATCCCAGGGTATTTGCCCTTGTAGGAGCTGTCGCTGTTCTTTCCGGAGTATCGAAAGCACCTTTCCGCTCTTCACTAATAGTTGTAGAACTTACCCACAGTTATCAGCTTGTTGTTCCAATTCTCCTTTCATCCGCCCTTACAAGTTACCTTGTTTCTTTCTTTAAGGAAATTCACTTTCTTAAACGCTCACTGTTTCATAAAGGAATAGACATTGAACATCTTTATCTGAAAAGAAAACTGGAAAACTTCTCGGTTTCTCAATTTATAGTTAAAATAAAACCCGTTTCTGAGAAAGAAAGCCTAAAGCGCGTTAGAGAAAGGCTTCTAAAAGAAAATGTTAGATACCTACCAGTGGTAGATTCTCTTTTAAGACAAAAGTTGGTTGGTATTGTCTCTTTAAGAGATTTAAGATTGGCAACTCTTTATAACAAAGAAAACTTAAAGGTAGGTGAATTGATGACTCCAGATCCGTTTGTTCTATACCAGGACTCTTCCCCAGAAGAAATCCTGAAAGCTATTGCACTTCTTGATGCCAATCTGATTCCAGTAGTTGAGAAAGACGGACGGTATATTGGAATGTTCAGCGTTGACGGTTTCCTGCGACACATAACTTTGTAGTAGAATTTTCCTACCAATTTCGGGGGTGAAAGATGCTTTTTAAGAAGCCTCAAGTTGCCTTCTACCCTTTCATGGTGTTAAGGGACGACTACAAATGTATTCGCTGCAAGTCCTGTGTTGATCAGTGCTCTTTCGATGCTACCTACTACGACGAAGACCTGGACATGGTATTGAACAGACACGAGAACTGCGTTAACTGTAAAAGATGTGAAGCCTTCTGTCCCACCGATGCAATAAAGGTTATAAAGAATCCTTCTACTTTCCATCCAGATGCAAACTGGACTGCCGAGGCTTTAAGGGACATTCACACCCAGATGCTGACCGGTGCTGTTATCCTTACTTCTACCGGAAATGACAAACCTATAAGGAACTACTTTGACCACCTTTTGCTCGACGCCTGTCAGGTTACAAACCCTCCCATCGATCCATTAAGAGAGCCTATGGAGTTAAAAACGTTTATTGGAAGAAAAAGCGATCAGCTGGAGTTCGATGAAGACGGTATTTCCATAAAAACAACCATAGGAAAACAGTTAGAACTTGAAATACCGGTTCTCTTTTCCGCTATGTCCTACGGTTCGATAAACCTTAACCTTCAGAAAGCAATGGCAAGAGCTGCAAAGGAGTTCGGAACTTACTGGAACACAGGAGAAGGAGGATTGCATAAATCACTAAGGGAGTTTAAAGACTGCACGATTGTTCAGGTTGCATCTGGGCGTTTCGGTGTTGACCTCGAATACCTTGAAACATCTGCTGCTATAGAGATAAAAATCGGTCAGGGAGCAAAGCCCGGAATAGGCGGACACCTACCCGGAGAAAAGGTCAACGAGGGAATTGCAGAAACGAGGATGATACCGGTCGGTTCCGATGCTATTTCTCCCGCTCCCCACCACGACATCTATTCCATAGAAGACCTTAGACAGCTTATCTATGCTCTTAAAGAAGCTACCAACTACGAAAAGCCCGTCTTTGTCAAAATTGCTGCAGTTCATAACGTTGCCGCAATTGCCTGCGGTATAGCCCACGCAGGAGCTGACGCCGTTGTGATTGACGGCGTCCGCGGAGGAACAGGAGCAACTCCTAAGTCCTTGAGAGATCATGTTGGAATACCTATAGAACTCGCTATTGCTGCTGTTGACGATAGGTTGAGAAAGGAGGGACTTAGAAACGAGGTATCTCTGATAGCGGCCGGTGGTTTCAGGAATGCCGTTGACGTCCTGAAGGCAATAGCCCTCGGAGCTGATGCCGTTTACATAGGAACTGTGGCAAAGATTGCTGCCGGCTGTACTCAGTGTCAGCAGTGTCACACAGGAAGGTGTGCCTGGGGAATAACTACAAACGATCCAAAGCTGGCAAAAAGACTTAATCCCGATATCGTTGCTGAAAACCTTTACAACCTTCTCAGGGCCTGGGCCCACGACATCAAGGAATTACTGGGAGCTATGGGAATAAACGCTATTGAAAGCATAAAAGGTAACAGATTGAGGCTCAGAAGCTGGGGACTAACAGAACAGGAAAACAAAATCCTCGGCGTTCTGCCGGCCGGAATGTAGGAGAGGTGGAAATGTCCGGAAAGAAAAGAAAGCTTATGAAAGTCTATCCCATAGAGGAAAACTGCATTTCCTGTCGCTACTGTGAGGTGGCCTGTACGATGGTTCACAGCAAGAGCAAAGACCCCGTTAAGGCCTACAAACTCGAGAACCTCCTTCCCCGTGCAACGGTTGAAGTTAAGGGTGCCGTTTCTCTCTCCCTCATGTGCCGCCACTGCAAGCACCCCTTTTGTTTTGACTCGTGCATATCAGGAGCAATTCAGGTTGACGAAAAGGGACAAGTTCACCTTGACGAAGAAAAGTGCGTAGGCTGCTGGAACTGCGTTCTGGTGTGCCCCTTCGGAGCGGCGCACCCCTACATAAGGGAGGAGAAAAGGCACTCCTTTAAGTGCGACCTCTGCGGAGACAGGGGCTTCCCTGCCTGCGTTGAGGCGTGTCCTAATAAAGCTCTCGTTTATGATTACGAAAGGTAAAAAGTGAGAGGTGATTTATGAAGTACGTCATAGTCGGAAACAGCGCCGCAGCAGTAGGGTGTATAACCGGAATAAGGAAGGTTGATAAAGAATCTCCAATAACTGTAATTTCCTATGAGACTTCCTGTTATTCAAAACCGATGATTGCCGACGTTCTTGTGGACATTCCTCAAGAGAAGTTAATCTACCGGGATGAGAAGTTCTTTGAAGAAAACAACGTTGAACTGATTCTGGGACAAAAGGCGGTAAAGGTAAACACCGATTCAAAAGCAGTAGTTCTTGACTCAAACGAGCTTGTTCCCTATGACAAGCTCCTCATTTCTACTGGAGGAAAGCCTTTTATTCCGCCAATTCCCGGAATTGAGAAGAGAGGTGTTTTTACCTTTACAGAGCTTGCCTCTGCCTTTGCCTTTAAGAACTACCTGAAAGAAAAAGGGGCAGAAGAGGTAGTCGTAATAGGTTCCGGTTTTATAGGCCTTGAGGTAGCTTATTTCCTGAGAGAATTGGGAATAAAAGTTAAGGTTGTTGAGCTTCTCAACAGAGTTCTCGGAAGGGCAATGGACGAAAGGGGATCCGAAATTGTTGAATCCCTTATGAGAGAAAAAGGTGTTGAATTTATATTTGGAAATACAGTCGAAGAGGTGTTAGGAGACAAGGAAGTTTCCAGCGTAAGGCTTAAAAGCGGAGAAACTATAAAAGCCGATGCCGTTGTTGTCGCAATAGGAGTAAGACCGAACACTGAACTTGCGGAAACTGCAGGAATGAAAATTAACCAAGGAATTGTTACTTCCGACAGGATGGAGACATCGGTCGAGAACATCTATGCTGCCGGTGACTGTATAGAATGTCTTGACATAACTGACGGAAAAAGAAAGCCAATCCCCTTGTTTCCTCTTGCCTTTGAACAGGGCTTTGTCGCCGGTCTCAACATGGCGGGTAAGAGAATGAAATATCTGGGCGGAATTCCCCTTAACTCCCTTAAATTCCTACCGGTCCCCGTTCTTAATGCTGGAACTGTTTCCCCACCCGATAATTCATACGAAGTCATTGTCAACGACCAGTTTGATAAAAGGGGATATTACAGAAAGGCTGTTATCAAGGATAACAGGCTCGTCGGCTTTGTTGCAATCGGTGAAATTGACAGGGTGGGAATACTTACAAACCTCATAAGGCAAAAAATTGACGTCTCCGATTTTAAAGAGAGACTCGTTTCCCTCGATTTTGGCCTTGTCGATCTTCCCAAGTGGTGGAGAGAAGAGAAACTCAAAGAGGACAGGACAGCTTACAAAGACTGGAGGGCTGTGTAATGGGTTGTTATTCTGAAATGTCCGGCTGTGGACTTGCAGGGATAGTTAACAGGGATGCAAAGCCGATATCGGGGAAGTTTATATATGATTCTATTACCTCTATGAAAGAGCGCGGCAACGGAATGGGAGCCGGGTATGCTGCTTACGGCATATACCCGGAAATGGCTGACTACTACGCTTTTCACGTGATGCTCGATGACATAGACTGCGAATCGGAAGTGAACACCGTTCTCGGACGCTCTTTCAGAATAGTAAAGAGTGAAATAATACCTACAAAACCCGTTCCCTCCCTTTATAAGAAGACAAAGCCTCCCGTTTTCTACCGATACTTTGTTGAACCAAGAGAAGACGCAAGGCTTCCCATGGAGTCGGAAGAAGACCTGGTTGTTAGGGTGGTGATGACAATTAATGACAAGGTAAAAGGAGCTTACGTAATTTCCAGCGGTAAAAATATGGGGGCTTTTAAGGGAGTCGGACACCCTGATGAAATCGGAGACTTCTTCGAGATAAAGGAATACAAAGGCTACATCTGGCTTGCCCATACAAGATTTCCCACCAATACTCCCGGATGGTGGGGCGGTGCCCATCCGTTTACTCTTCTCGATTGGGCTATAGTCCATAATGGTGAAATAACTTCATATGGGACTAATAAGCGTTACGTGGAGATGTTCGGTTACAGATGCACCCTCCTTACCGATACAGAAGTTGCAGCTTACCTTTTTGACCTTCTCTTCAGGAAACACAGGTTACCTATAAGGGCTGTATTTATGGCAATGGCGGCTCCTTTCTGGAAGGATATCGAACATTACAAAAAAACGGGACTCGATAAGCTCTACAAAATGGCGAAGATGATAAGAACAGTTTATGCTCCCGCGATGCTTAACGGTCCTTTTGCCATGCTTTTTGCCTTTAAGGACGGCGTTATCGGGTTTAACGACAGGATAAAACTCAGGCCCTTCGTTGCAGCAGAGAAGGGCAATACTGTTTACATGGCCAGTGAAGAATCGGCAATAAGGGTAATTTGCGAAGAGCCCGACAGGGTGTGGATGCCCAAAGCCGGTGAACCGGTTATAGCACTTCTTAATCACTGTAAAGAAGAAGACATTTGCTATCCTGCTTAGGGGAGAAAAGATGGAAGTAAAAAAGATTTCTGACGGAATTTTCGAGATAACCTGCGGAACAACCCATTACAGGGAAGTAAACAGAAAGGTTAAAGAGCTTGTCGCTAAAGGTGCCGAAAAAATCATCCTCAAAAGCGTTTACGGCCAGAGGTACATAGGAACCGGAATAAAAGGGAAAGTTAAGATTGAAGTTTACGGTACCGCGGGTAACGACCTGGGAATATTCCTCTACGGCCCAGAGATAGAAGTTTTCGGAAATGCCCAGGACGGTGTAGGAAACACGATGAGAGACGGAAAGATAATCGTAAGGGGGCACGCAGGGGACGTCTGCGGCTACGGAATGAGAGGAGGAAAGGTTTACATAGAAGGAGATGTCGGCTACCGGGTCGGAATCCACATGAAGGGTTACAAAAACCTCGTTCCTACCTTCATAGTCGGAGGAAAGGCCGGAAACTTTTTCGGCGAGTACATGGCCGGAGGAATTCTGATTCTACTGGGGCTTAACAAAAAGCCCGGAGAGGATATAGTGGGGGACTACTGTGCCACCGGAATGCACGGCGGAGTTATTTTCGTCAGGGGAGAAGTTCCGCAGAGATATTTGGGCAAAGAGGTTAAAGTATTTGAACCCACGTCAGAAGATATGAAACTCCTGACAAATGAACTTAAGGGCTTTTCTGAAGCCTTCAATATTCCCGTTGAAGAAATCTTAAGCGAGCCCTTTACGAAAATAGTTCCCGTCAGTGCAAGACCCTATGGCCGTATGTACGCCCACCGCTGGGGAATTGCAAGCGGGTTGATTAAATGATATATAGACTCCCCGCGCATTACGGAGCACTACCTATTCGAGTGCGCTTTTTCAACTCCCCTGTAGGGAGTTACGCGGGGATAATTCCCGAGTTTACTTTTAGGGTAAGCTTGAAATCAAGGAACATCGGTGTTTATTTAGACCTTTTAGACTTCAGCAACCTTTGGATATACCTTTCTGGAAAGCTTGAAATAGACCCTGAGAAGAGAAAACTAAAAAACTACGGTCTTTTTCCAGTAAGCAGTTATGTTCGTTACATTAAAGCTAAAGCTTCCAAAAACTCAAAAAGAAGGATTTGATACAGAAAGAAGGTTTGATTAGAATTGAATCCAACAGTGAAGACATTTCTTTAAGAGTTAAAATTATTAACTCAGGAGGATAAGCCTTGTACAACTACCCCGACGAGAAGGGAAAGTACGGAGTTTTTGGGGGCAAGTACGTTCCTGAAACCCTTATGGCAGCCCTTTCTGAGCTGGAAGAGCAGTACCTTAAGATAAAAGAAGACGAGGAATTTCAGAGGGAATTCAGGGAGCTTCTCAAAACCTACGTAGGCCGCCCCACTCCCCTGCAGTTTGCTGAAGGCTTTTCCCGCTATCTGGGAAACGACATTAAGGTCTACCTTAAGAGAGAAGACCTCAACCACACCGGAGCCCACAAAATTAATAATGCCCTCGGTCAAGCTCTTCTCGCCAAAAGAATGGGAAAAAAGAGGATTATCGCCGAAACGGGAGCCGGACAGCATGGCGTTGCTACGGCTACCGCCTGTGCCTTTTTAGGCCTCGAGTGCGTAGTCTATATGGGTGAAGAGGACGTCTACAGACAGGCATTAAACGTTTTCAGAATGGAACTTCTCGGCGCAAAGGTTGAGGTAGTAAAAAGCGGAAGCAGAACCCTCAAAGATGCGGTTAATGAAGCTATAAGAGATTGGGTTACAAATGTCAGAACAACACATTACATAATAGGTTCTGCCGTAGGCCCTCATCCCTATCCCATGATAGTCCGCGATTTCCAGTCTGTTATCGGTAAAGAGGCAAGAGAACAGATACTTGAAGCCGAAGGAAAGTTGCCCGATGTTATCGTTGCATGCGTCGGTGGAGGAAGTAACGCCATAGGCATTTTCTATCCTTTTGTCGAAGATAAAGAAGTGGAATTTGTAGGAGTAGAAGCAGGAGGTTACGGCCTCGACACCGACAAACACGCAGCAACCCTGTGTAAAGGGAAAGTTGGCGTTTTTCACGGAGCAAAGAGCTACCTGCTTCAGGACGAAGACGGACAGGTTACACCCACGCATTCAGTTTCAGCCGGTCTTGATTATCCTGGAGTAGGGCCGGAACATTCCTTCTTCAAGGAGATCGGAAGGGCAAAATATACGGCAGTAACAGATGAAGAAGCAATTGAGGCCTTCCAGGTTCTTTCAAGAACAGAAGGAATAATACCCGCCCTTGAAAGCTCCCACGCAGTTGCTTGGGTACTTAAAAACAGGGAAAAGCTTTCAGGAAAAACGGTAATAATCAATCTTTCCGGTAGGGGAGATAAAGACGTAAACCAGATAAGAGACATCTTGGAAGAGAGAAAGGATTTAAGGATATGGTAGACGAAATAACGGGATTGCCTTCAAGAAAATCATTTTTCAACAAGCTCTCCCAAATACCAGAAGGCAAGAAGTTTACAATAGCAGTGTTTGATATTGACGATTTCAGGTTCGTCAACTTTTCTCACGGTTACTCTGTCGGAGATTCAGTACTAAAAGCTATAGCAGGCCACTTCCGCAGGGTCTTTTCAAAATACTTTTCCGACTTTTTTGTGGCCAGAACAGGAGCCAATCAATATTCAACCCTTATTTTTGACGACATACCGATTATAAGAATTGATGAAATTTTTCAAAAACACCTTCACCTGATAGAACTCCGCCTGAGAGATGAGTTTATAAGAATAACAACAAGCGGTGGCGTCAGCAGCGGTATGGGAAGTCCTTACGACGTTTTCCTGCAAGCCGAAGATGCACTCTACTCGGCTAAGTCATCGGGAAAAAACACAATTGTTTTTCACGAAAGCTTTGCTCTCAAAGATAAAGAAAGATTCAGAGAGGTGAGGAAAAAGCTCATACATGCGATAAAGAACAGGAAAATACGTCCGTACTTCCAACCTATTGTCTCTTTGAGAACCGGAGAGATATTCGGATATGAAGTCTTATCCAGAATATTCTACGGAAATGAAATCCTAAGAGGCGATTATGTGTTTTCCGTTGCTGACTCTCTCGCTCTCACTCCGGAAATAGACAAAATCCTTTTTATCCACGCTATTGAATACTTTGGTGACTATAAGCTCTTTTTTAACTTATCGATGAAATACTTCTTTAGAGAACTTAACAACGTCTTCCAGATAGCAAAGAAGTACTCTTTAGACCTTTCAAATGTAATCTTCGAAATAACAGAGTCTCAAAAGCTGATGCAGGAAGGAGCCGCAATAAGCATATTCCAACTTTTCAAGGAATTTAACGCCGGCGTCGCAGTGGATGACTTTGGAGCCGGTTATTCAAACTTCATGTATTTAAAGAAGTTTCCCGCCGATGTTCTCAAAATTGACGGAGCCTTTATAAGAAACGCAAAGAACGACGTAAGAGACTTAACCATTGTAAAATCAATAGTTGAAGTAGGGAAAGTTTTCAGATTGAGAACCTTAGCCGAGTTCATAGAGGATGAAGAAACGTATAGACTTATGAAAAGTATCGGAGTTTCCCTGGGACAGGGATACTTTATAGGAAAGCCCGAACCTGAACCCAGAAAAGTGAAGATAGATATAGATTGAGGGGCACAAGGCCCCTCAACTTTTATTACTCACTTTCCTTTCCCTCTTCGGATTCGTCAGCAGTCTTTATCTCTGCTTGTTTCGGAGGAAGTTCCTCTTTCTTTACCGTAAAGGTAAACTCTCCCTTATCTTTATCGTAGTCTACTATAACAGTATCTCCTTCTTTGACACTGCCTTCGAGAATCTTTACAGAGAGCGGGGTTTCAATCTCTCTTTGAATGGTTCTCCTCAAAGGCCTTGCTCCGAATTCAGGCACATACCCTCTTTTCGCAAGTTCTGTCTTGGCCTCTTCCGTAAGTTCGACCTTAATACCCCTTTCTGCAAGCCTTTGATTGAGCTTAGAGATAAGCAGGTCAACGATCTTCTTAATCTCCTCCTCTGCAAGCGGATGGAAGATAATAATCTCATCAATCCTGTTGAGGAACTCAGGCCTAAATCTCTTTTTCAGCTCGTTCATTATCTGCTCTTTTATCTTGTCGTAGTTCTTTTCGAACTCCTCCTTAGAAAGGTGCATGAGGTATTCTGAACCGACATTGCTGGTCATAATTATGACAGTATTACTGAAGTCAACCGTTCTTCCCTTAGCATCCGTAAGCCTTCCGTCATCGAGAATCTGAAGAAGGATGTTAAAGACATCAGGGTGGGCTTTCTCTATCTCGTCAAGGAGTATAACGCTGTAAGGTTTACGTCTTACGGCTTCCGTAAGCTGCCCTCCTTCTTCGTATCCGACGTATCCCGGAGGTGCACCTATGAGCTTTGAAACGGCATGCTTCTCCATGTATTCGGACATATCGAGCCTGATCATCGCCGTCTCATCACCAAAGAGATACTCTGCAAGGGCTTTTGCAAGTTCCGTTTTACCGACTCCAGTAGGCCCGAGGAAAAGGAAGCTGCCGAGAGGTCTGTTCGGAGGCTGAAGTCCGGCCCTTGCGCGCCTTATTGCCTCGGAGATAGCCTTTATAGCCCTTTCCTGACCAATTACCCTCTTATGGAGTTCTTCCTCCATCCTGAGGAGCTTCTGAACCTCCTCCTCCTGGAGCTTAGAAGCCGGAATTCCCGTCATTTCAGAAATAACCTCTGCTACATCCTCAGCCGTTACTACCGGCAGCTCTTCTCCCTGTTCCCTGCTTTTCTCTATCTTCTCTTCAAGCTCCTTAATCTTTTCTTCTATATCCTTAATCTCCTTCTTGAGCTTCGCAGCTTTGTCAAACTCCTCTTTCTTAACAGCCTCATCAAGCTCAGCCCTCAAGGTATGGAGCTTCTCCTTAAGCTCCGCAAGTTCCGGAGAACTATAAGTTGCCTCTATCTTTTTCCTGGCACAAGCTTCATCAAGAACATCGATGGCTTTATCGGGTAAATACCTTCCCTGTATATATTTCTTAGAAAGCTTAACCGCCGCTTCTATCGCTTCATCGGTAATCTTGACTTTATGGTGCTCCTCAAGCTTCGGACGTAATCCCTTAAGCATCTCAATTGCCGTTTCAATATCCGGCTCGTCAACCCAAACGGGAGCAAATCTCCTCTCAAGGGCAGGGTCTTTCTCTATATACTTTCTAAACTCATCCGTTGTCGTAGCACCGATGACTCTTATTTCTCCTCTTGCAAGAGCCGGTTTCATAATGTTCGCCGCATCCATAGAACCTTCAGCTGCCCCAGCCCCAATGACAGTGTGAAGCTCATCAATAAAGAGAATAATGTTTCCTTCCTCTTTAACTGCATCCAGAACCTGCTTAAGCCTTTCCTCAAACTCTCCCCTGTACTTCGTTCCAGCAACAAGGGCAGCCATGTCAAGAGCAACTATCCTCTTATCCTTCAGGTTTTCTGGAACTTCTCCGTTTGCAATCCGCTGAGCCACTCCCTCAACAATGGCGGTTTTACCAACACCGGCAGGTCCGACGAGTACCGGATTGTTCTTAGTTCTTCTCGAAAGTATCTGAATAACCCTCTTAATTTCGGTCTCCCTATCAATTACGGGATCAAGCTTGCCCTCTTCCGCAAGGCCGGTAAGGTCAATACCGTACTTCCTGAGAACCTCGGGAAGTTGCTTTCCTCCCCTTGCAGCCTTTGCTCCGATTTCTCTGGAAAGTCTGGCTCTGCCTTCCCTGTACTTCTTAACAGCCCTCAAAGCCTCATCCTTCTCAAGTCCGAGCTTAAGAAGTATCCTGTATGCCATTCCTTCGGGAACCTCGTAAAAAGCCAAGAACAAATGCTCAAGGTCAACACTCCTTGCCTTCATCTGTCTTGCAATATCAAGAGCTGCGTCAAAGACCTTCTTCATTGTCGGCGTGATGTAAATCTCCTCGTACCCCGTGTAACCGCTCGGAGGACCGAGCCTTCCAACCCTATCAACCTGCTCCCTTATAAATTTCTTTGCCCTTACCGGGTCAAAACCTGCAAGGGTAAATACGTCGAGAACGGGTGAACCGGGAAGCTCCACCATTGCAAGTAAAAGATGCTCCGTATCAACGTACCTTTCACCGAGCTGTCTCGCTATTTCCTGCGACAGCAGTATTGCATCTTTTGCTCTTCCGCTTAAAACGTCCCAGATGTTCATCTCTCTCCTCCTCTTCAGTTTATTCTCTAAGCAATTCTATAAGTTTTTCCGCATTAAGCTCGTCAAACTCAAGTTCGGAAAGGAGCGAAATTACAGTCTCCTTTGCATGAGCGTCCAAAACCTCAGAAAGGGCTTTAAAAAGCCTTTCGAGATCATCCTCCAGCTTCAGTATAAGGTGAGTTCCTGCAACGTTAACTCCCCTTTCCCTCGTCAGGGAAACAATCCTCTTTACTCTCATGAGATCCCGTTCAGAGTAAAGCCGGGTTCTCCCTTCTGTCCTTGAAGGTTTTATCAACCCCTCACTTTCATAAAACCTGAGGGTTTGGGGGTGAACACCGGCAATCTTGGCCACAATACTTATCATGTAAACCGGAGTATCCTTATCTATCACCGCCCGACCTCCAATATTCTTAGTTATTAAGTTAAACGTATTTAACAGCCTTGTCAACTTTTCTAAAACGAAGTTTTAATCAAGTTGAGTAAAATGTTAACGGCAAAATTATCCAGCACGATTCAAACTCATTTAAATTTCTACTTCACTGCCAAACCCAACCTCAAGTCGGCTATAATTCGCCCATGAAGTGGACAGTAGGAACGCTGGTAAAAAGAGCAACCGAAATTCTCAGGGAAAGGGGAATAAAGTCCGCAAGGCTTGATGCCGAACTTCTCCTTGCCCATTCTCTAAAACTTAAAGATAGAGTTTCCCTTTACGTAAATTTTGAACAACCCCTTACCGATCAAGAAGTAGAAGCCTACAGACAGCTCATCATCAGGAGAGCTAAAGGTGAACCGGTAGCTTACATAACCGGCAAAAAGGAGTTCTTCGGCTTTGAATTTGTAGTGGAAAAAGGAGTTTTAATACCGAGGCCGGAAACGGAAATCCTTGTTGAAGTCGCTTACGAAAGGCTTAAGAAAACCAGCGGATTAAAAGTTATAGACGTGGGAACGGGAAGCGGATGCATCATTCTTACCCTCTGTAAGCTTCTCGGAAAAAGACATGAGTATTACGGAATTGATATTTCGGGAAAAGCCCTAAAAATTGCCGAAATTAATAAGGAAAAGTTGGGCTGCCCTGTTAGCTTTATTAAGAGCAACCTGCTCGAAAAGATTAATTTCCCTATCGATGTCATAGTCTCAAACCCTCCTTACGTCCCCTTAGAAGACAAGAGATTAGAAAAGGAAGTCTTGAAGTTCGAACCGGCCATTGCCCTATTCGGAGGAAAAGACGGCCTTGAAGTTATCAGACGGTTAGTTTTACAATCTTTTGAGAAATTGCGTCCCGGAGGATTTATAGCCCTTGAAGTCGGAGAGGGACAATCTGAAAGGGTCAAGGAAATACTTAAGTCAGCCGGATTCACAGACATCTCTGTTTTTAGAGACTTATCAGGAACAGAAAGAGTTGTTACAGCCGAAAAGGGGAAGGAATGAAAAAGGAAAAAATCGTAATAAGAGGCAGAAAGGAGCTTCACGGAAAAGTCAAAGTCTCAGGCTCTAAAAACGCCGCTCTGCCGATAATCTTTGCATCGATACTCTCCGGAGATCTCGAACTTCACAACGTTCCCGAATTACTCGATATTGAAACTGCTTCAAAACTATTGGAGTATATGGGCTTCTACGTCGAAAGAGGAGATGGAATCCTTAAAGTTCAGGAGCTTTCCGTCAAAACCGAAACACCCTACGAACTTGTAAACAGGATGAGGGCATCAATACTCGTCTTAGGCCCTCTGCTTGCAAGATACGGTAAAGCAAAGGTCTCAATGCCCGGCGGCTGCGCAATAGGCACCCGCCCCGTCGATTTACACCTTAAAGCCCTTTCAAAGCTCGGCGCTGATCTTAGAGTCGATCACGGTTTTATAGTCGGAGAAGCAAAGGGAGGTTTAAGAGGCGCAGAGATAACTTTTGACTTCCCTACTGTGGGAGGAACGGAAAACGCCGTTATGGCAGCCGTCCTCGCTAAAGGTAAAACCGTAATAAGGAATGCAGCCAAAGAACCCGAGATAGTTGACTTAATAAAGGCTTTAAAGCTTGCAGGTGCCGAAATAGAGGGAGAGGGAACTGATACAATAGAAATCAGAGGCGTTGAAGGACTATCCCCCATACTCTATCGAGTTATGCCCGACAGGATTGAGGCAGGTACTTTCCTATCCGCAGTCGCCGTTGCCGGAGGCGAAATAGTAGTTGAAGACTTCCCTTACGAAACGCTGGAAATCGTCATCGATAAGTTCAGAGAAGCGGGACTTAAAGTGGAACAGATTTCTGAAAGGAAAGTCCTGGTGAAAAAAGTCGACAGATTAAAAGCTACTAACGTAGTCACTCAACCTTACCCGGGATTTCCCACAGACATGCAAGCACAGTTTATGGCCGCAATGTGCTTCGCCGAAGGAACGTCGGTAATAGAGGAAACGATTTTTGAAAACAGGATGATGCATGCCCTCGAGCTAAAAAGGCTAGGGGCTAAAATTCACGTGAACGGAACAACTGCTGTTGTAGAAGGAGTAGAAAAGCTCATTGGAGCGAAAGTAAATGCAACGGATTTGAGAGCCAGCGCATCACTGGTTATCGCCGGTCTCGGTGCCGAGAATACAACTGAAGTTTATAAAGTCTTTCACCTTGACAGAGGATATGAAAAACTTGATAAAAAGCTCTCAAATCTCGGAGCCGATATCGAGAGAGTAGAGATCTACGAAGAGGAGAGAGAAGAGGTATGAAGTACTCAGGAATAACTTTTGCTCTGCCCAAAGGAAGATTACTAAAAGAAGCGGTGGATTTTCTTAAAAAGTCGGGGATAGATGCTACCGAAACGCTGAAGGAAACGAGGAAGCTCATTTTTGAAACAGGTAATTACAGATTTATACTGGTAAAACCCATGGACGTTCCCACCTACGTTTACTATGGAACTGCAGATGTAGGAATAGCAGGAAAGGACGTAATAGAAGAAAAGGGGTACGACCTTTACGAACCCCTTGACCTGAAGTTCGGAGAATGCAGGCTGAGCGTTGCCGAACCGGTTAACATCACGGAACCTTACGACCCTGATAGACTCTCATACATAAGGGTAGCCACGAAGTACCCTAAAATCACGGACAGGTACTTCAGGAACAAGGGAATTCACCCGGAAATCATAGTTCTATACGGTTCTGTCGAACTTGCACCCTTAGTGGGCTTATCAGACAGAATTGTTGATCTTGTCCAAACAGGAACAACTTTGAGAGAAAACGGACTCAGAGAGGTGGACGTTATACTTCATTCAACAGCCAGATTAATAGTCAACAGGGCCAGCCTTAAGACGAAATACCGCGCAATAAAACCCATAATCAACAAAATGAGAGAATCCCTTACCCGCAAGGAATAGGTCTCCCCCTAAACGGAGGAAAAATATGAAAGAAAAGGTAAAAGAAATAGTCCAAGCCATAAAAAAGCTCACTCCGAAAAAAAGAAAAATAAAGATAATGAACGTCTGCGGTTCTCACGAACATACAATAACCTATTATGGTCTCCGCTCCCTAATGCCCGAAAATTTAGAGCTCGTTCCCGGACCCGGCTGTCCCGTCTGCGTCTGTTCTGAAAGTGACGTAATAAACGCCATTGAGCTTTCAAAGAGACCGGATACAATCCTCGTAACCTACGGAGACATGCTAAGAGTTCCAACCCGGATAGGATCAATAAGAAGCAACGGCGGGAACTACAGAATGGTAACGGCACCCCACGAAGTAATAAAAATCGCAGAGGAAAACCAAAATAAATTGGTTGTTTTTTTCTCCATCGGCTTTGAAACAACAACAGCTCCGACCGCCGCCATGATAGAAGCGGGCATTCCCGAGAACGTAAAGATCCTAACATCTCAGAAACTAACTCCCGAAATAATGGAAGTCCTCATGAACGACAGCAAAGTGGGGGTGGATGCATTCATAGCTCCAGGTCACGTTTCCGCAATAGTTGGTTCAAATGCCTGGAGAATCTTTCCGGAAAAGTACGGAATACCTACTGTTGTAGCCGGCTTTGAACCCCAGAACCTGCTCTTGGCAATACTAAGAATTCTCTATCAAATAGCAGAAGGAAGGGCCGAAATTGAAAACGTCTATCGAGGCGTTGTCAAACCCGAAGGAAACAGGAAAGCACAGGGGCTGATGTACAAGTACTTCTACAAAACAGCAGTAAACTGGAGAGGAATTGGCTACATTCCTAACTCCGGACTTGAAATCCGCCCGGAGTACAGCGAAATTGACGCTAAAGTCTTCTTTGAACTACCGGAAATTGAGGAAGAAAAAGTTCCCGGATGTATATGCGACAGAATTGTTTTAGGGAAAGCCTACCCGAACGAATGCAAACTCTTCAGCGTTGCCTGTACACCCAGAAACCCTAAAGGACCCTGTATGGTATCAGTAGAAGGTGCTTGTAACATCTGGTATAGGTTCGGAAGAAACGAAAGGTAAAGCCCCGACGTTATGTCGGGGCGAAAATACTACTTCTTATCCTCATCTTCTTTGCCTTTCTTCTTCTCCTCAGGCTCTTTTACGATGATCTTAACTTCTTTCCTTGCAGCCTCGGCTTTCGGAAGTCTTATTTCAAGAATTCCTTTATCGTAATAAGCCTCAATTCCTTCTTCCTTTACCTCAACCGGAAGGGGAATTACCCTCTGGAACTCTCCGTAAAAGGTCTCGCTGAAGAAAACGTTATCTTTCTCCTCCTTCTGCTCCTGCTTCTTAACACCCTTGATGATCAGGTAATTTCCGCGAACCTTAACGTCAATACTGTCCTTATCAAGACCGGGCATCTCAGCCCTTACAACTATCTCATCCGGAGTTTCGTACATTTCAATTCTCGGCTCAAAACCTGCTTCAAAGCCGGGAAATTCTCTGGCAAAGCCTCCAAATCCCCTCATCATCTCAGACATAAGTCTTTCCATTTCCTGAAACTGCCTGAAGATATCCTCAAAAGGATCTCTTCCGAAACCTCTCCTTCCGAAAAATCCTCCAAACATCTCTCCCTCCTTAAAGCTGGTTTTAGTAAATCTCAAATCCTACTTTAGAATTTAGTCCTATCCGGAAGTTTAGCAACTTCAAGAGACACCGAACTTCTTCCTCTTATCCCTTACAAATTTCCGAATAGTCCTAATACCGTGGGCATTAAGGACGTCTTTCTTCTCTACCCACCCCCTCCTGGCCGTTCCAACTCCGAGCTTCATCATCCACATATGATCAACGTGATGGGAATCCGTGCTTATAACGAGCTTCACGCCGTACTTAACGGCCATCCGACAGTGGGCATCCTTCAAGTCGAGCCTGTTGTAGTAGGAGTTAACTTCAAGAGCTGTTCCCGTCTCAGCAGCAGCTTTCATAATCTTCTCAAGATCCAAAGGATACCCTTCTCTTTGGCCAATAACCCTGCCGGTAGGATGGGCAACTGCATTAACATAAGGATTGTTTATCGCTTTCAGAATTCTTTCCGTGTTGTCCTGGGAAAACCGGGAATGAATCGCAGCAACGACGAAATCAAGCTGGGCAAGAATTTCATCGGAATAGTCAAGAGAACCGTCCGGAAGTATATCAACTTCCGTACCCTTAAGTATCTTTATTTTTCCCCTATATTTCTCGTTGAGTTTATCTATCTCGTAGTTACGCCTCTCAAGATCCTCCTCCGAAAGGCCATTAGCAACCTTAAGGGACTTTGAGTGATCCGTTATAGCTATGTACTTATATCCGAATTCCAGAGCCTTTTTAACGTAATCTTCTATCGTAGAAGCTCCGTCAGACCAGTTAGAGTGAATGTGAAGATCCCCCCTTATATCACCATAACCGACAAGATCGGGAAGCCTGTGCTCCATTGCCGCCTCAATTTCTCCGGTATCCTCCCTAAGTTCCGGCGGAGGAGTATCCATCCCTAAAGCACTGTATATCTCCTCTTCCGTTCTTCCCGCAATCTTTTCCTCCCCCCTGAAAAGACCGTATTCACTGAGCTTATACCCCATCTTCAAGCAAATTGTCCTGAGATGTATGTTATGAGCCTTTGAACCGGTGAAATACTGAAGAGCAGAACCATAAGATTCAGGCTCAATAACCCTTAAATCAACCTGCTCCCCTTCTTCAACTATTACCGTTGCTTTCTTCGTACCCTTCCAGAGTATTTCTTTAACGTTCGGCAGGTTAACAAACGCTTCTATTATTTCAAGATTCTTTCCCGTAGCAAGAATATCTATATCTCCGACTGTCTCCTTCATCCTCCTGGTGGAACCACAGACCGAAATCCTCTCAACAGCTGAATGTTCTTTTAACTGCTCAACAATTCTGTCAGCAATGAAAACTGCAACGCCGAGTAGTATCCTGCCACCTGCCTTTTCCATAAGTTCTATACCTTTTTTTATCTTCTCAACCTTCTTTAGACCAAAACCGGGAAGTTTTAGAAGATCCCCCCTCTCAATAGCCCTTTTAAGATCTTCAATGCTTCTTATCCCCAACCTCTCATAAAGAAGCTTTACTGTTTTTGGCCCCACACCGGGTATATCAAGGAGAGTGAAAACCGTATCGGGTACCTGTTGCTTCAGCTTTTCAAATTCCTCGATTTTCCCGGTTCGCAAGAACTCGAGAATTTTCGCCTGAAGCCTCTGACCAATTCCGGGAAGCGAGGAAAGCTTTCCCTCCCTGGCGAGAACCTCAATGTCTTCCGATAGATCCCTAATAAGTCGGGCTGCATTCCTATAAGCTCTTATATGATAAGGGTTATCTCCCATAAACTCCAGAATATCAGCCCACCTGTCAAAGATATCGGCCAGTTCCTTATTTTTCATACCGCCCCCGAAAACAGTGAATACTTCTATAATAATACTTCATCAAAAGGTAAAGCAGGTGAAAGGTGAAGGACAGGGAGCTAAGACGGGACAACTACTGCTTTGTCTGCGGAACGGAAAACCCCCGTGGAATGAAGTTAAAGTTTGAGAAAAGAGGAAATGAAAGCTACGCCCGGTTTTCCCTCCCAAAGTACTACCAGGGGTATGACGGAATTATCCACGGCGGAATTATCTCCCTTCTTCTCGATGAAGCAATGGCATACCTTCAGAAGCCGGAGGAAAGATTTCTAACAGGGAAAATAACCGTTAAGTTTCATACACCCCTAAAAGTAGAAGAAGAAGTAGAAGTAAGAGGATGGATAAAGGAAAACCGAAAGAAACTAAAAGTAACTAGGGCTAAAATGGTAAGGGTTTCCGACGGGAAACTGATAGCAGAAGCAGAGGCTTTAATGTTTGTACTGTTAGAGGAGAAAGAATGAGAAAGCTACTATTTCTTACCACAATACTCATTCCGGCAATCTCTTTCGGGCAGGAAGCAAGGGTCTTAGTTGAAGCCGCTTCCGTCTGGAAAGAACCTGGGAAAGAACTGATAGAAACGGTTAACAGAGGAGAAAACCTCCCTCTCAAGTCCATTTTAGGCTACTGGGGACTTGATGAGGAGGGTTGGATAAACCTTGATTACACCGACTATTTCTTCCCCGATTTTACGGAAACGGGAAAACTAAAGCTGAAAGTGGGAATAGTAACTGAAAACGACGAGCTACCGCAGGGGGCTGCCGTTATCGTAATCTCAGAAAGTGAAGATTACGTTATTGGCTTTTGGAGAGGAAAGGCAGTAAAAGTAAAAAAGGAAAATATCAGGGAAATCGAAGGTTTTTTTGGAATAGAAGTACTCAATAAGGACTGTCTGCTGAAAGGGGATAGAAAATCTTTAGAAGTTAGCGCCGGGAATGTCCTGTTAAAATCTCCGGACGGAAAGTTCATTTTTAACGGAGAACTCTTTAACGACATAACCCCGGTAGTAAAAGGAAAAATGGCAACGATTGAAGAGATATTAAAAAATCTTAATAGGTTAATAGACATATTTAACAGTGCAAAGCTTTCCTCCCCACTCGCAGAAAGACTCGGATATTACGCCAAGCTCCTCCCCGTATCCAGTGATGACTTAGAAGTAGTTAACACAGAAAACGGTAAAGGTATCCGTTTGAAGCTTAAGTACAAATTTTTCACTAAGGAAGGAGAACCAATTAAAGGAAGGAAAACCAGACTTTTCATGAAAAAGTCAAACTTCGAATTTTGGCGAAAATTGACAGAAGAACTTTTCAAATCAGGAGTAAACAAGTTCGTAGAGCTTGATATACTGAGAGCTGACGGAAAAGGAAGTTTTGAGAAATGCGGTTTCGTTGCATCAAGCTACCATATTTTTAAAGAAGGTGGGTTAAAGAACTGGAAAGATTTCCTCGAAAACTCCGAATCGGATCTGAGCGAGGATCTCTGGTTTTTTGCAGATCAAGTCTACGAGAGGCTTGAAGATGGGAATTAAGGAAAACGTCGAAAGGATCAAAGAAGAGATAAGAAAAAGCTGCGAACGGGTAGGAAGAAAGCCGGAGGAGGTTAAACTCCTGGCAGCCTCTAAAACAAGAAGCCCCGATGAGATAAGGGAAGCCTTTAGGGCGGGAATAAAACTGTTCGGAGAAAACAGGGTTCAAGAAGCAAGAGAAAAGATCCCCCAGCTTAAGGACCTTCCCATTGAATGGCACCTTATCGGTCACCTTCAGACTAATAAAGTAAAGTATGCAGTTGAGCTTTTCAACGTTATAGAAACTGTAGACAGGAAAAAGCTGGTAGATGAACTCGTTAAAAGGCTAAAAGAAGAAAACCTTGAAATCTTTGTTGAAGTCAAGCTCTCTCCGGAAGAGACAAAACACGGGTGTAGTCAAGAAGACCTATTTTCCTTAGTAGAGTACATACTGCAGTTTAAAAACCTTAAACTGAAAGGACTTATGACAGTTCCTCCCTACTTCGAAAACCCAGAAGAGGTAAGACCCTTCTTCAGAAAACTAAGAGAGCTAAGAGACAAACTTGAAAAGGAATTCAGCATCGAACTTCCCGAACTTTCGATGGGAATGTCCCACGACTTTAAAGTGGCCATAGAAGAAGGAGCCACAATAGTAAGAATCGGAACAGCTATATTCGGCGAAAGGAGGTACAGATGAAAAAGGAGCTAATAGTTTATGTGAAAGATCCTTCAAACAAAAAAGTTGTAACCGCGGCCTTAGAATCCGGGGTTTCTGCTATTCTTCTTGAAAAGCCCGAGAGTAAGAAGGTCAAGCAGCTGGCAAAGGTTAAAACAATAGCACCGGACGGTGACTATAAGCTCGGAGAGGAATTTGTAATTGTCGAAATAAAGGGAAAAGAAGACGAGGAAAGGGCTGCGGAACTACTGAAACAGGGAAAGAAGGTAATAGTGAAAACAACAGACTGGACGATCATCCCGCTCGAAAACCTCTTGGCCCAGGGAGATAACGTTTACGCTTGGACAAGGAACGCTGAAGAGGCAAAAACGGCGATAACAATACTTGAAAAGGGTGTCAAAGGAGTAGTTCTCGACACGGAAGATGTGAATGAAATCAAAGCAGCGGGAGCCGAGATTAACCTATCCGGTGAAAAGCTTAAGCTCGAAACTGCAAAGATCAAAAGAGTTAAGCCGATAGGCATGTGTGACAGGGTATGTATTGATACCTGCTCAAACATGGTAAGAGGAGAAGGTGCTCTGGTGGGTAATTCCTCTGCCGGTATGTTCTTGGTTCACGCAGAAACGGAATCAAACCCTTACGTCGCAGCAAGGCCGTTTAGAGTAAATGCCGGTGCAGTACACATGTATGTGAGACTTCCCGGAGGGAAGACCAAGTACCTGGCAGAAATAGAAAGCGGAGACGAAGTCATGATATACAACTACAAGGGAGAAGGGAGAATCGCTTATGTCGGGAGAGCAAAAGTAGAAAAGAGACCAATGCTCCTCATTGAAGCCGAAACGGCTGACGGAAAAAAAGTATCGGCAATACTTCAAAACGCAGAAACTATACGGCTCACTACTCCTGAGGGGAATCCTATATCAGTAGTCGAGCTGAAAGAAGGAGATGAAGTACTCGTCTACACCGAAGAACCCGGAAGGCACTTCGGAATGAAGGTAAAGGAAAGTATAGTCGAAAAGTAGGAGGGGAACGGTGGAGGAGTTCTTTAAAGAGCTTATGGCAGATGCCCTCGGGAAAAATCCCGAGGAACTTTCGGAAATACTCGGCGAACCGGATAAAATCTGTGACATTTTTGTACAGAGAATATATATGGACGATTCTATGAAACACTTTGAGTGGGGAGTTTCCGTAATCAGGTTTCACGGGGATGAACTTATTGAATCTGAAACTTACGCAGTTTTCCACAGCTGGAAGCTTGCAAGGAAATACGCAAACCGGCTTAAGGAGTTTTTCAGTGAACAGGGATATGAAACCCACTTGAAAGGAGAAGTCGGAGAATAGGCAGTTCTGCACTAAAAACTTGATAGTCTCCGTTATCAGCTTTTGCGGAAACCGGAACTTTTAAGGAATTTCGGGAGAATAAAAGCCGGAAAATCAGGCTCGGGTTAAGACTGCGTTTCACAACATCAAAGTTCAGATAAAATTACCCGACAAATGCTACTACCGGAGGCAGTATGAAAGTCCTTGTTACGGGAGGCGCCGGCTTCATCGGCTCCAACCTTACCCTCGAGCTTCAAAAACGCTTCCCAAAATGGGAAATCGTCGTCCTTGATGACTTTTCATCAGGAGACTTCAGGAACCTAATTGATTTCAAAGGGGAAATCATAACCGGCTCAATTACGGACAAAGACACTATTGATAAGCTCAGGAAAAGAAGTTTCAACGCCATATTCCACCAAGCAGCAAACGTAAACACAACGGACTCAGACCAAAGAAGAATGATGGAAATAAACTGCGAAGCCTTTAAGGATATCCTAAACATCGCAAGGGAGTCAAAAGCTCCGGTCATTTACGCTTCATCAGCAGCAGTATACGGGAACACTAAACCTCCAATGAAAGTAAACGGGGAAGTGAAACCGGAGAACATTTACGGGTTTTCGAAACTCTCTATGGACTACTATGCCTATAAGTTTATGGACGAAAACCCCGAAATCCCCGTAGTTGGCCTTAGGTATTTCAACGTTTACGGTCCAAGGGAACAGCACAAAGGGAAAATGGCCAGCATGATCCTCCAACTCACTGTTCAAATTCTTAAGGGAAAAAAACCAAGACTCTTTAAATGGGGAGAACAAAGAAGGGATTTTGTCCACGTTTTCGACTGCGTCGAGGCAAACATAAAAGCTTTTGAGTCAGGAAAAAGCGGCATAGTAAACGTAGGAACCGGAAAGGCAAGGAGCTTCAATGAAGTCGTTGAGCTGATAAAGAAAAGCCTCCAGGTTGAAGTAGAAGTTGAGTACTTCGACAACCCTTACGATTTTTACCAAAACTACACGGAAGCCGACCTAACAGAAACGGTAAAACTTCTTAACTGGCACCCCGGCATACAGATCGAGGAAGGCATCCCATCCTACGTAGAATGGATAAAGGAAAATGTCAATTGGGAGAAGCTACCCTATTAAAGTCCGGAGCCTCCGCTCCGGGCTATTCCACTATTTCTAATCCCGGTTAAATCGAGTTATTTTTATGGCCATGCTGACATAAACCAGCATTTCTTAAAAAGCTTTGATATACTGAAAGTGTAACCCTTTTGCGAGGACAAAATGAGAATATTCAGCCCGGTTTTCGGAAACGGGGAGTTCATTTCCGTCAAGTACACCTGCGACGGCATGGACATATCACCGCCGCTTTTATTCTTAGAAGTTCCGGAAAGCGTTAAAAGCTTTGCACTGCTGGTTGACGATCCCGATGCTCCCACGGGCGTTTTCACCCACTGGATTATCTACGACATACCCGGGGAATTTGAAGGACTACCGGAGGATATCCCTCCAGCTCCGGAACTTGAATACGGCATAAAACAGGGAGTAAACAGTTTCGGCCGAATCGGATACGGAGGCCCCTGCCCGCCCCCCGGAAAACCTCACAGGTACTTCTTCGTCCTGTTCGGGCTTGACGTCCCCAACCTCGGAATACCTGCCGGTGCCGACAAAGCAACGTTCCTTGAAGCCATAGAAGGACATGTTGTTGCCCAAGACGAGCTTGTAGGTCTATACGGCAGATAATAAATTTCTGGCCTATGGAAAACCTCTTTATACCCATAGGCGGCGGAAACGAAATAGGGGCAAGCTGTTACCTCTACATTGTCGGCGGAACAAGACTTATCATAGACTCCGGGATAAGGTTTGACAGGGAACCTTTCCCGGATTTTGATCTTTTAAAAAGCATAGCTTCCGAAGTAGATGCCATTCTGGTAACCCATGCCCATATTGATCACTGCGGAAGCATTCACGTGCTTTCAAACCTGTACCCGGAAGCTCCCATATACGCTACCAACGAAACTGTTCAGCTCCTCTCCCTGATGGTTGAAGACGCCATAAAGGTTAGACACATAAAGGAGAGGAACTCCCCCCAAGAGTGGAAGGAATACAAGCTTCTCGATAAAGCTCTAACAAAAGTTGAAAGGAGGGAGTTTTTTGATTCTATAAAGGTCGGTGACGTTGAAATACAGTTTTTTCCCTCAGGACATATAATGGGAGCTTCCTCAATAAAGATCTCCTACGATGATTCCTCGTCGCTCTTTCACACCGGAGACATCTCCCTTTCACCTCAGAGAACGGTCGGCAGAGCAGAAATACCGGATGAATCGGTAGATTTCCTCGTTTCCGAAAGCACCTACCTTTCAAGTAGCAGGAAAAAATCCAGAGAGGAAGCCGAGGAAGAATTCTTCTCAGCACTCAGGAACGTTTTTGAAAAAAAAGGAAAAGTCTTAATACCCGTTTTTGCTCTCGGAAGGGCACAGGAGATTATCTCCCTCATGACTGAGGGGATGAAAGAGGGCAAAATACCGCCTGTCACAGTGTATGTTGACGGACTTGCAAGAGAAGTCACCAATATTTACGAAAACTTCCTTCGCAGGAAGCTCTTTAATTTTTACGTTCAGCCTGCCCCGACTTACGAAGGAATTTCCTTTGAAGAAGCTTGCGAGGAAAATTTAAGGGAAGCCGACTGTATAATAGCAACCTCCGGAATGCTTATGGAAGGAACTCCTTCCTACATCTACGCCAAACTCCTCTCGAAAGACCCGAGAAGTGCCATACTCTTTAGCGGTTACTTGGTTGAGGAAAGCTTCGGTTACAGGTTGTTAAGGGAAAAGGAACTTCTAAAAAGCTTTAAGTGCAAAATCGAAAGCCATCACTTTTCCGCCCACTCAGACAGAAGCGAACTTCTCTCCATAGTAGAGAAGCTCTCTCCCCGGAAAAATGTCTTCATTCACGGCTTCCCGGGAGAAAACTTCAAAGACCACGCCTTTAACAGGGAGGTTGTAAGGTTTTGAGACTCTACCTCGGATATCCGGAATCTGCCCTTGGAGGGGAGTGTTTTAAGCTGAAAGATCTATTCCTCAAAGAGGTCTCTGTTGACTATACTTCAGTTCCGGTTGAGGTTAAGAAGAAGCTCCTTTCCCTCCTGGATAATTTGGAAAAGAAAAACTACCTCTTCATCGGAGAAGTCTTCTACGATGCCATTGACTTACTTGAGTTTGCCCTCTTCTCAGTAGAGAGCAGGGAAGTAGAAGAACTGTTACTACCCGGTTACTTGTACGGAAAATCTACCTACCTTGTAAGGAAGTTAATGAAAGAAACTTTCGGAAAAAGAGTTTCCGTCTACTACGACTTCAACCTCTTTTCCGAAAAGGAGATCGTTCTTAACATCGGATACACCAGAAGCTCCTTCTCAATAGGAGGAAAGTTCCTTGTAATTTTTCCACTCGGAGAGTTCCACGTAATAGACCTTTTAGGTAACTACCTGTTTAACAGATTTGTTTTTGAATCCGGATTATCAAACACCCAGTTAAGGAAAGAAGGAATAAGGGGAAAACTTCTTGACGACTGCAGGGCTCAAGCTGCCAGGATACTCTTCGGAAGAAGCAAATCCGTCATTATTGACGACTTTAACTACAAAAGAAGTGTTACTCCCGAGGAGATCTCCTCTGTCCTCTCCCCCATCATCGGGAGGGCAGTTTACGGAGATTGGGTAGAAAAAGCTTTTGACTTTTCAAGCCTGCTTGTTCTTTCCCTGTATAGGTATGAGGAGTTTTTCAGGGAAAGACCCAAAATTCTCTCAATTAACATCATCGGTCGGCTTACGTTCCCCTTCGAAGAAGCTCTTTCCAGAAACTTTCCAGTCAAGATTAGGAGGTTTAACGCCCAAACTATCACTTCTCTTCCAGTCAAAAACAAGAATTTTAAAATAACACTGAGAAACATTCCGGTAGGCAAGGACGTCTCCAGGTTTTCCATCAACTACGAAAAAGCCGACGATTCAACCCTTGAGACACTAAGGGCATTTTACCTTAAAAGAAACCTGAAGGGACTCTCCATAATAGAGGAGCTTTCTCAAAAAAAAATAAACAGCGAAGAGAAAGAGAAATTCATCTACGAGCTTATAAGTATTTTAAAAAGGTCTTCCTTTAGAACAAAAAAAGAAATTGCTTACATAAACTATGACCTTGCTGCACTAACAAAGCTGGAAATTCCAAAACATCTTTTTGCTAAAGTCCTCAGAGAAATAGAAGACAAAGCCTTTAACTGGCTTCTCCCCTTTGAAACCAAGATAAACATCCTCTATTTCTGCTACGAAAATGCAGAAAAACTAAGAGACACAAAGCTCGAAGTCTTTCCAGCGCTAATGCTTTCCTATATAAGAGATAAAAAAATTACCGAAGGTGAAAAGAACTTCATCAGAACAGTCGCCGAAGCGTTTTACGGTACACCAAGAAAATAGAAAATTGAAAGCTAAACCACACATACCAGCCTTTGCTTCTTTTCCGTTCTATTCTTAATAAAAACCTATCAGATAATGTAATCCTCCAAATTTGGACACCATTCGGTTACAGGAGAATTACAGCTGTTCTTTCAGCAAATAAAAAAAAGCGGGCTTAAAGCCCGCCTTTGAAATTTTTAGTTTACGCTTCCTCGGGCCTCTTAACGTCGTAGAGAATATCGTCCCATGGGTGCCTGTAGAGAGGCATGGCAAGGCGCTTCTCATCAAGGATGTGGCCGATAAATCCGATAGAACGGCCGAGGACAAAGAAGGCGTTAAACG
>JAMORC010000027.1 GCA_027063785.1 Desulfurobacteriaceae bacterium
TTCCCTCGTACATTAGGTCGTCGAGCCTGAAAACGGCGTCCTCGAGCCTTGCAATTTCTTCATCAATCCCCTCGTAGATGGGAAGTATCTTGGAGCCACTGTCTACGAGCTTTACTGTCCAGTCGAGGGAATCGAGCATGTTGTGTAGCATTACCTTCGCAATCTCTCCCTTTGTGTTCCACTCTTCTACTATCTGGTCTATTGCATTACTCATTCCGTCAAGGGCAAGGAGCGCAAGTTCTATCTGTCTCCTGACCATGTTTGTCGATGGTTCGGTTACGATGTTCAGCTCCTCAAGGTTTTTAACTTCATCTACCTTTACGGGGTGGAGCTTTTCGCCCTTTACCTCAACGTATTTAATGGATCTCTCGGGAAAGAGATACCTGTACTCTATAAGTCTGAGAAGGCCGGAAGTTGAGGCGTTCTTCAGGTTCTTTCCCACTTCAAATTCGACGGGTTTTCCGTCAATCTTCACCCTCAGCTTGCGTCCTTCCCGTGACATTTTCAAACAGTACCTCCAGGGCGTCTTCTATTGAGATTTTCAGGGCTTCTTTCCTGCCTATAAATATAGATGCAAGAAATCTCAGGAGCTTCAAGTTACCGAGTGGAAATTTAACCCTCTTGACTGCCTTGACTATGGCCTTTGTTTCCCTTTCAACGAGAGGGAGCGTGTCGTACCTGTAAGAAAGAGCTTCCTTCAGCGCCTCTAAAACTTCCTGCTTCTCCTCCTTGATTCCGTTTATCAGGGGAGCTTCTCCCCCAAGTTTCAGCAGAAAGCCCGCTTTAGCAAGGGCATTCCCCCTCATGTAGCCCAGTCCTTCCACAGCCCCCAGAAGGGAATAGTTGAAGGGAATTCCGCTCCTTATCATCATTACAGCCCGGTGGACTGTATCAAAGTCGAGGAGGTTAATCCGGCAGAGCAGGTGTCCGACTATGGAACTTTCCGTCGGAAGGGTAGAAAGCTCCCCCGGCGGTCTCGCAACGTTTTTAAACGGGTAAAAACCGCCGGAAGCGTAAAACGCCAGCACTTCCGAGTTATCCCTGACCCTTAACCCCGTTGCTTCCTCGATGAAGGAAGCGATTTTTCCGGCCTCTTCCTTGAAACCTTCTCCTGTGAACTGAATTACCGACTGCGGGAACAGCTCTCTTTTTATGAAAGGCCTCAGTATAAAGGAATAAAGGAGCGTCGGTTCTTCTGAAGCGGCATCTTTCCCCTTTTTGAGCCTCTCGGCAAACTCCATGAAGCAGAAAGGAGAAACGAAAGAGGAGACGAGAAGCCTCGTCAGTTTTGAGGGTTTCCCGTTCTCTATGAAGCCGTAAAGTTCCAGCTCTTCGAGTATCTCCTCAATCTCGTTAATGAGCAGAGGATTTTTCTTAACGCTGAACATTGAGGAGACCGCCTCTTTCCAGCTTTTGCCGTACCTTATCAGAGGGCCGAGAACCATGAGGCTCAGGAACGCCTTTTTCCTGTTGGGACAGGCTGCAGAGTCCCTCTTCTCAATGCCTGCCGAAAGGGCAGTTTCAAAAGGCAGTGAAAGTTCCTCCTGAAGGGCTTCCTCTAAAGCGCTCTCCTTTGCCCCGGATACCACTATGTAGGAATAGCCTTTCTCCGACAGGCCGAACCGTCCGGCCCTGCCCTCCATCTGAAGTATAGTGAGCGGGTCGGGGAAGAACCTGTACCTGTAAGTTATCCTGTCGAAACTTCCCCTGACGAATATGACAACGCTGTCTGCCGGCAGGTTAACTCCGTAGGCAAGGGTTTGGGTGGCGTATAGCCTTGTCAGTTCCTTTCCTTCCCGGAATTCCTTTTCTATTACCTCTCTCTCTTCTGTGGGGACATCGGCGTTGTGGAATGCTACCGCTTCTTCCTTTTCCGGTTTTACCGGCAGGAAGGGTAGAGTTTCATTGACAATTTTTCTCTTGTACAGGGTGTTTTCGACGGAGAGTGCCTGCCAGCCGAGGTCTTTCCTGGGAACGAAGACGAGCGTTTTCCCTTCCGGATTTATCTTCTCCACCGCCGCAGTCAGCTTCTCCTCCGGTGTTTCTTTGGGAAGCTTGCACCTCTGGAGAAGCTTTCGCAGGTTAAGGACTTTTCTTTCGAGGGGGACGGGTCTCCACTCCGACTCTATGAAGAGTTCGGCCTCTATCCACTTTGCCATTTCAGAAGCCCCCGGTATTGTGGCCGATAATGCAAGGAGGGGAATCTCCTCTTCCAGGCAGTAGCTTACTATCTCCTCCACAGTTACTCCCCTTCCCGCTTCCCTTACAACGTGGACTTCGTCTATTACCACCGCCCCTGCTTCCTCAAACCACTTTGTTCTGTTCCTCGCGGCGGAAAGAAGGCTTTCGTATGTGCAGACTACGGCAGGCTGAGTGATTTCTGAAAGCTCTTCAATCAGGTCTCCCGTCCTTATCCCGAGCCTTTTAAAGAAGGGTTTGAACTCCCTGAACTTCTCCCAGATGAGGGAGCGGGTCGGAGCCGTGTAGATGAACCTTCCGTAACTGTTCTTGAGCCTGAAAAGCAGGGAAAGGAGCGTTTTTCCCGAGCTGGTAGGAGAGGAGATCAGCGCATTTCCCCCTTCGTAATGCCGGTAGAAAGCTGTCTGCAGCGGATTTAGCTTCTTGAAGGAAAAGGGAAGTTTCTCTTTTTCAACGCTTACAAGCTCTTCCCTTACCGGTTTGCCGTTTACCAGAGCTTCAAGCCTTCCACTTTTTCCGTCAAAGCTTGAAGATTCTAAAACTTTGATGGTTTTCATTTTCCTCAAAACTCCTAAATTGAGAGTTAGCAACTTCGGGAGGTTTCCGATGCAAATATACGTTTTTCAGTGCAATAAGTGTGATGCGGAGTTCGAGGAAGTCATTTATACCCCCCTGCAACTCATGGATATGAAGTGTCCTTACTGCGGTTCTGAGGACGTGGACGTTATAGACATAGCCAACTACTGTTCACCCTTCGGCTGAGGTTAATTTCCGGGGCGGTCTGCCCCGTTTGGTAGAATGAAGTGAACTCTATGAGAGGTTTAAATGCTCGTTAAGATAATAGTCCTGTTGGTTGTTGTCGGAGTTGTATTCGGCTGGGACAAGATAATTAATCTGTTCAAAGCTTTCTTTAAGGCCAAGGAGGAGTTCAGGAAGGGACTTGAGGGAGAAGAAGAAGAAAAGAAAAAGCCGGTCATAAAAGTCATCAAGTAATCGGCCGTCTGCGTAAAACGGGACAGGTCTTAGCCGGTTCTATGCAGGGAAGCACTTTAATCGTGAATGGAGTTCGATTTCCTCTTCCTTAATATTGTGTTTTCGGGGATTTCTCCCGCGCCCTTTATGTCGATTTTTACCTTATAGTTGGGATGTGCTTCTTCTACCGGTTCTGATTGGTCTTTATTCACCTTCAGGATACGTTCTACTCTTCCCTTTAGTGTGATAGCTCCGGGAAGGAACAGCTCTACTTCGTCACCGGTTCTAAAGGCGTTTCTTACTTCCCAGATGCCGTTCTTAAAAACGGCCAGGAAGCTGTAATTTCTTATGTAAGAGCTTGTCTCGTAATGCTGAAGGATATCTCCTTCGGGTTTTAGAAATCCTGTCGTATAGGGTCTGTGACTTACGGTTTCAAGCTCTTTCAGGAGTCTTGGCAGGTTTTCCCTGAAGGCTTTCCTGTCTGTCAGGACGAGGTCTATTGCTTTTCTGTAAACGGCCGTAGTTACGGCGACGTAGTAAGAGCTTTTAACCCTCCCCTCGATTTTCAGAGAGTCAACACCTGCGTCAATCAGCTCTTCCAAAAGCGGCAGGGCGCAGAGGTCTTTTGAGTTAAAAATGTACGTTCCTTTTTCGTCCTCTTCTATCGGGTAGAATTCTCCCGGTCTTTTCTCCTCTACCAGGTAGTATTTCCACCTGCAGCTCTGGGAACAGGCTCCCTTGTTGCTCTCCCTGTATGAGAGGTAGTTTGAGAGAAGGCACCTTCCGGAGTATGCCATACACATGGCTCCGTGGACGAAGACTTCAATCTCCATTTCCGGGACTTTTTCTTTTATTTCCCTTATTTCGTCTATCGACAGCTCTCTTGCGAGGACGACCCTTGAAGCTCCGAGTTCTTTGTAAACTTTGACGCTCCTGTAGTTCGTGGTATTGGCCTGAGTGCTGATGTGGACGTCAACTTCGGGATATTTTTCCTTGACTGTAACAAGCGTTCCGAGGTCTGATACTATTACAGCGTCGGGCTTAACTCCCTTCAGCTCTTCCAGAAAAGACTCTATCTGCGGAAAATCCCTGTTTCTGGCAAAGGCGTTTAGGGTAACGTAAACCTTTACTCCTTTTGAGTGAGCATACTCTATCCCTTCCGCCATCTCTTCCAGCGTGAAGTTTCCCGCCTTTGCCCTCAGGTTAAACAGCTTTCCGCCCAGGTAAACAGCGTCGGCGCCGAAATCTACTGCGAATTTGAGTTTTTCAAGGTTTCCTGCCGGGGAGAGAAGCTCTACTTTCTTCATAACTTACCGTTTCGTGGAAAGATTTCCTCATTTATCGTAGCATACGAAAGATATGCTAAAATGGTAAAGTAATCAAATTAAAAAGGAGGTTGTTATGAATCTGGACAAGCTTATTGAAAATTTCCAATCCTTAGCGTCCGAGAAGGTTTCTGAAATCATTAAGGAACTGGAAGAAAAAGGTAAGCTTACGAAAGAAGAGGCCGAAAAGTTCTTGAAGGAATTAAAGGAGAAACTCGAGGCTAAGAGGGAGGAGCTTGAGAAAGAGGCTGATGCCATATTGAAGCAGGTAGATGAGATTGTTAAGCAGAATCTCGAAGAGCTGAAAAAAGAGCTTGAAGAGACAAAAAAAGAATTGAAAGAGGATATTGAACTCCTCAAGGAGCTTATTACGAACCAGAACAATAGGTAGTTTTTATAGGAAAACACCGGGCTAAACAGGGACTTTTTAAGGCGGAGATACAGCCCGATACCTGGAAACTTTCACCGCCGGCTCTGAAAGGGATTAAAAACGGGCTAAGGGCAGTGAAGAAGGGTAGGTAAACACCTGCCGTAAGGCCTTTGAGTGTCTTCGGTAGCCGTGGATGGGGGCTAGAGCAAGGAGGATGTATCTCCGAGTCCCTGCATTTTACATGGATAGGAGTAGGGGCAGTATGAGTCCTCCTGTGGAGTAAGGCACGCAAGAAGCGTGCAAACCTCTGCGGAGCCTGCAACTTCATAGACACCTACTCTGCGCTCTCTTTCCAAAGGCACTCCCTGCTTTGGCGGAGAGAAACGGCTTCAGGGGAAACAGAAGTAGTGAGCACTATTCAGCATAAGCTGGGACTGGGGGCGGTATATCCCTTCCGGTGGGGTATTGCCAACCGTTTCAGTGTAGCGGTGCTACCTGTTAGTTAGTAAAAGGAGTTGCGAATTTCCTGTAGAGATTCTCGTATCCGGCAATAAACAGTTCTTTTTTAAACAGCTCTGCTCTATTTTTTGCTTTAGTTGACTTCTTTTCCCAAAGTTCCTTGTTCCTGATCAGGTTAATGATGGAATCGGCAACTTTTTCTGCTTTTTCTTCCTGGATTATGCCGGCCTCTCCTACTACCTCCGGGGCAGCTCCTTCATTTAAAGCGACTACCGGTAGTCCGCAAGCCATTGCTTCGGCAAAGACAAGTCCGAAAGTTTCCGTCTTTGACGGTAGGAAAAACACCGAAGAATTTCTATAAAGTTCTGGTAGTTTTTCTCTCTTGACGTTACCCCAAAATTTAACTTTCAATCCCAAGGCCTCTGCATAGCTTTCCAGTTCTCGCCTCTTTGGCCCGTTTCCTACTACGTGGTAATCCACATCCGCTTTTTTCTGGACAAGAGACATCACTTTAAACGCGAACTCGAGATTTTTTTCGGGAGCAAGTCTGGAAACTGTTATAACGATTTTCCCGAAAACGGCATTTCTTTCGGAAAAAAAGTAGTCAGGTATTCCGGGATATATAACCGGATAGAAGCCGTTTTTTCTTAAATAGGGATAATAAGTTTCTTTTTGGTAATGGGAAACAAAAGATATGGCATCAGACTGCCTGCTTACAAAACCGACCAGCATTTTGGCAACATTTCCGTTGTCTACCTTAAAAGCATATTGAGAAAGGTGCATAGGGTCTATATGAATTGTTCCTACCACTTTCTTCTTTAAGTATTTGGAAACAATTAAAGCTATCATTCCTGCGGTAAAAGGTTCGTGATAGTGAATTAAATGTGGGTTAAAATCCTTCAAGGCTCTGATTAATTCCAAACTGGGCAAAATCATTTCGGCTTTATCGTAAAAAGGATAACTAATACTCGGAAGTCGTAAAACCTTAAAACCTTTTGCCGAATCATCGACGGACTGTCCCGTGACTACCAGAACATCATGCCCTCTTTCTGTCAATCCGGAAACCAAGTCTATAACAACCTTACTCCCTCCTCCTATGTCTTTTCTAAAAGCATCAGTAAACATAGCTATTTTCATTTGTCTCGACCTCTAACTTTAGAGGCGAACAAATCTTCTTTTCTCCATCCTCCTCCTAAAGCTTTATAAAGCAGTACTTCTTGCTTAAGGTAGTCTTTTTTCAAAGTTACCAAATTGAGCTGTGCCCTTTCGTAGTTTCGCTTTGCGCTGATTACGTTGAGGTAGTCAACTAAACCGTTTTCATACTGGTTAACGGTCGTTTTGAGTATCTCTTGGTAGTTTTTAAGGAGTTTCTCCTGAACCTCTATTTCCCTCTTTATAGATTGAAGTCTTAAGAGAGCCTCGTGGACTTCAGAAAAGGCCCTTTTAACTGTTTGAACGTAATTAATAACTGCCTGCCTTTTCCT
>JAMORC010000028.1 GCA_027063785.1 Desulfurobacteriaceae bacterium
CATCCTCAGAGAGAACATGTCCCTTCTCAATCCTCTTGTTAACATGCCATCTATATTTTTCTTCTGTTTCCCAAAGCTTTGGAAAGTTTGCTTTAATCTGTTTTCTACTGTTCCACTCAAAGGATTCTAGTCTTTTCGAGAATCGTTCTTCAATTTCCTGTTGCAACTTCCACTTTTCAATCAACTCTTTTACTTCCTCCCACTCCGGACATTCATCGGCAAAATTATTCCGACAAAGTCTTTTAGCCTTCTCAAGGATTTCTCCGTGAATTCTATAATTGACAGCTCTTTTTGCCATAGAGTCGGTCAGCTTCCACCAGTTATCAAGAGGACTTCCTTCAAATCCTTCGGGAATAGGCGGAATGTTTTCGGGTTTTCGTTTTCTTGCAGTTTTCGCCTCGCTTGAACCTTTAAAAACGGCCCTCACAGTTGAGCGACAATTTCCACTCCAGGTACACCTGCCGTTCCTTCTGACGTAGAGAATGTGATTTCTCTCCAGCTCAACACAGTAAACCATCCATTCGTAGTCAACGGTGAAAAAGTTTCTCTTTTGGCCTTCTTTTACTGCTCTGTCTTTTTTTCTGACGTAGAAGTTTTTGCTGTTTAACTCTGCTACCACCCAAGTTGGATGTTTAATGAGATACGTGCCATTGGCAAATTTAACGCTTTTCCCTGGTTTTTCCGGAGGATATAAAGAAGGTAGTTTTCCGCACTTTAAGATAACCTCTGTTAAATCGTCTGCGAGTTTCTTGCTTGAAGTTGCGTAAATTTTCAACGGTGCAAAGTTGGCTTGCCACTTTCCACCTTTTTGGCTGTTAATTTTTCTTAAATCATAACAGCTCCCATCGCCCTTATTAAATGCATCAAGAAGTCTTCTCAAGGCGCTAACATGAAGATTTTTTATTTCCCAGGGAATATATTTCTCGTAGCTATGTCCCAAGGATTTAAAATATTCATAAAATTCTCTATCGTTACCGCATACAAAAACTCCCCCTTTCCAACGGTGAACTTTAAAACTAAATCGTTCAAAAAGTCTTTTGCAAAGGATAAGTATTTCTTGAACGTATTTTTCATTCTCCTGAGATATCTTTATCTGCCAATAGTTTTTACTTTTAAGAGTTATGGAACCTTCAGCAAGATACCACCCCATAAACTCCGCAAAATCTTCGGAATTGAACTCAAATTTACCAACTTTAATGGTTTCTTTTTTGGGAGGATTCCATATCCCTGTTCTTGGGATAACATCACTGTCGGCTAAATCCTTTGCTAGTCTTAATTCAACTTTGGGCGTAATCCCCTTCTTCCTGTGGTTTTTGTATTTCCACGACGAAATGTATGCCATGTTATGGTCGGGAGTGACAAGCAAGTCAAAGTTTCGGGCCCTAAGGTGAATCATCTCACCCTTGTAGTGATAACAAATCCCACGCAAAGCTCTGACGTATTCTATTTCATGCGTTTGAGGATTAAGAGAAACGAAAAGCTCTCTTCCTGTAAGCTCGTAGAACTTTTTCCAACCTTCGTTTGTCAAAACTTCTGTATCCTCTGAGTAGCAGTTAAAATGATTAGGTGGAGTGTAGGTCGCCCAGAAGGGGTCGTCGGGAGGGAGTTTCGTTCCGTCAAGCCTTCTGCATATTGGCGTTGTCCTGTTGTCGTCTATCGCAACGTATTCAAGGTATTTGATTTTGTCTTTGGAGCGAGAAAACTGTATCAGTCTACCGGCGTTGTAGGCGGTGGAGATATTTGTCCTGAACACGGTTTCAAGATACCAGGGGTTGGACTGGTGAAAACCAACGGATTTGAGTATTCCGTCCTCTCCAAGCTCCTCTACCCACTCTTTAAGTGTTTTTCCTTCTTCTATTGCTTTTGTTAGCTTTTCTTTAACCCTCTCTATCGCATCAAGTCCCGTTAGTTTTGCAACTGTGAAAGCACGGAAGCGGGCCTTTGCGTCAAGCTCGTAAAACTCCTTTGGCGTTAGAGAGAGTTTTTCCTTCATAAACTCAACAGCTTCCTCAAAGGTTGCATCAAAGACGGGGTCAAAAAAGAGTTTCTGCTCCTCTTTCTCCTTCACGTGTGTCATTCCAAAGAGCAGGGAGAGAATGAGAATTTTGTAGGTCGTGGTCTCAAGTTCCTTAAAAAGCTCCCTCGGGACATTTTTCCTGCGGGTAATGTAGGGGAGGGCCTGAAGGAGAAAGAGGTAAACGTCGTTCTTTACTTTCTCAAGGTAGGGCTGAACGGTAAAGTCAAGCTCTGTAACGTCATTTAGGGCTTCAACCTGACCCTCCTCGGCAAAGTAAAAAAATCGGAAAAATTCATACCTCCAGAAGCGGAAAGTTTTGGGGAAATAAAAACGTCTTCTTCATTTACAGGTTTTGGCAAGTTGTACATTGAGTAGAGGGCTTCTTTGCTTACAGGAACTCCCCGGTCTATTGCATCTTTTACTTGCTCCCATTCTGGAATTTCCGTGAAGTCAAACTGGAATTCCGGAACAAGATGAAGCATGTCTTTGCCGTAATTAAGCTCTACTATCCAGCGGATAAGTGTGCGGTTTAGAGTATTAGCAAGAGCTTTTGCTACTTTCCTGCCCCGTCTTTTAAGGGTTTCGGAGTGAACTTTCGCAAGGGCGTAGCTTCCTGTGTTTCCCTTATCTGCGGTTAGGATTTCTCCGGTAATTGCCTTACTGATTTCAGCGTTGCAGAGCTCTATAAGGCGGGCAAAATCTTCGGCATTTCCTTTACTCTCAAGGGTTTCCACTTTTTCAACATCAACAAGAGCAACAGCCGCATCTTCCTGAATGTTAAGTAAAGCCTCTGCCACAAAATCTGCAACCTTTTCCTTCCGGTCTTCCGTCATACCTTCGCCTTTAATGAGTGCCAAAACGGTCGGCACTCCAAACTTTTCGGCAACTTTCAGCCAAAACTTCCAACCGGCCTTCTTAAACATCCATGGCCAGTAGCAGGAAAGGAGAACGGAAGTACCGTAGGGGTTTTCCACTTGTGGATTATGTCTGTGGATGATAAACTTGTAGGTAGTATCAAGTTTTTTCCAGCCTTCTATTGGGTCGTAATAGAGAAGCTCTCCTTTCGTGTTAAAACGAAACTTTTCCTGCTTTCTCGCTTTTAAGGAGTCGGGAAGCCAGTAGCCGTTTTCCTGTTTCCAGATAACTTCCGAAATAGAGAAGCCGTATTCTATGGCTGAAAGGAGCTCTGCAAAGTCCTGCTCTATGTTAAGGTTTTCGTAGATTGCTTTCTTAACAAAATCTGCTATTTCCCGGGCTTTAGAGCTCTCATCCGCCGGGACTATGTCAAACTCTTTTGAGAGGACTTCGTCTTTTAACTGCTGAATTTTGGCGTTTATATGAGGGTCAAGCATCATTTTACGAAAGACTTCATAAGCCCCTTCCGGGTCGTCAAGGATTGTATCGGCGGGGTCTGGAAGGTAGGTTAAGAACTGCTCAAAGTAAGCGTAGTTGCTGGTTATTTCGGTTGTTAGCTTTTTAGTTGGAACGGCCATTTAAAACCTCCTGAACATTCGGCTTGTGAGTCTTCTTGCTCCGACGGGACGGACTGTTGGAGTTGAGGGTTTGTCTGAGTAATAAGTGAAAAGCGCCATGCGAATGGAGTCCGCCAAATGATCGTTTTCTTTCCTTGGCTTATCAAGAATTTCCCCGGTTCTATCCGTTTCCCACTGGTAACTGTTGAGTTCATCAAGGGTGTAAATGAGGTTTTTGAAGATTTTGAGCTTGCGAGATTTGAAAAGAGACTGAACAAAAGAGATTCCGGCCAAAACGTCCTTCTTAGCAGGTCTTATGTTGATTCCTCTTGCCCTTAAAGTTTCAAGGGACTCTTTACTTGCTCAAACCCATAAAAATCGGTAGAAGCACAAGGCTTGATAAAAGAGATTTGGATAAGTTTATACAGCAGTTAAAGGAACAGCAGGGATAGTTCATTGAGGAAGCCACGAGCGAAAAGGTTGTGTTAGAGCAAGAAAGGTAGTTCACATTCTCGTAAGACCTGCCTAAGTAACCTTTCCTCTTTTCCTTTCCTCCTCTCCCCGCCCATTCCCCGGAGCTCCTCTATTCTGCTGACGGGGGTATTCTGTGCAAGACAAGATTGTTTTCGTGAGCGTAAGCGGGGGGAAAGATAGTACTTTAACTCTTGCTCTTGCGCTTGAAGAATACGAAGGAACAGACACGCCAATAGTTGCTTTGTTTTGCGATACAGATTGGGAGCATCCCCTTACATATCAATATCTTGATCAGCTTGAAAAACACCTTAGGATAAAAATTCATAGACTTAGGGGAGCATCTTTGCCAGAACTAATTAAGAAAAAGTCTATCTTTCCCTCCCCACGCCGACGGTTTTGCACGAGCGAGTGCAAAACCGTTCCAACTTATGAGTTCTACGAGTCCATTTACTTCTCTTTCCCATTCAGAGTAGCAGAAGTGTGGCAGGGAATACGAAGAGATGAAAGCGTTAGCAGAAGGAAGACTGAAGAGTACACTTTACAACCCTTTCAAAAAACCCGTTTTGGAGAGAGTTTTCCTTTTGCTCTCTCCTATAGGTATCCAATTTTAAACTTAACGGAAAAGGAAGTCTTCAAGGAACTGGAAAGAAGAGGGGTCCCAATAAATCCACTTTACCAACAGGGCTTTAAGAGGGTAGGTTGTTATCCATGTTTTCTTTCAAAGAAAGACATCATACAAGTTATTCAAAGAGCCCTTGAGGGAGATGAATTTGCAAGTAAAAGACTTAGAGAAATGCAACTTTTAGACAATAGTGTCCAAGGTCGGTTTCATATTGATTGCTCTCTTAAGGAACTTATAGAAAAAGCAAAAAAGAAACATGAACTATCCAAAAAAATGCTAATCCTTCCTTTTGTGGAGGCACTATGCTAACCAAAGCCATAGCTGAACTTGGGGCGGCTTATTTGCACCTCCTTGAGCAAAAAGGCAAAATAGAGATAGTGAAGGAGGGAGAAAAGGTAATTATCAGGAGGAAGGATGAAGGGCGTAATCTATGCAAGGTATTCAACGCCGAAGCAGGACAAGAAGAGCATTAAGGACCAGGTTCTAATCTGTGAAGCAGAAGCCCAGAGAAGAGGGATTGAGATAACTGCCGTTTTTTTTGACATAGAGGAGTCCGGTTACAATCCTGATAGGCCGGGCTATAACGCAATGCTGGAGTACATTAGGGGGAGCTCCGTTAAATACCTTCTCGTTCACCACACAAGCCGAATCTCAAGGGATACAGCCGAGCTAAAGATAAGAGCAAGGGAGCTTAAATACCTTTACGGCGTAGAGATAATCTTTGTTTCTCAAGGAATTTCTACCGAGAACGAAAACTTTGAACTCCTTTTTTCCGCCTACGGGATAGCCGACGAGCAGTACATAGAGAGCGTCCGCAAGAATACCTGGAGAGGGCTTTATGGTCGCTTACTTGCCGGCAAGGCCGTAATGGCTCCCCGCTATGGTTATAAGCTTGAAAACGGAGAGTTAAAAATAGACGAGGAGCAGGCAAAGGTAGTAAGGAAAATTTATAAGCTTTACAGCCAAGGACACGGCTTTAAATACATTACTCAGCTTCTTAACAGGGAAGGTATCCCGGCTCCCAGGGGAAACCGCTGGACCCACAACGCCGTTAGGGAAATCTTAACTAACGAGATATACAAGGGCGTGATAGTCTGGAATAAGGCCCAGTACAGGAAGGTTCCAGGCTTTTCAAAGAGGAAAAAAATACCTAACCCGCCGAGCGAGTGGATTAGGATAGAAAGGCCGGAGCTCTGCATAGTTGAGCCGGGGCTTTGGGAAGAATGCCAAAGGATTAGGGAAAGCAAAAAGAGGGTTCAGAGGCAAGGAAAGGGGGTTGCTTATACTACTCTACTGGGTGGGTTTATAAAGTGTGCAAAATGTGGCTCAAACTTTATCAAGGCCACAAGGGCTTCTTTCAAGTGTGGCGGCGTCATTAACGGCTACTGTGATGCTTATGTTCTTGTAGGTGAGAAGATGTTAAACAAGCTCACCATCAATGCCATTAAAGCCTTTCTTAAAGAGAATAGACATCGCTTTAAGGAGGACCTTGAGGAAGCCATCAGGAGGCAATTCTCCACCCAGACGAGCCGTGAGATAATCGAGAAGGAAATAGAAACGCTGGAAAGGAAATTGGCGAAGGCCCTTGAAGTCTTTGAAGAAATACCGAGCCGTTCTATTGCAAAACAGATAAAAGAATACGAGGAACGGCTTGAAGAGCTGAGGCTTCAGCTTAGCGCCGTTAGCGAGGTTAACGAGGTTGAGATAGATGATTCAGTAATAGACCTGCTCATAGAAGAGATAGACGGCGTCCTAACAATGGACATACAGGAGGGAAGGAGAATTATCTCTATGGTTTTGGAGGAAATTATTGTTGAGGAAGATAAGGACATTAAAGGAAGTTATTGGGTAGAATTCAGATTTAAGAACCCGCTTTGTGCTTTCAATAGAAAAATAGGAATGGTTGCGGGGGCGGGATTTGAACCCGCGACCTCCGGGTTATGAGCCCGGCGAGCTACCAGACTGCTCTACCCCGCGATAGTGGTGGAGGGGGCAGGATTCGAACCTGCGTAGGCGTAAGCCGGCG
>JAMORC010000029.1 GCA_027063785.1 Desulfurobacteriaceae bacterium
ACTTCCTCAACGTGGGAACTGGGAACTTCAGGGGAAGGGATCAGCTTGCTCCCATTGCAGCAGAGCTTCTCAGGCTTCAGTCCCCCATGCATCTGGGGGAAAAGATGGAGCTTTCTGAAGTTAAGCGCTTCAAGTTGCCTTCTCCTGTTAAACATCCCGAAGGTTTTTACGAGACTTTTGTCCTTGATGTTGATCACTTTGGAAACCTCATCCTTAATTTCCCCTATTCGGGAGAAGCTCCTTCGGCCGTTGAAATTTCCGGTATGAGAGTCGGAAAGTTTTCTGAAGACTTTAAGGGGCTGAAACAGGGGGAACTGTTTATTTCTGTTAATCCTGAAAGTTACCTTCAGGTTGTTGCCTATATGTCAAGTGCCTCAAAACTGCTGAAGGCCGGGAGGGGAGCTAAAGTAAAGGTTTACTTTTGAAGGAGTGAACCGTGTGGGATGAAGTTTTTGACGTAATAGTGGTAGGCGCAGGCCACGCCGGGTGCGAGGCGGCACTGGCGGCCGCGAGAATGGGGTGTAAAACAGCCCTCTTTACCGTTAACGTTGACAAAATTGCGGAGATGTCGTGCAACCCCGCCATAGGGGGCGTAGCAAAGGGAACGGTGGTCAGGGAGATAGACGCCCTCGGCGGGGAGATGGCAAAGAACATAGACGAAACGGGAATACAGTTCAGGATATTAAACAGGAAGAAGGGGCCCGCCGTCAGGGCTCCCAGAGCTCAGGCCGACAAAGAGGCCTACCGGAACCGAATGAGAAGGGTAATAGAGAACACCCCCGGCCTTCAGGTAATCCAGCAAATCGTTGACGACATAATAGTTGAAGAGGGAAAAGTAAAGGGAGTCTTAACCCACATAGGTGCACGCTACGGCGCAAAGGCGGTAGTTGTAACAGCCGGAACCTTTTTACGGGGAAAAATCTTTATCGGTTTTAAAGAGTTTGAAGGGGGCAGAATGTGGGAGCCCCCTGCCAACAAGCTTTCTGAGTTCTACGAGCGCCACGGCTTCAGGGTCTCAAGGTTAAAGACCGGAACCCCAACCAGAATAGACGGAAGAACGATAGACTTCTCAAAGATGGAGAGGCAGGACGGCGATGAGCCCCCTCCCTTCTTCTCCTACTGGACTGAGCCCAGGGAAGTTGAGCAGATCCCCTGCTGGCTAACCTATACCACCCCCGAAACCCACAGGATAATAAGGGAAAACCTCCACCGCTCCCCCATGTACGGCGAGTGTAAACTCATAAGCGGAGTTGGCGTTCGCTACTGCCCCTCAATTGAGGACAAAATTGTCAAATTCCCCGATAAAGAACGCCACCACGTCTTTGTTGAACCGGAGGGCAGAAACACAATAGAGTTCTACCCCAACGGCACCTCAACGAGTCTCCCCTACGACGTTCAGGTTGCAATAATCCGCTCAATTCCCGGCCTTGAGAACGCCGAGATAATAAGGCCTGCCTACGCAATTGAGTATGACTTCATAGACCCCCGCCACCTCTACCCGACACTTGAAACAAAAATTATTAAAGGCCTCTTTAACGCCGGCCAGGTAAACGGAACAACCGGCTACGAGGAGGCGGCCGGCCAGGGAATAGTTGCGGGAATAAACGCCGCCCTCTACGCCCTCGGAAAAGACGAAAGGTTCATCTTAGGAAGGGACGAGGCCTACATAGGAGTAATGATTGACGACCTTGTAAACAAAGGTGTAAGGGAGCCTTACCGCCTCTTTACCTCCCGGGCTGAGTACAGGCTGCTGCTGCGCTACGACAACGCCGACTACCGCCTTGCCAAGTACGGCTACAAGTTCGGTCTCTTAACGAGGGAACAGTACGAAAGGGTCAAGAAGAAGTACGAGACCGTAAAGGTCTTCATAGAGAAGCTAAAAGAGGTAAAGCTGAAGCCCGAGCAGGTTAACCCGATTCTTGAGAAGGCCGGCTCAACCCCGGTTAAGGAGAGTAAGAGCGCCTACGAGCTTCTAAAGAGGCCGGAAGTTAAACTTGAGGAGATATTAAAGCTGATTCCCTTTGAGCTGACCGTTGAAGACAAAAAGCTCTTAGAGGAAATCTTAGAAGAGGTTGAGATAGAGGTTAAGTACGAGGGCTACATCAAACGCCAGCTTGAAGAGGTTAAAAAGTTCAGGAAACTCGAGAACATAAAGATTCCGGAAGACTTTGACTACGACCTGGTTCCGATTTCGGTAGAGGAGAGGCAGAAGTTAAAAGAAATGAAGCCCTTAACGCTGGGGCAGGCCGCAAGGCTTGAGGGTATAAGGCCGGCATCAATTCCTATTTTGGCAATCTACATTGAGAAGTGGAAGAGGGGAGAGCTTGCCCGTGGAAAGGCTTAGGGAGCTGTGCCATCTTAACGGTATAGAGTTAAAAGGGGAGCACTACGAGAAACTCGCAGAATTTAAGGAATTACTGAAAAAGTGGGGGAAGAGAATTAACCTTACCTCCCTGTTGGAGGACAGGGATATAGAAGAGAAACACTTCTTTGATTCCCTTCTGGGCTTAAAGGCCTTTAAGGAGGTGGGGATTGAGGTTGAGGGAAAGCCGATCTGCGACGTGGGTTCAGGAGGGGGCTTTCCGGGAATTCCCCTTGCGGTGGTTCTTGAGAGCTCCCCGATAACCCTCGTAGAGCCCCGAAAGAAAAGGTGCGTCTTTTTAGAAGAGGTTAAAAGACGGCTGGGGCTGAAAAACGTAAAAGTAGAGTGCAGGAGAATCGAGGAGGTTGACGGCGACTTTAAGCTCCTAACGATGAGGGCTGTTGAAGACCCGGAGGACGCCGTAAAGATAACTGAGCACCTGCTTAATAAAGGGGCAACCCTGTGCATCTACAGGGGAAAGGAAAGCTTCAAGGGGAAACTCCCCGGCTACGGGATAAAGGAAATAACGATTGAACCCAAGGGTGTAAACTTCATCCGCCGCTTTCTGTTTGTCCGGAAAGACTAAAGTTGTCGTTTTCCCTCCAATAGGCTAAACTGAGAGTATGGGCAATCTGTATAAAGGTAAGGCCTGCCGTTGTGGTATCAAACGACATAAACAACGAGTACGCCGATACTGTTACGGTCGTTCCCATTACCTCAAGGAACTGTAAACTTAACGAAAAACTCAAAAGCAAAGGCCAATTGACAAGTCAAGAGTAATAAAAGAAATCGGGAAAACTTCCAGAGCACCTTTTGAAAGAGTTGGAAAAAGCAATAAAAATACACCTTGATCTATGGACTTCAGGACATTCGTTAGAACCCAATAAATAGAGTAAACTTTTCTTATCAAACTGTCAGGAGCGAAAAATGAAGTTTAAGGTTTCCGTTCCGGCATCTACGAGCAACTTGGGGCCCGGGTTTGACGCCCTCGGCCTTGCACTGAAGCTCTACAACGACTTTATAGTTGAGCCTTCAGACTTTTACTCAGTTGAGATAGAAGGAGAGGGTGCGGATACTTTGCCGAAAGATGAAAAGAACCTCTTTCTGAGGGCTTACCGTTCAACGATGGAATACCTCGGCCAGAGCCGGCCGATAAAAGTTAAACAGGTGAACAGGATCCCCTTGGGGAGGGGGCTTGGAAGCTCTGCTACCGCAATAGTGGGCGGGATTTTGGCCGCAGAGAGAATTTCCGGTAAGAGCCTTTCCCTGCCGGAAATTATTGATGTGGCTTTTAAGTTTGAACCCCATCCTGACAATGTCTTGCCCGCCTACACCGGAGGGTTTGTTGTAGCTGCTACAAACGGGGATCTTCACTACATTAAGCTCGATTGGCCTGAAGAGTTAAAGGTTGTAATTGTTGTTCCTGAGCTTTTCCTTTCTACCGAGGAATCCCGTTCTGTCCTCCCCGATAGCTATAGCAGGAGTGATGTGATATTTAACATTCAGAGAGTGGCATTACTCCTTGGTGCCCTTCAGAAAAAGGACTTCCAGCTGCTCAAAGAAGCGGTTAAGGATAGGCTTCACCAGCCCTACAGGTGCGATCTTATTCCTTCTTTCTGGGAAGTTCTCTCCGAAGGTTACAGGGCGGGGGCTTACGCGGTTTATCTTTCCGGAGCCGGAAGCTGTATAGGTGCCCTTGCAGACGGGAACTTTGAAGAGATCGGAAGGGCTATGTGCAACGTTTTTGACGCTCTCGGGATAGAGAGCAGGTACTTGATCCTTGATGTTGACGGCGAAGGAGCTAAGATAGAAGCATTATGAGAAAAGCAGTTTTCCTGGACAGGGACAATACTCTCATTCACGATCCCGGGTATATTCACGAACCGGAGAAAGTTGTTCTTTTGCCGGGTGTCGGTAAAGGACTTCGGAGGCTGAAGGAGGCCGGTTTTATCCTTGTTGTGATAAGTAATCAGTCGGGAATCGGGAGGGGTTATTACGGGGAGGAAGATTTCTGGGTAGTTAATAGGAGGCTTCAGGAGCTTCTTTTCCCTTTTAAGGTTCAAATTGATGACTTCCTGTTTTGCCCTCACAGGCCGGATGAGGGCTGCAGTTGTAGGAAGCCCGGAACGGAGCTGCTTTTTAGAGCTGCTGAAAAGTGGAAAATTGACCTGTCCCGGAGCTTCGTTATCGGCGACAAGGACTCCGATATTGAGATGGGGCTGAGGGGAGGTTGCAGGGGAGGTGTAAGGGTCGGTAAAGCTCCTTTCGAAACCTTTGACAGGGCGGTTGACTTTATACTCTCTTTTGTGGAGGAGGGTTGAAGCTCTACGCCCGGATAAAAAGAACTCCAGAAGACTTTATCGTCGAGGAAATTCCTTCCGTGGAGCCTACAGATACCGGTAGGTTTCTCCTGCTGGAGCTTAGGAAGCGCAACGTTTCTACCCTTGAGGCTTTAAGGGTTTTTTCAAGGTTTAAGAAGATTCCGCTTAAGGAAATCGGCTTTTCCGGTTTGAAAGATAAGTTCGCCGTTACCACACAGTACCTGACCGTTCCCGAAAGTTACGATATCGGTGAAGCCTGCTTTTCCTGGAGAGGCAGATGGGTAGAGGTTTCATCTCTTGATCCTTTGAAGCAGGACGGTTTTTGCATAAAAGTTATAGGTAGAACCTGGAAACCTCTGGAAATAGGGGAGTTAAAGGGGAACAGGTTTACGATAACGATCAGGAACTTTGAAAAGAACTTGAGGGGGAAGTTCTACAGAAATCTCGAAATTGTAAAGAAATACGGATTTCCGAATTACTTCGGGGAACAGCGTTTCGGTAGTGTTAAGAGCAGAGATGACTTTGTTCTCAGGTACATGCTTAGGGGAGACTTTGAAGGAGCTTTAAGAAGTTATTTTTTTGGAAAATCTTCGATTGACTTCTGGGGAGACTGGAGAAAACTCTACAAGACGCTTTCACCAACTCTCGAAGAGTATGAAAAGGACTTGATAAAAGGGCTTATGAGGGGACTTCCTCCCGAAAAGGCTTTCAAAATATTGCCGAAAAACGTCAGGCTTATGTTTAACTTTGCCTACCAGAGCTTCCTCTGGAACGAGACGCTCAGGTTTTACATTGAGGCCAGGTACCCCTTTGTCAGAATTCCTTTCATCAATAACTGGAAGCTCAGCTATTACTTAAAAGTTCACGATGTGGATTACTTAAGGGAGCTGGAAATTCCTTACACGGGCAAGCAGTACCCGCCCCGAGATTCCCTTTTAAAGAAAGCGCTGAGCAGGGTTTTTAAGGTTTATGGCGTGAAAGATGAGTGGTTTGACAGAGAAGTCGGCGGGATGATCGTTATGACAGACGGCCTAAGGAAAGCTGCGGTTTTCCCGGAAGAACTTAAAATCCTGAGCAAAGATAAAAGGAGCCTGAAGATGACTTTCACCCTGCCTCCAGGCTCCTACGCCACCATTCTCCTCAGGTTTCTCCTTAAAGGGTAGCCAGTATGGATTGAGCTTGATCCTCTGCGACGAGGCACATCTGAACAACTTCATCTTCTGTTAACTGGGATAGTAGTTCGGGTAGTTGAACCTTCTGTCCCGAAACCACGGCATTGCAAACTTTTTGTAGTTCTTGAGCGGCCTTCTTCAGCCTTCCGAGGAGGCTTGAGTCATCGAGGAGTCCGTTTATCACGTATTCTGAAACTCCTGCCTTTTCAAGAATTTCCTTGATTTCATCGCCGATTTCCCTTCTTACCTCTTCCAGTATTCCCACCATGTAGGCCTCTTCTTCATGTTCGGGGGAGAGTTTTTTCGCCAGTTCCCTCATTAAGTAAGCCAGTTTTAGGACTTCCTTAATCTTTTCCTTGTCTGCCGACTTAAGCAGTGATGAGGTGAGGAGGACAAAGACGTAGTCCTTCAGGTTCTTATACCCCAGGTAAGCCACTGCCTGAACTATGGACTTTATTTCCTTTCGCAGGCCGAAGTAGGGAGAGTTTATAAATTTCAGGAGCCTTGCAGATAGGTTCGGATCCATGCTGATGATCTTGGCTATCTCGTCAAGTTCCTCCCCGTCTATCAGGGCTTTTATAAGTCTCAGCATTACTTCTCTTTTAAGCTCAAGGCTGTCTACCGAAGACATCGGAGCCTCCTTTTAAACTTTCAGCAAATTATATCAGTGCGGTTTTTTCAG
>JAMORC010000030.1 GCA_027063785.1 Desulfurobacteriaceae bacterium
GTGCAAGGAGCTTCTTCTCCGGTGGATGTTTCTTTCTAACGGCTTCTGGAGTAAATACTCTTCCGCATTCGTTGCATCTGAAACGCTGTTTTCCGTTTTGGTGTCCGTTCTTCTTGCACCAATTAGAACCGCAGTCGGGGCATCTTATACCGTGTCGGTATTTTCTCGGTCTTCCTCTTTTTCCTCTCATGGCATAATTATTTTAGCATCTTTAGCACTGAATTCCGGTGAAACTTCTGTGAAACTCTCTGATAAGATTTACTGTAAGATTAGTTTCGAATGGATTGAGGGAAAATCCATTAACCCGCATCCTTTCCAGTTAGATGAAGGGGAAATTCCAGTGTTTGGAGTGGTGAAAGTAAGGTGTAAGTAAAGGGAGGTGCAGGGAGAAATGGAAGAAAGTAAAAATGAAGAAAGACTTATTTTCAAAAAGAGAAAGGAAATTGTTTTATCGGTTTTCTTAATTCTTTTAGTTTTTATTCTCAGAGTTTTTCCTTCTCAAATTCCTTATATCGACAGAAAAGGAGATGAATACTTCAAAACAGCCACAAAGGAAGCGGTTGCAGTTTATGCAGTAGCAAGGTTAACAAATGCTTTAGTATCTGTTGCAAAAGAGACAGAAATAGAAATTTCCCCCTTTGGAATGGGTATTACTGTTCATATTGGACAGCTTTTAGATCCTTTGGATGACGCTACAGAAAGATTATCAGCAGTTTTAACAACTTCAATGGCTGTTTTGGGAATTATGAAAATTTCTAAAGAGATACTTCAAATTTACACTTTTAAGCTAATATCATACCTCTTGATTTTTTTCCTTCCCGGTCTCTGGATAAAGAAGCTTAAAAACTTTTCAAGAACGGTTTTAAATATAGTTATTATTCTCTTAGCTGTTCGTCTTGCACTCCCCGTTTGTGGAGTCATTAACGACTTTCTTTATAAGGACTACTTTAAACCCAACATAGATAAGTCTCTTTCCGTGTTTAGCACTGTAAAAGAGTATGAAAAAAACTTATATCCAGAAAGTTTCTCTTTACCTGATAACTTTCAACAAGAATTAAATCAAGAAGAAGGGTTTTCTTTAAATCCTTTCTCAAAGTTTTCCTCTTTTAAAGACAAGTTTGAATCGTTCTTAGATACCACTAAAGAAAAAGCTACAGAACTTAAAGCGATCATTATTCATCTTTGGCAACATAAAGGAGAACTTGTAGAATCTTTAGTTGATTTGATTGTCATGGAAGTTTCCATGGTTTTTATCCAAGTAATTGCCCTTCCCTTAACTGTTGTTTGGTTTCTTACAAAGCTAATAAATACACTTTTTGAGAGAAAGATTTCTTTTGAAGATGTAGTTGAAGGCAGAATAATCAAAAAAAGTCCGTTTTAAGAGGATAGAGGAGGCAAAACCGTGGGTTTGTTCGACTTTTTCTCTGCTGCACGTAAGTTTATAGAAGGTATCTTTCCTATTGGAAAAAATTTTCTCCTCAAGAAATAGCGGGTCTTCTTGCCACGACCCCCTAAATCACTGGACAACTGAAGCGACAGATTAGACAATCTCACAAAGGGAGCAAAATGAGGAAGAGAAAGTTGAGTTGTACAATTTTCAGGGGGTCAGACCAAACCTGAGTTTTTCTCTTTTCCCTCGTCTGCTTTAAGGTGTTTCTTATCTTTTCAGCTTTAACCTGTCCCATAGCTTACAATCTATCACGACAGTTGTTGAGTGCAACGGCTTACGCCGTGTGCTGTATCTCTCCTTTGAAAAGGAGAGCGTTAGCACACAAATTTTTCGTAAATAAGTGTATTCTCGAGGTAAAAGAAAAACTATTTCCAACGACCTAAATTAAAATACCTATAACAGTGCTATTGGAGGTGCTATGATTATCACTGCTAACGACCTTAAAAGAAGAGGCGTTTCCTACATCTCAAGCCTTCTTGAGAAGTTTGAGAACATTATCGTCTCAGTCAGGGGTAAGCCTAAATACGTCATATTGAAGCTTGAAGACTACGAAAGACTAAAAGAGCTTGAGCTGGAACAGGCAATAAGGGAAGCCGAGCAGGATTTAAAGAAAGGCAGGTACGTAATTGAAACGGCAGAAGAGCACTTTAAGAGGCTAGGAATTTGAGCAGGTTCAAGCTGATATTCACAGAGAGTTACCTTAAAAGAGAAAAGAAATTCCTCAAAAAACATCCTGAGTTGATAGAGAGGTACAAGAAAGTTTTAAGACTGTTGGAGCTTAATCCCAACCATCCTTCCCTCAGACTTCACAAATTAAAAGGGAAACTGGCTGGTAAGTATTCTGTTTCAATTACTATGAGCTACAGGATAATTCTGACCTTTGCAGTGACGGAAAAAGGTATTGTTTTGATTGATATAGGAAGCCACGATATTTACCAGTCCTAAAGAGCGGACGTGAACTACCTACGACTGAAGTCGTAGGCTTCGTGGAGGTTTGCACGCTTTTTGCGTGCCTTACTCCACAGGCGGGTTCACGCCGCCTCTACTCCTATCCCTGCAAAATGCAGGGACTCGGAAATACCTTCTCCTTTGCTCCAGTCCCCACCCCACGCCTGCAGAAAGCAGACGGGCGGCCGTCTACTGGAGCTACTCTCCCGGCCTATTCAGTTGTTCAAAGACCTTACGGTAGGTGTTCACCTACCGTTCCTTTCACCGCCCTTAGCTCGTTTTTAACTCCTTTCGGAGTCGGCGGTGAAAGTAGTTTTTCTAATTCTACCAAAGCTTCAAACTCAACACCCCTTCGGGGTGTCGGGCTGTATCCCCGCTTTGAAAAGCTCCTGTTTAGCCCGTCGTTTTTCTATAAACATATCGCAGGTCTTTTCCCGGCTTGTTCATGCCCTGCTTGTGGTGAGAACTGCAACCACAAAATATCTCCTTTTTCAGGAATGTATTTACCACTCTTCTTTTCCACTCTTTTCACCCCAGTTAATTTCATTATGTATATTCTCAGGAGTTATCCGTTTTAACAGCTCTTCTAACTGCTTCTTCCTGTTAGGAATAATTACCAACTTGTTATCTTCAAGTTTTAACTCTACTTCCATATCAGGACAAAGACCAATTTCTTTAGCAAACGCTGAGGGAATTCTTACAGCCAGACCGTCTCCCCATTTTTGAACTTTAGTAAGCATCTTCTTTCTCCATATTGAATTTGCGTATAAATTATGTGGATACAATGCGGTAAGCAAAGGTATTTTTCAGGAAACTAATTAAGCACTAAAATATTGATTGATATGCCCCCTTTGTCACTACTCCGGGAAGTGCTTTTCAAAACTCCCAAGTTGAAAGGGTGATCTTGAATCTCCGATGCCGTAACAAAATTCCCCTTCTTTAAGCAACAATTTCAAAATCTCAACGGCAATTGAAAACCTGCTCGTACCAATCAACCCCACTTACTTTAGTTCAACAATCGTTACGCCGTCTCCGCCCTCTTCAAAAGAACCGGGACGGAAGGAGCTGACGTAGGGAGAGGTTTTTAAGTATTCCCTGACGAGTTTTTTTAGTATTCCTGTTCCGTGGCCGTGAATAATTTTTACTCTCTTTACACCAACGAGGTTGGCTTCATCCAGAAACTTCTCAAGCCGGGAAATTGCCTCCTCTCCCCTCATGCCGAGGAGCTTAAGCTCGGGGAAAAAACGCGACGGTTTGGGCGCACTGAGGTTCAAGTTTTCCGGTTTCTTTACCAGTTCTTCAACGGGTTCAAGCTGAGAAAGCTTCACTTCAACCTTAAGGTTCCCGATCAGAACTTTTGCCGTTTTCCTTCCTTTATCTATTTCAACAACTTTACCTTTCTTACCGCTCTTTAAGAGCTTGACGGTATCTCCGACCTTCACTTCCCTTTCGGGAGTTATTTCCTTAAGAACTTCAGCCCTGTTTTTGGCAGTTACAATGATTTTCTCTATCTCTTTCCTCGCCTCTTTTGAGGATTTTTCAGAAAGAACTTTTTCCGCCTTACTTTTCAGCTCTTCGATGAACTCAAGAATTTTCTTTGATTCTTTTTCTTTAAGTTCAGCTTCAAGTCTTTTAAGCTCCCTTTCTTTCTCTTTCAGCTTTTCCTTCAGCCTTTCAACTTCTTTCCTCTCCGACTCAAGGCGCCTGTACTCCGCCTCAAGGGCTTTTATTATGTCCTCGGCCAGCTTGTCCTCTGCCGACATAAGGGAACGGGCAACATCTATAACTTCCCCGGGCATCCCGTATTTTTCAGCAATGGTCAGGGCGTAACTCCTGCCGATTATGCCGTAAGCAAGCTTGTAAAGCGGTTTCAACGTCTCCTCATCAAAGAGGACAGAAGCAACGTCGTAATAGTCGTCCTTGTAGGCAAAGAGCTTAACGGGAGTAAAGTGGGTCGTTGCTATCACTTTAGCTTTTCTTCCTTTCAGGTAAGTAAGTATTCCTACGGCAAGGGTTGAACCCTCCACCGGGTCGGTTCCGGCTCCGAGCTCGTCCAGCAGGACGAGAGAGTCGGAATCGGCCTCCCTTAATATCCGGGCTACGTTTTTCACGTGGGCGCTGAAGGTTGAAAGGGACTGCTCTATACTCTGCTCGTCTCCGATATCGACCATCCACTTCTTAAAGATTCTCAGGCGACTCCCCTCTTCCGCAGGTATGAGAAAACCCGCTTGAGCCATCATTGATAGAAGTCCCACGGTTTTAAGCGTTACCGTTTTTCCTCCCGTATTGGGACCGGTTATTACAAGGCCTTTCTTAAGCCTTACGTCAACAGGGATAACCTCTTTTCCGGAAAGAAGGAGAAGAGGATGCCTTGCCGACTTCAGCTCAATCTCATCTCCAAAAGAGGGAAAAGTTCCTTTTAGTTTAAGGCTCATCCGGGCAACTGCCGACCGCCTGTCTATCTCAACCAGAGCTGAAAAGCTTTCAGATATGGCTTCCCTCTCTGACGCTGCAAGGGAAGAAAGCTCTTTTAGAATTCTTTTTATCTCCTCCCGCTCTTCAATGCGCAGTTCTCTCAGCTTGTTGTTGTCGTTGACGACAGATAAAGGTTCAACGTAAAGGGTTTGGCCGGAAGAGGAGCGGTCGTGGACTATTGCCTTAAATCTACTTTTAAATGCCGGCTTCACGAGGATTACATACCTTCCGTCCCTCTCGGTAATTATCCTGTCGGGACAGAGGCTTTCATATCTGTTGACTATTGACTCGAGCTTCTCCCTTATCCTTGCAGCCGTCGTTCTTATCGAACGCCTTATCGAGCGGAGCTTCGGCGAAGCCGAATCGAGGACTTCTCCAGATTCGTCTATGCTTTTTTCTAACCTTTCTTTCAATTCAGAAAGGTTCTTTAACCTTTCACCGAAGTAGCTTATCCTCGAGAACCTTTCTTCAAGGCCGTAAAAGAACTTCCTGACCACCTCCGACTGTCGGACAAACTTGAGCAGCTTGAGAAAATCTTCAACCTGCAAAATAACGCCTTCTACTTTCAGCTTCTCAATTACCGGAGAGATATCGGGAAATGACTCCAAAGGAATGGATCTTTCTGAAAGGAGCCTACAGAACGTCTCCGTTATGGAAAGTTCTCTTTCTACTTTTTCTTTCTGCAAGTGAGGAACAAGGGACAAAACTTCCTTTTTGGCAGGTTCGCTTCTTGCAAGGGATGCCGTTTCCTGGAGGATGCGGGAGAATTCCAGCTGGTGCCCCACTCCTTTGAACATCAGTATAAAGACCCCCCTCCAATGACCCAAAGGAGCAGGGCACCGGAATTCTCGGTTAAGAATAAACTATCAAACTTTGACCTAACCTTCAAGCATCTCCCTGACGATCCTGTTGACAACCGAGCCATCAGCCCTGCCTTTTACTCTGGGCATAACAGCTTTCATTACTTTTCCGAGATCCTTTACAGAGGAAGCCCCGGTTTCCTCTATTGCTTTCTTTACTATCTCTTTTAACTCATCTTCTGAGAGCTGCTTCGGGAGGTAAGATTCAACGACGGCAAGCTCGGCCTTTTCTTTTTCAACCAGATCCTGCCTGCCGCCCTTCTCATACATCTCAATGGATTCCCTTCTCTGCTTTGCATACTTCATTAAAAGCTGAACTATCTCGTCGTCGGTAAGCTCTCCCCTCTTTTCAATTTCGGAATTCTTGATTAACGAGTTAATCATCCTGATGGTGGAGAGCTTCACCTTATCCTTCGACTTCATTGCCTCTTTCATATCTTCTCTGAGGCGCTCTTTCAGTCCCATACCCTCTCCTTACTTCTTCTTTTTCTTACCCTTAGGCGGAAGAAGACCGCGCTTCTTGAGGGCCTTTATGAGTCTCTTTCTGGCGGCCATTGCCTTCCTTTTCCTCTTTTCGGAAGGCTTTTCGTAGTACTCCCTTCTTTTGATTTCGGTGAGAATTCCTTCCTTTTCACAGAGCTTCTTAAACCTCTTTAAAGCCTTCTCAAAAGGTTCCCCGTCGCGAACGTAAACTGTCGCCATTAAGCATCGCCTCCTTTCCTCTGGTTTTGCAAGGCCGAATTATATTATTCAACGCTTGCTTTTTCAAGAACGG
>JAMORC010000031.1 GCA_027063785.1 Desulfurobacteriaceae bacterium
TGAGCCGGGTAGTTCTGCTTCTGCAAGGATGCGGACAATCTGGTCGATGGTAAATCTCTTCTTCATCTCTGCCCCCTTGCGTTCAATTTTATGTGTTCAGAGTGTCCAAAATTTGGGGGGCATTCCATCGGTAAAAAGCTCTCTTCCTGTATCCCTTCCTTTTTACCGACTTTTGAAGGTTCAGTTCTCTGTAAAGCCTATACACCTTTTTGTGATTTACCTTGAATCCTTGTTGTCTTAAAACAGCTGTAATCCTCCTGTAACCGAAACTGGGATGTTTGTAAGCTATCTCCATGATGGCTTCTTTGAGGTCTTCGTTTTCGTCCTTGCTACGGTAGTAGTAAGTGGAACGGCTGATTCCCAGTCTCTTGCAGGCAACTGTAACTGGTACCCCAAGTCGCTTGAGTTCCTTTACCATGTCTTTAAGCTCTTCCCTGGTTAAAGGTTTTTTTTAATGATCTCTGTGAGAGCCTGAATTTCCAGCTCTTTTTCAGCTAAGAGTCTTTTGAGTCTTGCGTTTTCTTCTTCCAGCACTTTGAGCCGCTTGGCTTCTGACGCTGAAAGTCCTTTGTATTTGCTTCTCCAGCTGTAGATGGTATTGGGAGATATGCCGTATTTTCTCGCTACTTTCTGGACAGATGAGCCGGGTAGTTCTGCTTCTGCAAGGATGCGGACAATCTGGTCGATGGTAAATCTCTTTTCATCTCTGCCCCCTTGCGTTCAATTTTATGTGTTCAGGCTGTCTAAAATTTGGGGGCATTCTAGCCCCAGCGTTATAATATAAACAAACTCGTATTGAATTATAAGGAGGGACCATGGGATTTAAGAAGTTTGAAGAGGGAGGAGAACATCAGCAATCAGCCATCAACAATCAACAATCAACAATCAACAATCAACAATCAACAATCAACAAGTTTTCCACCCTAACTAAAAGCCAGGTTTCTGCGATTGAAGAGCTTAAAGCAAGTATGGAACAGATTGCGGCGGCAGCTGAAGAAAGTGCCGGGGCTGCCGAAGAAAGTTCCTCAGCGGTTGCAGAGATTAAAAAGAACTCATCGAGACTTTTAGAAGAGGGGAAGTTCGTAGGGGATGTTATCCTCGACCTTCAAAAAACGTTAAAAGCTGCTTCTGAACGGCTTAGAAACACTGCAGAAGGGCTTTCGGAATTTTCTTCTCTTGCCGACTTTATTGCAGAGAAAGGTAGTAGCGTTCTTGAAGCGAGCGAAAACATCTCTGGAGCGGTAGAACTAATAACGAACCTATCTAAAAAGACTTCACTCCTTGCTCTTAACGCTGCTATAGAGGCAGCGAGGGCTGAGGAGAAGGGGAAAAGTTTTACGGTTGTAGCTTCGGAAATCAGACACATTGCTGGTAAGTCCAGTAACTATGCCGTAGGAGTAAAAGAAAACGTCAAGGAAATTCAAAAGCTCATTATAACGCTCCAGGAAGAAATAGAAAAGCTGAAAGAAAGAATTGGAGCGGTTTCGGACAGGGCGAACAGTTCTTCGGAAGCGGGAATTGAACTTACACATCTTCTTAAGGAGATAGTGAAAGAGAGTCGGGAGATTTTGGAAAAGGTTAAAGAACTTGACTTGGAAGTTGAAACTCTGAGCAAAGGAGCGGAGACCATAGCGGCAGCCGCGGAGGAAAGCTCCAGTGCCGTAAATCAGGTGACCAGTACGGTGGCAAGCCAGGTTGCCTCTTTTGAGCAGATAGAAAAGGCGGTGGAGATATTCGAAAGCCACGCCGATGAAAACAGGCTTGCTGCAATGGAGGAGATAGAGAAGTCCATTGCTGTTTTGAAAAATTCAATGGAGCAGATAAACGAAGCCATATCTCAGATAGAAGAAGCTGCAGAAATTTCGAGGAGAGACGCAGAAGAAAACTTAAAGGTTGCCGAAAAGTGTCTTTCCTTAATTACGGAAGTTAATCAGCGGATAGTTACCCTGCGGGAAAAACTGGAGGAAGGAAAAAGAAAGTTTAATTTCGTCAAGGAAAACATCTTCCAGATTAAAGAAGAGCTTTCTCAGATTCACTCACTTCTTGAAGAGCGGAAAAAAGACATAATAAACATAAAGTCAAAGACCAACGGCGTTCAGAAGGTCAGAAGAAAGATTGAGATGACAATTGTTCAAATAGCAAGTCTTGCCGTCAGCGGGCTCATCGAAGCCGCCAGAATAGGTGAGCTTGGGGAGGGATTTAACGATGTAAGTAATGACATACGAAATCTTGCGATGAACTCAGAGGAACAACTTGAAACCATAGAGGACACGGTTGAATCGCTGATAGAAGAAGTGGAATCAATACTTACAGAGGTCAACAACTTGATTATCTCTCTCAACAGAGAAACGGACAGGCTCCAGAACCTCGGTTTTGAACTGGACAGAAGCTCAGAAGCCCTTTCCAAGACCGAAGAGGTGCTAAAAGATCTTCAGTCATCTGCCGAACAGATTATGGGTATGATCGAACAGTCAAAAGTTGCTTCCGAGCAGATAGAGGAGGCGGCAACCATTTCCAAAAACAACCTTCTTCAGGCAAAAGAGGCTTCTGGAATGATTCTTAAAGCTACCAGAGAAATGGAAAGGATTGCGGGAGACATAATCAGGGAAATTCGTAAAACCGTTTAACGGAGAAAATTATGAAAGAGGGAGTTCTTGTCGTCAAGATGGATAATGAATTTTTAGGAATAAAGGCTTCTGTTGTCAGGTCTATCGTTGAAATAACTAAAGAGAACTTTAAGAGAACTTCCTTTCTTTCCGAGAGTGTGGTTGGCGGAATTGTCCACCACGACAGGTTCTATCCTTTGGTTAGTTTAAAGGAGAACTTGAAGAGGAGATTTCTTGAAAGCTTTGGAAGTGAGAGAGCTGAAGCCGTGGGCGTTATACTTCAGAAGGAATCAAAAGCCTGCGCCCTCCTTGTTGACGACATTCACACTATAGAGGTTGCAGAGAGGGTCGAAATGGAGGGAGCTGAGGGTGGAGCTTACAGGGTAAGGGAAGGTTTTGTGGAGGAGCTTGATTTCTCTCTACTTGAGAAAAAGAGGGTCCCCTTCCTCATCGTAAAATCAGAAGAAGAAAAGAGAGAAAACAAAGGCAAAAAGAAGAGTTACTGTCTTCTCGTTGGAATTAAAGGAAAGACTTACGGAATTCCCTCCTCTTTTATAAGAAAGGTAGTGAGCCTCAAAGAAACCAAGGGATTAAAGTTTACAGATAAAGGGTGGATTAGTAAAGCTTTTTCCGTAGGAGATGCGGTTATGAAAGCCGGCAACCTGAGAGAGATGCTGAAAATCAACGGGGAAGACAGCGGAGAATTCCTGGTAGTTCTTGAAAAGGGAGCAAAGGACTTTGCCCTCATCGTTGACGATGTTCTGGACATAATCGAATTCTCGCACGAGTTTAAAGGAAAAACGGGTCTGATTGAGGGAAGAGAAACAATTGAAGGTTTCATAGAGTATAAAACCGGTATAGTCCCCGTAGTTTCGGCATTTTTCCTGGAAGAGCTAATAGAGAAAGAAGGTTTATCGGTTGAATTCAAAGAAGAGAAGGAAAAGAAAACTTTAAATTTGGGAGAAAACTATCTCGTCTTTTTTGTCGGAAAGAAGCGGCTCGGCGTCAGCCTTAAAAGGGTAAAAAAGCTTGTAAGGTCCGAAAATGCCAAAATGAGCCTTTTTGGAAACTACGGCGGAGTAATCCAGGTAGGGAAGGTCATATATCCAATTGTCAGCGTTTCTAGGTTCGTAGAGGAAGAGATAGACATTTCGAGGTCGGACTTCCTGCTGATTGAAAGCGGAGAACACGCGGTTGCAATACCAATATCGGAGGTGGACGGAATAATAAAAGCTCGAGCTTCCCAAAAAGTAGCAGCAGATTCAGAGTTTTCTGTCTTTTCTGAAGCCGTACTCGATGAAAATGAAGAACTCGTAAACGTTTTGGATGTAGACAGATTAATAGAGGTAAGTTATGGCTCTTGAGCTAAACGAAAGTCAGATGAGGCAACTCCTTGAAGCTCTTAAAGAGGTAACGGGCATAGACTACGAAGAGAGGAAGGTTGAAGAGACCTTTAGGAATAAGTTGAAAAAACTTATAGACTCCTGCGGTTATAGGGACTTTAACAGGCTTTTATGGGACGTAAGTTACGGCTTTAATAAAAAGCTCCTCCAGGAATTAATAAATGCATTAACTGTTAACGAAACTTACTTTTTCAGGGAAAAAGCCCAGTTTGAAGCCCTTGTAGAGTATGCAATACCGGAAATTCTGAAGTTTCGTAACCCGAAACAGCCGGTGAAAATACTCAGTGCTCCCTGCTCCACCGGAGAAGAGGTTTACTCAATAATGATTTACCTTCTCGAGACCGGCGACTTGGTAGAGCGTTACGACTTTATGGTTCTCGGAATAGATATAGATACAAAGGCTATTGAGAAAGCCAAGGAGGGAACTTATAATGAAAGGAGCGTTCACCGGTTGAGTGAGGAACTGATTGAGAGATACTTTGTCAAAAAAGGAAAAAAGTACACAGTTAAACGTTTTCTCAGGTCTTCTGCCAACTTTAAGGTCGTAAACGTTTTAGACGAAGAGGCGATGGTATCGCTGGGCAAGTTTGATGTAATTTTCTCAAGGAATATGCTTATATACTTTGACGACAGAACAAAAAGAAAGGTAATAGACACTTTTGCAAAACTTTTAAATCCGGGAGGATTTCTCTTCTTGGGTCATGCAGAGAAAGTCAACGGAGACAAAAGGTTTTCCTCGATCAGGTACAAGGAGGCATTTTTCTACAAATTTAGCGGATAGAAATAATCTCTTTCAATATATCGTCGAAGTGGAGGACCTTGCAGGCTCCTCCTCTTAATGCTGCCTCCTTCGGCATCCCGTAAACAGCAGCACTTTCCTCACTTTCTGCAATTGTGTAAGCTCCCGCCCTTTTCAATGCTACCATTCCCTCGGCTCCGTCGTCTCCGATTCCCGTCAAGAGAACGGCAACAATTTTCTTCGGATTTACCGTTTCCAGAGCAGAAAAGAAGGTTTCATCCACCGAAGGAACAAAGAACAATCCTTTATCGTTGGGAACTGTAAGGCAAATTAGACCACCGTTTTCTACGGAGAATTTCAAATGGTAGCCCGCTTTTGCTATGACAACCCTTCCCGGTTTAATTTCAACACCGTTTTCTGCCTCTATTACTTCCAATAAAGAGACGGAATTTAACCTTTCTGCAAAACGTGTTGTGAAACCTTTCGGCATGTGTTGAACAACCACTACAGGATTTGGATAATCTGCCGGTAGGTTACGGACAAGACGCTCTATAAGTCCGGGACCTCCTGTAGAAGCTCCCACCAGAACTATCTTGTAAGATGGGTTAATAGGAGAACTGTTTTCTGGTGAAAGTTTGGGTTGTGTCGGAAGTTTTCCTGCTCTTTTAAAGACGTTATCGATTTCGGTTCCTGTTAAAGACACCAACATATACTTGAAGCCTTTAAGTTTTAGTTTTTTCAAATTTTCTTCGGAAACCCGTTTCCCTATTATCATTATTTCCGGTTTGTGGGTTAATTTTGCTTTCAGGAGTTTGTCTATTAACTTGTCTTCCACTATTAAGATGTTGAAGTTGTTTTGGATATTGAGATTTTTAACAAAACTGACTCGCCAGGACTTCGGGGAATACCTTTTTATTAGATTCTTTCTTAGGGGACTATCAACTAAAGCTACTACTTCAAAATTTTTTTCATTCATCCATCCGATGGGCGTCCTCTTCGGAGAGACAGTTATATCTTAAATCAAACCAAATTATAACAAAACTCCAGTAAGTTTCGAGACTGTTTGAAAAATCGGAATTCCGTTCAAAAGATGCTATAGTTAACACGACTCCTCCCTCCATAAGTAAGAGCTATTGCTATATGACAGCTTAAAGCCTTTTCACTCTTACTGTAACTTCTCGTTCTCCTTTTCAACCTGCTCACCCTATCCCTCAAAACAGCATGTAAGCTTTCATTCCTATTATATTAATTCCCCTTTTCCCCACCTCCAGCTTGGATAACGGCAAGTTCTCGGTATACACTTCATACCCGTCAGAGTAATACTTCTTAGCTATCGGAATCTTCTCCCACATCTTTTAAAAAAGTTTCCTCGTCTCGATCACCCACCTCAAAGGTAACTACCTTTTCGCCTTTATCCTCTATTATTGCTGTCCAGATGAACTTGGAATTCCTCTTCTCCCCTCTACGGGCGCCTACGTACGTCCACATTTCGTCAAGTGAGATGCTGTCTACTCCTTCTAATCCTGTTTCTTTCTTAATCTTCTGAACCTTTTCTTTGTTAATCCTCTTTAGTCTTTCTCCTTCCCTGTGGAGCCAAC
>JAMORC010000032.1 GCA_027063785.1 Desulfurobacteriaceae bacterium
ATACTTCGGTTTTCTTCCTCAGATTTGTTGTGATTTTTCCCTTTAGCCTGTTTGAATTAAAGTCTAAGTTTAATTCTCCTGCTATTTTCCCTTCCAGCTGATAAGTTTTGGGTTCGATGTCGGTGAACGTTATGTTTAACTTCTCATTTTTGAAGTTTAACTTTTCCCTTCCTCCTTTGAACGTAAGCTCTTTCAGTTTTAGTTCTTCGTTTTCTCCTTCCAGAGAAATATCTAAAGATTTTCCTTTATAGTGAATTTCGCCCGTTACTTTCTTGCTTGTTCCGTTTACCGAATTTACGAAGAACCTGACAGTTCCTTCGGATACGAAGACGTCTGCGGAAAAACTTTCGGGTACTTTATAGTCTTTTGCTTTTATTGAGAATTGTCCCGATGCTTTACCAGAAAATTTTACAGGTAGTTTAACGTTAAAACTACATAAAAGAGCATAGACATCCTGGAGATCCACTTCCTTTCCTTTTCCCTTGAGGAAAAACTGCCTGATCCCCTTGAGGGATACATTCAGTTTTTCTATCTCTATGTTTTCTCCTTTCCCCCTGATTGATAACAGGAAGTCTTTTAGAGTAACCCTTCCGATAACATTTCCAAGCTCCACTCCGCGGAATTTAGTTGACCGGGAGCTGAATGAAAAGTTTGCTTTGGGATTCCTGATGTTGCCGTAAACCCTTCCTTCCGTTTGGACTTGTCCTTCGAGTCCCAATTTTTTCAAGAAAGAGAAAGCCTCAATCCTAACATTTTCGCCTGATGTTTTTATGTTGATTTTTCCTCCTCTTACTTTTCCGGAGAAGGAGATTTTTCCCGCTTTTGAAAATAGGTCTCCGCTGAATTCAAAGGTTTCCCCTTTTCCCTTTAGTTTTGCTGTTCCGTCAGCTTTAAAACCTTGAAATTCAAACTGCTTAATTCTGAAAGTTCCTTCAACTTCCTGTGTTCCGTTTATTGCAGATACTTTTATATTCCCCGAAGTAGTTATTTCGGGTAACCATCCCTTGTACTTGAGGGCTGCTCTATGGTAAGGAATTAATTGATTTAACTTGAGATCCTTAAGCTCGATGTTTGCAGATAGTACTTTTTTGTGAAAGGTGAAGTCTGCAAAGATCTTGCCGCTTTTCAGCTCTCCCCTGACTGTTCCGTTAAAGTACCTGCCTTTTGAAGACAGCTTTTTGAAAGTGATAAATTCCGTTCTTACCCCTTTCCCGGATAGTTCCCACTTCACATTTAGAGATTTGTAGTTTCCGTTAACCTCAACGTTTCCCTCGAGGTACTCTACGGATACTGGAAGATTTTTTATTTCTACTTCTTCTCCTGTTAATTTACCAGAAAATTTTACAGTTTTAGTAGTTAAAACTCCACCACCAACAAAAGACAAAGAACCGCTTTGAAGCTCCGATCGCACTACTTCAACATTCGATTCCCCCAATCTTAAGACAAAAGATGAAGTAACAGGTACAGTAACCCTGTTTACCTTTATATTTCCCCAAGCTTTTCCCGTTACTAAACTTCCTTCCTTCACCGCATTAACAAGCAGGATTCCGAAGGAAGAGTGGATATTTCCGGAAAACGTCAGCCTATCAAGACCGTGAGAAAAGGAAAGAGAACCATCTACTCGGACTTTCTCAGTTTGGATTGAAAGGTTGGGAATCCGGAAAGTATCATCTACCTTCATTCCGTTAAAAGCCGACAGAGAAAAGTGTATTCCGTTTACAGTACCTTCGGCCCCTTCGAAGAAGAGCTGTTTGCCGTCGAAACTCACCGATCCGATCAGTAGTTTGCCTTTTGGAAAGGTTAAAAGTAATCTGTTTAACCGAAGTCTTTCAAACTCCAGAGGAGGAATAGTAATCCTTTCTTTTTGCTTTTTCTTCGACTCAACTTTTTTTATGTTCAAAAGTACTTCACTGACGTTCAAGTCTTTAAAGACGATCTTCCACCTTTTAAGGCTTTCCAGAATATCGATTCTAATTTTCGGAGCTGTGAGTGTAAGTTCTAACTCCGGTCTTTTGACTTCGAGATAAGCGGCAGTAATTTCGATTTCTCTTCCGTTGAATTGCCAAGTTAAGTTTTCTGTTCTTACTTCCGTGCGCGATTTCTGAAAAGTATAGTAGTTAATAAGCTCCTTTGCTGTTAAGTAGGAAAAATAAAGGAAAAGAAGGGCCAGTGTAAGCTTGAGAATTCTCCTATACCTTTTTTTCTTTAACCTTCCGAAAAGCTCTTTAAGGTTCACAGTTGATCTCCAGAGTTTCCCAAGACTTACACCTTGGACACATCCAGTTGAAAGTGTCGGTTCTGTAGCCGCAGTTTCTGCACTTGTAAGCCTTTTGTTTCTTTTTCAGGTCTTCAAGAAATTTCTCTATCGTTTGTGCAACTTTCTTCCTCTTTCCCGTTTCCCACAGAAGTTTCAAATAGGTTTCTTGAAAGTAAGCGTAGGAGAAATATTTAGATAGGAGTTCTTCAAGAAGCTCTATAGCTTCATCTTTCATCCCTTCTTTAATAAGCTCCTCAACAAGCCTCTTTCCTGCTGGAAGTGTAAGTCCTGCAGTAGACGTAATCTCCTTGAGTTTTTCTAAGGTGATTCCCTCATTCTCTTCAATCACTTGAAGAAATGGTGCCGAATGTTCGGGTGATAGCCTCATACCGAGAATGGCGTTTTTAAAGCCTTTTTCAATTTCTCCTACCGAATAGTAGAGTTTTGAAAGAACGTAATAAAAGAGGGGTATCGGAAATTTTAAGTGAAGCTTTCGTAAAATCCTGAAAGCTTTATCTGTTCTGCCTTCGTTGATGTAGCTGTCGGCCAGGTATAGCTTAGTGTAAATAAGGTCATCCAGAAACTCCTCTTTTAGTTCAACTGCTCTTTCAAGCAGTTCGACGGCCTCTTCAAGCTTTCCGGAAATCCTTTTTATCTGTGCTAATTCATAGTAGAAAAAGCTTTCAGACGGGAATTCTTCTATACCTTTCCTTAAGGCCTCTTCTGCCCTGTCCAGAAAGCCGGCAGACCTGTAAACCAGTGCAAGGTTCAAGTACAAGAGCCTCTTCTCTTGAGGTGTTAGATTGTTACTGTCAAGGGATTCCAGGATTTTCAGGCTTTTGTAGTATTCTCCTTTCTCCTTTAGAAGAATGGCCAGCGTGATGTATGCGCTTACCGGACTGTCTATGTCAACGTCAGAAACTGTTCTAATCAGGTCGTGCCGGTTTACCGATAGTTTTTTAAGGTAACTTTCTACCGTTGAATTCTCCCTGCCGAAGAACCTTTTCAATCTGCTAAACATCGTAAAGTTCTCTCCACATCTTCTTTAGAGTATCGTACGTTTCTTCCAGGCTTTGAGGTATAACTTTTACCCCTGCGGTTACCGGGAGGAAGTTGGTATCTCCGTTCCACCTTGGAACGACGTGGTAGTGTATGTGGGTATCTACGCTTCCTCCGGATGCCCTTCCGAGATTTAATCCTACATTAAAGCCGTCCGGGTTGTAAGCCGCTTTAAGCACCCTGATAGAGCGCTTTAGGAGTTCGTCTATTTCAGCGAGTTCTTCGGGAAGGAGGGAAAGAAAGTCACCGGTGTGCCTCACCGGGCAAACCATGAGGTGCCCCGTGTTGTAAGGGAACTTGTTGAGTATGACAAGGGCTTTTTCCCCTCTGAAAAGAAGTAAGTTTTCCCTATCCTTTTCTGATGAATCTTCATAAGCTCTACAGATAAAGCAGCCGGTATCAACCTTTCCGACTTTAGAGACATAGGAAAGCCTCCAGGGTGCCCATACGATTTCCAACTTTACCTCCTTAAGCAATATGGTAGTTTAAATAATAGCGCAAGACATGAACCGTGGTCCGTGAATCACTACAACAAATTGACATTTGTTGTAGTAATCGGGTAGAATCGCAATGCACGACTGTCGATATATTGGCCGTATTTCCGATCCAGTAGTCCTTTCGTACTATCCTGCGGAGATAGAGCAAATATATGAACGTTTGGAGGAAAGATGCTTCTAAGTAAGGCTATAGAGGTGTTTACGAAGTTTAAAGAGAAGGAGCTGTCCGCAAGAACCTTAGAGGAGTACAAAAGTGATTTAAAGCTGTTTTTAAAAGTAGTGGGAGACAGGGAAGTTGAACTGATAAGGACGGCAGACATTATGCTCTTTAGGACGAGCCTTGAATGCAGTCCCTCTTTAATTAACAGAAGGCTTTCTGCCCTCAGCACCTTCTTTAACTTCCTTGTAGATATGGAGGTGATAAAGACTAACCCAGTTAAACCATCCTTAAGGATAAAGAAGGTAAAACAAAAAGTACCGGATGCCCTCACGTCTGAGGAAATCAAAAAAGTACTTGAGGCTGCGAGAAAAAGATCTGAAAGGGATTACCTGATTTTTAAAACTATTCTAGATACTGGATTAAGAATATCGGAACTGCTTTCGTTAAGGACTGAGAACTTTACTCAGGTGAAAGGTAGACCCGTTTTGAGGGTGGTCGGAAAAGGAGGTAAAGAAAGATTTATACCGATAACTGAAGAACTATCGGAAAAACTATTAAGGCTTGCCGAGGAAAATGGAGGTAGAGTGTTCCCCCTAACCTATTACGGAGTAAGGTACATTTTTAAGCAGGTTTCTCAAGATGCGGGAGTAAAAGTCCACCCCCATAAGCTTAGACATACGTTTGCCACTAATCTCGTGGATATGGGTGTCGATATAAGGGTGATTCAGGCGTTTCTCGGCCATGCTTCTCCCAGCACTTCTGCAAGGTATGCCAAGGTTAGGGATGACGTTATGTTTAAGGTAGTCGATGAGTTAATTTCCCGAAATTAATTATGGTAAATAAACTTACCCACAACATGAAGACCTACGCAACCCGTCATCATAACGTCTCCCCAAGGATAGGCGTAGTCGCCGTATTCTTTAAAAAGGTTCCTGTTGGGACCTGCTATAAGTACCTTTTCCGGATTTATGGGTTCAAAGACCAGGGCACCGTGTCCCCCGTCGTCGAAGACTTCTTTAAAGGTAAGAACTCCCCTTATCAGCTTATCAACTAAGCGCAGAAGTTTTGCCGGTGTTAACATTCGCGTGTGGTGTTCAAAAATACCGGCTACTTTTCCGTTTTTTATTGAGACGCCCAACGTATGTCCGTTGCCTATGTCCAGTCCTACAAACTCTGAGATTCCGAGTTCTCTTGCATATTCCAGTATCCCGCATATTGAGGCAATTTTGCTGTCCATTACAAAGCCTTCGAAGCCTTTTTCCTTTAGCTGTTTTAGAATGGAATCGAATCGGGAAAAGAATCCCGTTCTTTCCGTGAAATAGAGACTCCGAGGGTCTCGGTTTTTAGAAAGGGCTTTCTTAAAGTACTGAAACCGGGTAACCCTATCTCTCTGACCTTTTATAAAACCGTGATCCTGGCAGGCTACTGCAAATTTGGGCTTCTCCGATATGTCAGAAAACTTTAGAAGACTCTGGTAGACATCAGTTGTCAGGTCTGAAAGTAAAATGTCAGGGTGATCTATACGGTCTACAACTTCTATTCCTATTTCCCGCACAATATTAATATCATCGTTTATAGTCCTTGCTGCCTCTTCCGTCATAAAAATCTTAAAGCCCTTCTTGAGGTGGTTAATAACGGCACGTTTTACTGGACCGCCCCCCATGGTATACCCGCCGATGTATAGGTTTCTCTCTTTTCTTTCTATCTCTCGCGCCTTGAGTACGGTGGGAGAAGGCAAGACTGCTTTTATCCAATTTTCCCTATTAAGTCCGGGCCTCTCTATCAGGATATCCTGTGTGCCCTTTCCGATATCGACCGAGAAAAGCATTTGTTTCCTCCTTGAAAGGATGAGAATAATCGTTATTTTAATAGGAACATCTCACAAATTTAAAGGGGAGATTCGATGTTTGAGATAGATGATTCGAAGTTGCAGGAAGCGGTGATAAAAGTAATAGGCGTCGGAGGCGGCGGCGGAAACGCGGTCTCCAGAATGTACGAAAGGGGAATAGAGGGTGTGGAATTCATCGCCATAAATACCGATGCCCAGGTTCTCTCAAAACTTAA
>JAMORC010000033.1 GCA_027063785.1 Desulfurobacteriaceae bacterium
GCAGGTTGAAAAGGAGAACGAGAAGTTACAGTAAGAGTGAAAAGGCTTTAAGCTGTCATATAGCAATAGCTCTCACTTATGGAGGAAGGAGTCGTGTTAACTATAGCATCTTTTAAACAGAATTCCCAGTATTTTTCTTGCTTCCTCTTCCTCAACGGGAGGAGAAAAGAGATAGCCCTGGAAGGTGTCTATGCCGACGTCCGTGAGCACCTTAAACTCCTCCCTTGTCTCCACTCCTTCGGCAACGACCGACATGTCAAGAGACCTTCCTAGGTAGTTTATGGCCTCTACAAGGTGTTTCTTTTTTTCGTTTCCGGCTATTCCCCTGATAAACGTTCTGTCAACTTTTATTACATCGACGGGAAGCTCCTGAAGGTAAGCAAGGCAGGAGTAGCCCGTTCCGAAGTCATCGATTGCAACTGAAAAGCCTTTTTCCTTAAAGGAGTTCAGTGTCTTCTTGACTGCTTGGAAATCCTGGGCAAAAACCCTTTCGGTTATTTCAACCGTTATCTGCTTGGGGTTTATTCCGGAAGTTCTGACTATCTCCTCCATATTCTCCAGGAACTCTTCGGACATGAGGTCTCTGTAGCTGATGTTTAGGTTGAGTTTAACTCCGCTATTGTTTTTTCTAAAAACGAACAGGCCTTTTCTAGTACTCCCAAGGTCAGGTTATCTATAAGGCCGTTTTCCTCTATGAGTTTAATGAGGTAAGAGAGAGAAAATTTCTGAAGTTCCTTGCTGTTGAAGCGGGTCAGGACTTCAAAACCCAGAAGACTCAACTTTCCGTTAAGTTTAACTATCGGTTGGTAAACTACTCGGAAGCTCTTTCCGAGAACTTCCTTTTTAAGTGCTCTCTCAATGACTTCCAGTTCCTCTGCTTTTTCCTTCAAGTTTTCCGAAAATATGGTTATCCTGTTCCTGCCGTTTTCTTTTGATGTATACATAGCAACGTCGGCAAATTTAACAACATCTGAGGCTTTTATTTCACCGGAGAAAAGAGCTACTCCTATGCTTGCCGTTACGATGAACTCTCTGCCGTTTATGGTAATGGGCTGAGAGACTTTTTCGATTATCCTCCTGGCAACTCCCCTAGCCCTCCTTTCGGCAAACTTCTTTGAAACTCCGAGATTGGGCAGGATTACGAGGAATTCGTCTCCGCCGAACCGGCATGGGATATCGGTACTTCTTACGCTTTTTCTTATTCTTTCTGCCACGACTTTTAGTATTTCATCTCCTACATCGTGGCCGTAGACGTCGTTTATAAGTTTAAATCTGTCGAGGTCTAAGAAAAGAACTGCACTGAAGCTCTCGTCCCTTTTACTTTTCTCTATCAGCCTTGAAATGGTCTCAAGGGCAAACTGCCTGTTGTAAAGACCCGTTAAGGGGTCTTTAACGGCAAGGAACTCTATCTTCTTTTCGGCTGATATGTCGGTGATAGAGAGTATCAGCGTATCGCCTGCCGACTTTACAAAGGAACGTATCCACTTGAGCTTCCCGTCGGCGGTTACTATTCTGTATTCAACTGTGGCAGATTCCATTTCCCCTTTGGAAAAGGATGCCATGAGTTTTTTGACCTTCTTGAAGTCGTCACCGTAAACAATTGTGTGGTTTACATTGCCGAGGATAAAATCTTCTACCGAATAACCGGTAATTCTTTCAAGGCTTTTAGATGCATAAATACACCTCTTCCTGCCGAGGACATCGGAGAGTATGAGTATTCCGAAATCGTTGTTATCTATGGCATCGCTCAAGAGAGTATATTCCTCCGAGAGTCGGGAAAGGAAATTGTTCAGTGCAATCAGTGTGGGATTCTGATTTGAAGATTCCACAGAAACCTTGGAACTTTTCCTGTTGCCTTTCTTGAGGGCAACGGCAGTGAGAGTTTCGTTAAGTAGCCTATCCTCGTAAAACTCTCCGAAAGTAAAGAAACCTACGCTTTCCTTTCCCTCCAGTATGTTAAGCTCTTTTACGGCTTCTTCCCCGAGGAAGTTCCACCGGGCAATACAGGGGAAAAGGAAATAAAACTCGTAACCGCCTATTGCTTTGTAAATCGACTTTAAAGTTTCCTCCCTGTTTGCAAGGTCTCCGCAGCCCAGCTTCACGTAACTTGCCTGCGGAACTCTGCCGGCAAATGATAGGGAGCCGTCGTCGTGTTTTCCTATGCAAGCCCTTGCAGTTTTTTGCCCCTTGCAGTTAAGTATGAGGGGGAATTCTATTCCCGTAAAAGGAAGGTTATTGGCTATGCGGTCTCCCAAGTAGTGTCTGTAGAACTCAACGGCCGGAAAGTGGTTTATTGAGTAAACCCTGTTACCTTCGGATTCGGTTACGAGGAACTCCTTTCCTATCTCCCTCCAGTCGAAAATAGAATAAGGTTTAAAATCCTCATAATCGATGTAAATTGCAACGGCTCCCTTTTCGGAGAACCTGCCGTTATGGCAGATGGCCGTTTTTACGGGAAACTTTGAAGTAGAGGCCTTTGCTCCTATTAACGGGATTTTTACCTTTTTCTTTATCTCTTTTACTAAATCTTCCCCTTGAGTTTTCACTCCGTCGGTAAAGAGGAGGAGAAATCCCTTTTTCTTATCTGAGAAGTGATTTGCTATTTCCTTTCCTGCCCTCTTTTCGTCTGAGGAGAAGGACGAGAAAACATCTACGGGAATGTCCCTGACAACTATAAGGATGTAACCGTTTCTTATTATTCTTCCCCTCCTTACTCCTGCGGCAACTGTCATTGCAATTCTGTCGACATCCGAAAAGCGGTTTTTTAAGAGTGTTGTTGCCTTTTCGAGCTCTTCGGTAGAACAGACGCCGAGTAGGAAGAGAAGGTTCGGTTTTTCGATAATTTCTTTTAGATAAAGGTCAAGCTCTTTTAAGTCTCCGGCAGTGAAACTTTTTATCTTCAAGTTCCCTCCCGCAATGTTGTTTACTTAAATTCATTATACTATGGCGGTAGTTGGTAGGGGGTAAACACATATCCCCCACCCCTAAACAACCCCAACCTGCTGTGTCCAAAAATCCTCAAAATGGGATAAAATAACCCTGCCATGAGAAGGGACTGGAAGACATACAACAAGGAACTTGGATAGTGTCCAAATTTTTGTGTAAGTCTCGTCTTCTTCCGATGGAAGCGTTGGTGTCCAATGGCTTCAGAAGTGGCAGATCGTCCTACACAAAATTATGGACATAATCTTGTTGGATAGTTATTAAATGCTAACCTATTTTATTGAGGTAAAAATTTCTTGAAAACCATATTTTTGAGAAACTGGTAGTTTTGAAAAAGAAAATCACTACTACGCTGAAGCAGGCAACAGCTTACCTACAAATGGAAGCTCAAGCGTTTTTCTCTTACTCCAGTCAAAAATTTCAAGACCAACAATTTCGTCGTTTTCATCGTAGTCCACTATAATACCTTTATCTTCCAGGTACTCACTCTCAACCGGGGCTTTATCGCTCAACTCAATTACAAGTATGTCAACATCTGGGCTGTATTTCAGTCGCATAGCCCTTTCCTCCTTAAATTACGGTCAAACAATACGGTTATCACTATCAATTTATCCTCTGAAGACTCCACAACTATACGAAGACATCTTCCAGAAATCTTCTTAATGCGCCATTCTCTCTCCGGATGTTTTGGATCCGGCATTGTAAAGTCCGGATAGAGAACGGTAGACTCTATCAACTCCTCAGTTAGAGGAACCGGAGCTTCTTTCTGCCTGCGCCGGAATCTATCCCAAAAATGCTCGGTATAAACAATTCTCAAATTACTCATCTTAAATACCTTGGGTGAGAAATTCGTAACCTCTTGAACTACAGTCATCAAAGAGATAAGGTGACCTCCCGAAAAACCAAATTCCACCAGAGGAGGTCACCATGGCAAATACCATTACGCGTTTATTCTACCAAGTATCTGAACTTCTTAAAAACCTTGCCTTATCAAGGGATTCAGTTCTCAAGATGCTAAAATAACTATGCCATGAAAGGAAAAAGAGGAAGACCGAGAAAATACCGACACGGTATAAGATGCCCCGACTGCGGCTCTAATTGGTGCAAGAAGAACGGACACCAAAACGGAAAACAGCGTTTCAGATGCAACGAATGCGGAAGAGTATTTACTCCAGAAGCCGTTAGAAAGAAACATCCACCGGAGAAGAAGCTCCTTGCACTTAAGATGCTTGCCGAAGGAATGGGCATAAGTGCAGTTGCGAGGGCGTTGGGAATTCCCGAAGGAACAGTCTCCTGTTGGCTCCACAGAGAAGGAGAAAGACTAAAGAGGATTAACAAAGAAAAGGTTCAGAAGATTAAGAAAGAAACAGGATTAAAAGGAGTAGACAGCATCTCACTTAACGAAATGTGGACGTACGTGGGTGCCCGTAGAGGGGAGAAGAGGAATTCCAAGTTTATCTGGACAGCAATAATAGAGGATAAAGGCAAAAAGGTTGTTACTTTTGAGGTGGGTGACCGAAACGATGAAACTTTTTTAAAAGATGTGGGAGAAGATTCCGATAGCTAAGAAGTACTACTCTGACGGGTATGAGGTGTATACCGAGAACTTGCCGTTATCCAAGCTGGAGGTGGGGAAAAGGGGAATTAACAGGAATGAAAGCTTGCATGCTGTTTTGAGGGATAGGGTAAGCAGGTTGAAAAGGAGAACGAGAAGTTACAGTAAGAGTGAAAAGGCTTTAAGCTGTCATATAGCAATAGCTCTTACTTATGGAGGGAGGAGTCGTGTTAACTATAGCATCTTTTGAACAGAATTCCAAATTAACTGGTTGTGTGAGTTTCGGAAACTAAAAAGGGTTGAACTAAATTTTGTTTGGAATAAAATTACGCCAGTAAACCAGCAGGAAGGAGGATGGCCTTGGTAAAGATAAGGCTGAAGAGAATGGGAAGAAAGAAACTTCCTATCTACAAGATTGTAGTTGCGGAAGCGATGTCCAAAAGGGATGGAAGGGCTGTGGACATACTGGGAACTTATAATCCCAAGTCAAAAGAGCTTCAGCTTGACGTTGAAAAGGTAAAAGAGTGGCTCTCCAAAGGCGCAGAACCCACGCCGAGAGTAGCATCACTCATTAAGAGAGCTATGCAGTAAGGAGGTAGAGGATGTCCGTTCTCAAGGAAATGGTAGAGTGCGTGGCGAAAAGGCTCGTTGACAACCCTGATGCTGTTCAGGTGGCAGAAACAGAGGGAGAAAGGACTATCGTAATTGAATTGAAGGTCGATCCGAAAGATCTGGGAAAGGTGATCGGCAGACAGGGAAGAACTGCAAAAGCCCTTAGAACTCTCCTTTCAGCCGCAGCAACTAAAATGGGTAAAAGGGCTGTTCTGGAGATAATTGAGTAGGGGGTTTCCCCCCTACATATCTTTTAGCCGGGAAAGTACGTAATCAGCAGTCATATCAGTGTTGATAATAAACGATTTAACCTTAAAGTTAATTAGAATCCTTTGGTTGCTGTAAGTTTTCGTTTTCAGGTTTAGAAGGATAGTTGAAAGTCTATCTTCGATGGCTTTGAGGTTTTCTGCTCTCTTTATGGGAAATACTATACCTATTAGTTCGTCGTTAATCTTAAAAAGCATATCACTTGGTCTAATATGTTTATCTACGTAAGTAGCAATGTAGTTGGAAAGCATAACCTTCTCTGTTTCGGGAATTTCGCCGACTACCTTTATGTGGATGCCTATACAGGATAGGATTTCATCGGAAACATATTTCATTCGCTCTATTAACCTATCAATCCTTTGTTTAACAAATTTAGTTTTTGGAATAAAAGATTCCCTGTCGATTAAACTTCTATATTCTTCAAGTTCTTTTTCTAGAAGGTTAAAAGCGTATTCAACTTCCTCTAATTCTCTTAAACTGTCCTGAAGGAGCTTAAAAGCCAGTTTTAACTTTTCTATTCCTCTTTCGCCGTTTGTTTTCACAATTACTCCCACTTACTTTTGAAATATTCTTTCCCTATCGGGAACCTTTGCCCAATCTTCCAGGAACCTTTCAATTCCGATGTCGGTTAGCGGATGCTTTGCAAGCTGCTTTATTACTTTGAATGGTATGGTTGCAATGTCCGCGCCGAGGAGGGCAGCCTGAAGGACGTGCTGAGGATGCCTTATGCTGGCTACGATTATCTCTGTATCGAAGCCGTAGTTGTCATAAATCTGGACTATCTGTGAGATAAGCTCCATTCCGTCGTGGCCGATGTCGTCAAGCCTACCTACAAAGGGAGAGACGTAGGTTGCCCCGGCCTTGGCTGCAAGAAGAGCCTGCAACGGGGAGAAGACGAGCGTAACGTTTGTCTTTATGCCTTCGGAAGAGAGTACTCTGACAGCCCTCAATCCTTCTTCTGTCATGGGTATCTTTATGACGACGTTATCTCCGAGTTTTGAGAGGATTCTGGCCTCGTCTACCATTCCATCAGCATCGAGGCTGACAACCTCAAGGCTTACGGGTCCGGGAACAGTTTCGACTATCTCCTTTGCCACTTCCATAAAAGGTCTTCCGGTTTTTGAAACCAAAGTGGGATTTGTTGTAACGCCGTCGATAAGCCCCATTTCCATTGCTGCTTTTATCTCTTTTATGTCGGCCGTATCGATAAAGAACTTCATCCCGTCCTCCTAAATTCCGAAAACTTCCTTCAGCGTTAGAGGGTTTCCCTTCACTTCGTAAAATAGCAGAGCTACAAGAGTTAGTATAACAAATAGCTCGCCCAACCTGCCACTCTTCATCAATTTGAGAGAAAACCTCGGGTAGTAACGGAAAGTGTAGGGAATTCCGAGGGGGTTTAGGGCATCAAGTAAAAGGTGGGAAGCGTAACCGATGGAGAATGATAGGGCGTAGATTCCGAGAACGGGATTAACGAAATCCTTAAGGAAAAGAGAAAGTATGAAAAGGGTAAAGGGGATAAAGATGTGGTGAGTTATTCCCCTGTGGCTGTTAAAAAGGGTCCTGTTCTGTCTGAAGGGAAGACCTTTTTTAAGGTCAATGTCGGGGGCGATGGAGCCAAGAAGTGCGGGAAATATGGGAAGATTAAGGGATAAAGCGGTTACAACTCCGGCAAGCAGGTGGGTTCCGGCAGTCAACCTATCAGCTCCCTTATAAAAGGATTTCCTTCTATTTCATCTTTTAGGCTTGTAGTTTCCCCGTGACCGGGAAGTATCAGAGTGGCCGGATCTAAGGAGTTAAGGACTTTAAGAATTGACCTTTTGAGTTCTTCGTAACTGCTCTGAGGAAGGTCATATCGGCCTATGCTTCCCCTGAAGATAAGGTCTCCCACTACGGCAACCTTTTCCTTGGGAGAATAAAGAACTACGCTTCCGGGAGAGTGGCCGGGAGTGTGGAGAACTTCGAACTCTGCGTTTCCGATTTTGACTGTATCTCCCTCGTTAATCAGCCTGTCGGGGGGTGGGGAATATTCGGCTCCGGCCATCTGACCGATTTCGCTTTCTGTCCAGAAGTTGAGACTTTCGGCAGCTTTCGGGTGCATAATCAGTTCTGCTTCCGGGAAGTTCAGCTTTGCCCAGGAGTTTGCAGCCGTGTGGTCCGGATGCTCGTGGGTGTTTAAGATGAACTTTACTTTCAAGTCTTCCCTTTCGGCTATTTCCCTTGCTTCTTCTACTGCCCTTCTATCTCCGGGATCAACGAGGAGTGCCTCGTTTCCGTCAGAGATGAGAATAGTGTTTACGACAAAAGGCCCCGATGGAATTACTCTCAGCTTCATCATTCTCCCTCTAAAACAATGTAGTCTGCGACTTCCTCAAGGTCGATGTATTCGTTGGCCGCATTGATAAGCTCTTTGGCCGTTATCGAACGGAAGGAAATGACTTCAACCTTTATCCCTTTTGCCTTAAGGAAGTTTACAAGGTCTACAAAGTCTCCGTCTCCGCTCATCAGGACGACCACGTCCACCTTGCCGGCGTCCGTAAGAGCTATGGCATCTATGGCTATTCCCATGTCCCAGTCGGCCTTATACTCTATCCTGTCCCAATTGTAAAATTTCTTGGGTTCCTTTATCTTGACCTCGTAACCTATGCTTTTCAGGACGTGGATAAAACTTTCCTGGTTAACCCTGTCTAAATCTATAAGGTAAACAATTGCCCTCCAGAGAGTTCTTCCTCTTACGCCTATCTCAAGGAGCTTCTCAAAGTCCACCTTTTTCTTCAGCGTATTCTTTGCACCGTAGTATATGTTCTGCATATCTACAAAAACGGCAACCTTTAAGTCAGAAAAAGGCATTTCCCTTTTCATTAGTTCACTGACTTTCAACCTTTCCTCCTTCTGTAATGTCGCAGGCGTAACTGTTCCATACGGCCAGGGGCGGTTCGCAGACGGGATCTTCTTTTAGCTTGGCAATGAAGAGGTTTAGGTTATCCTCCGGGATGAGCTTCATCCCTATCCCGTAGTGGGAGAGAGCATATATCACACCTTTGCCGATGGGAAGGGAATTGACGGCAACACAGTCAACTCCTTTCCTTGCGAGGAATTCAACGAGTTCCACGCACCTGCCCGTTTTCCTGTTTCGAACCGGATTATCCGACTTTCCTTCCACGTTCCAGCCGTTCTCGCTTTTCCTGATGAAGAGGAGCTGAGGGCACTCTCCGAACCTGCTGCATACCTTTTCATCTTCAACGGGGATTGCGTAGTAAGTGTTTTCTCTCTCTTCCGGCTCAAAGTGAATGATAATTTTTTCAATAAAAGGAATGTCTCTTCTGACTTTTGCCTCAACCTCGTGGATAATGTTGTGGGCTTTTTCAAGGTCGTTGGTAGCAACGGTAACCTCTGCTTCTATAAACTTGTAGCTCCCCGAACTTCTGCCCGTAATAGACTTTACCCTGGTAACCAGGGGATGAGAAAGGAGGGTCTCCTTAACCCTGTCTATTGTTTCTCTGTCAACCGAAGCGTCAAGGAGAACCTTTAGGGCTTCCACCGTTATTTCATAACCTGCGTGGAAGATAAACAGGACTATGACGGCTACGGCCAGTTTCTCAATCCAGGGGAACCCGAAGTAGTTTCCGATGATTCCTACAAGGACGACTATTGAGGAAAACATATCGGTTTTTATGTGTTCCGAATCGGCAATGAGGCTCGGGGAGTTTAGTTCCTCACCCTTCTTCCTCTCGTAACGGGAAAACAGGTAAGTAAGTACAATGGTAATCACAACGGCAAAAAGGGCGAGGGGAAGGTTTGAAACCCTGGCGATTTCCTTACTAAAAAAGACTTCCCTGGCTATTTCAAAGCCGGCAAAGAATATGGCGAAGGCGCTGGCAAGAGAAATTATGTTTTCCACTTTGTAAAGACCGTAGGGAAAGCCCTTTATCTTCATATTGGCTATGACTATTCCGGCGTAAACGGAGAGTGCAGCTGCAAGGTCTCCCAATGAGTGGATGCCGTCAGCAACGAGGGAGGCCGAACCGGAGAGGATTCCGGTTAGGATTTTGAGCAGGGAAAGAAATAAGTTCAATAAAACTGAGTACAGGGCTATTCTCTTCTTTTCTCTCACCACATCCACGGTTTACTCCAGGGAGTCCAAATCCTCAATGTCTTTTAGCCTTTTCTTCACCAGTTCCTTTCTCTTTTCCCTGAACTCTCTCCAAGATTTTACTGCACTTATATCAGTCCCGCCCTTCTTTGCCCTTGCCTTTTTGATCTTAACCAGCGCCGGGACGGGAATCATCTGTCCCATGAGAAGGGCTTCTCCGACGTTGAGTGAGGGTAGCTGTTGAACCAGTTCCGAGCTTAGGGCTTCGGATGCCTGCTGAACGTGCCTCTGGTCTCCGGGTTCTACGAGTTTCAGTATTATCATGTTGTTAGCCTGAGAGAGGGCGTTTGAGTCAAGAGCTTTCGGTCTCTGGGTAACGAGGCAGAGGCCAAGGCCGAACTTCCTTCCCTCCCTTGCAATCCTCGATATCCAATAGCGGGAGCGGGTGTTTATGGTAGAAGATGCGAGGATATGGGCTTCCTCAAGCACCATGAAGAGGGGATACTCGAGGCCTCCAGAGCCCTCCCTGACGTTCTTTTTCCTTGCCTCCAGGACGTTCCTGAGGACGTGGCTGACGATAATGTCGGCGACTTTTTCGTCAACGTGCGAAAGGTCTATGACGTTCAGTTTCCCGAACTCTATCTGTTCGACAATGGGGGATTGATCGAGGGCAAAGAGATCTCCGTAGAAGTCCTGCATGTCCTGAACTTTGTTTCTAACGGCAGTTATTGACTTTCTGTCATCCCGGTAATCTTCGTTACTTTCGAGTTCTTCGAGTTTTCCCTGCAGTTCTTCCCAGAACTTGCTCGGATAGATTTCTCCGTTCTGGATTGCTTCGACGGTTTCTTTAAAGACTCTCCTCAAGAACCTGTCCTGTATGTAAGCACTGTCGTCAACGTTTGCAAAGAGCCTGAACTCGTGGTAGCTGAGCCTTATGGGGTTTAAGGTAAGGGGGATGCTTTTAACGGCCGGTTTTCCGTTTCTCTGGAAATCAAAGTTGACGTATTCTCCGTGCATGTCAAAGACGAGGATAGTTCCGTCCTTCTCCAGAAGGCCCTCGAGTATTACCGATACCGTGTTGGACTTACCCCCTCCGGTTACTGCAAGGACTGCAAGGTGCCTGCTGACTATGCTGTCTATGCTTATGTAAACGTTGACATCTTCCCTTGTTAAGAGGTGGCCGACGTGAACCTTTGTCCCGTCGTCTTCACCGAAAACCTTTTTCAGGGTTTCCCGGGATGCCAGGAAGACTTCAGTTCCCGGAGCCGGAGGAATTCTCGGGATAAACATCCTGCTGTCGGGGTCTCCGAGTATCGTTATTTTCCCTACGAAGTAGGAGTCGTTTCCGACGATTCTCTTTACCTTTTCCAGGTCTTCGGGTTCGAGGTCGGAGGGGATGTTCCTGCTGACCCTCCTTACGTCGCTTATGAAGCCGAGTACCTTTCTCCCTTCGTAGAAAAGCTCTACGTAGTCGCCGAGCTTCACTCCCGTTGAGCCGACAAATTCCACTTCCCTCGTTGACGGTTCGCCGATGCAGAGCCCGAGCTTCTTCATGCTGCCTCCGGGAAGGACATAAATTAACCGTTAAGAAAACCTCAGGAGGATAAGGTATGTCGGTACTGGTGGAGTTTGCAATGTTTCCCACGGATAGAGGAGAAAGCGTGAGTCCTTACGTTTCGAGGATTATAAAGCTTATAGATGAAAGCGGGATTCCCTACAAGCTTACTCCTATGGGAACGGTTTTTGAGACCGAGACCGTTGAGGAAGCTCTTGAGCTTATAGGAAAAGCTTACAAGCAGCTCGAACCGGACTGCAACAGGGTTTATTCGGTTGTCAAGTTTGACATAAGGAAGGGGAAAAGCAACAGGCTGGAGCAGAAGATAAAGTCGGTAGAGGAAAAGCTGGGCAGGGAAGTTAGCAAGTAGCGGTCAGAAGGCTATATTTTAACTGGGAGCAGGAAGAGGGGCCGCCGGAGGAGAATCCTCCGGAGGAAAGTCCGGGCTCCACAGGGCAGGGAGCCGGCGTTAAGCCGGGCAGGGGTAACCCTGCGGAAAGGGCCACAGAGAAGAGACCGCCACCTATAAGGTGGTAAGGGTGAAACGGTGGTGTAAGAGACCACCGCTCCGACCCGCAAGGGGAGGAGGCACGGCAACCCCCTCCCGGAGCAAGGCTAAATAGGCCGGCGCTTGAGGGTGGCCCGCCCGATGCCGGCGGGTAAGCCGCAAAGATAAATGGCCCCTTAGAACAGAACCCGGCTTACTCTCCTGCTCCTAACCTTCTATTACCTTTACGTAAACTTTTCTTGTCCTTGGTCCGTCAAATTCGCAAAAGTATATACCCTGCCACGTTCCGAGAAGCAGTTTCCCGTCCTGAACTATCACGGTTTCATTGCAGCCGATAAGGGAGGACTTTATGTGGGCAGCAGAGTTTCCTTCCGCGTGCTCGTAGAAAGGTTCCCTCCAGGGAATCAGCTTGTCGAGCATGACTTTTATGTCTTTCTTTACGGTGGGGTCTGCGTTTTCGTTTATCGTGACGGCTGCCGTTGTATGGGGTACGTAAATAACGCAAATGCCGTTCTTTATTCCGGACTGAAGGATAATTGCCTCAACCTGTCTTGTGATGTCAATGAATTGATCCCTTCCTGTTGTTTTTAAAGAGATTTCATAAACCATTTCCTCCTCCCGAGCTTATAACTTTTCTCCCACAACCCAATTATCTATCAATCGGGCGTTGCCGACGAAGACTGCGAGGGCAATGAGAGTCCCTTCTTCGACTTCCTCAACAGGCTTCAGCGTGTTTGAATCAACTACTTCGACGTAATCGACTTTTGCCTTCGGATGGGACTCTATAAATTCAATAAGCTCCTTCTTTACCTCTTCGGCGTTCCTTATACCCTTTCGGTAAAGTTCTTCTGCAAGCTTCAAAGCCCGGTATAGTGAAAGGGCGGACTCTCTTTCTTCCGGTTTCAGATATACATTTCGGGAACTCATTGCAAGGCCGTCTTTTTCTCTGACGATGGGACAGCCGACAATTTCAACGGGGATATTTAAGTCCTTTACAAGTCTCTTTATAACTTGAAGCTGTTGAAAATCTTTCTTTCCGAAGTAAGCCCTGTCGGGGGCTACGATGTTGAAGAGCTTGGTAACTATAGTTGCGACTCCCCTGAAGTGTCCGGGCCTTTTTGCCCCGCAGAGCCCTTCTGTCAGCCCTTTTACTTCAACAAATGTTGAAAAGCCTTCGGGATACATGTCTTTAACGTCAGGGGCAAAGAGAAAATCGACGCCCTCTTTTCTCAGTAGTTCGATGTCTCTGTCGAGATTCCTCGGGTATCTCTCAAAATCTTCTCCGGGGGCAAACTGAGTGGGATTAACAAAAATGCTCACAACCACCACGTCGTTTTCCTTTCTTGCCCTTCTTACAAGGCTTAAGTGACCTTCGTGGAGGTAACCCATGGTGGGGACAAAACCGATTTTTTTGCCGATTCTCTTAAGAGCTTCGGAAATTGCTCTAATTTCTTTCGGGCTTTTAACCACTTTCATCAGACCCCCTCATTTCAAATTATAGTTCCCCGTCGGCAATGAGCTTTCCTTTGACTATTCCGACCCCGAGGAGGATAACTGTTGCAGAGTAGTATATCCATAGTAAAAATATGATAAGGGCGGCAAAAGAACCGTACAAAAGACTGACTTTGGAAACATTCAGAACAAACCAGATAAAAAACCTTTCAAATACAACCAGGAGAAAAAACACAAAAGCCGAGATTTTAAGTATAAAAGTTATGGGAAGTGAAACCGGGAGGAAAAAGTAGTAAATACTTACGAGGATAACGAAAACCAGAACGGGAACAAGAAGTCCGGAGAGGAAAGATAATTCGGGAAATTGAGGAAGCAGCATTGCTAATAGGAACTTTGCTATGTAAAAAACGAACATAAGTATCCATAAAAGGAAAATAACCAGAAGTATGGCGATGTGTCTGTAGAAAAAACCGGCCGGATTTTCCACTTTAAGAATCTCGCAGAAAGAGCGCTCTATGGAAAGGAAAATTCCCCTGGAAAACCAGAGCATTATTACGGCAGCCGTTCCCGAAAGAAATCCGGAATTATTTATTACCTGTTCTATTTGTAGAAAAATCGGTTTTAAGGGCGAATCGAGAATTTCCTTTGGTATCAAGTGTTCGAAGTTAATGTTGAGAACTGCCATTCCGAGAAAAAAGAGAAAAATGAACAAAGGTATTACGGACATTAGTGTGTAATACGCTATTGATGCGGCGAAAAATTGATAGTCATTTTCAAAAACGTCGCAAACTGCGAAGAGGATGTATCGGAAAAATGAGTTTTCTTTGAGAACTTTTTCGCAAATCATCTTTCTGAAGCTCCGTTTTGTCGGTTTTTAACTGTCCTTTAGAAGTACAAATTCATCTCTGTGAATGCAGAGTTTTGATGACTCCAGTTCCTCCCTGTTGCACCTTGCCAGTCCTTTGCCCAGAAGCTCGCCTTTAAGATTATAGACTTCTACGGCATCTCCTTTGCGGAAATTGCCCTCTACTTTCTTAACTCCTTTTGACAGCAGGCTTTTTCCCTTTTTTATAACGGCTTCTTCGGCTCCTTCATCTATAAAGATTTTTGCCTCCGGTTTCATGAGAAACAGGATTCTGTAAGTTTTTGCCCTTAACTTTTTTTCCGGAAGGAAGAGGGTCCCCACTCTTTCTCCGCTGAGGATTCTAAGGAGGACGTTTTCCTCTCTGCCGCCCGCGACGATTACAGGAATTCCTTTCTTTACGGCTTTTGTTGCAGCTTCCACTTTTGTCCACATACCTCCCGTGCCGAAATCTGTTTTTCCCGAAAAGTCGCAGATATCGAGGAGCTGTTCGGGATTCTCCACGACGGGAATCAGCTTCGCTTCGGGATCCCTGTTGGGATCCCTGTCGTAAATGCCGTTGGTAACGGTAAGGATTATCAGCAGGTCGGCGTCAACCAGAACGGAGACGTGGGCAGAAAGGTTGTCGTTGTCTCCGATTTTTATCTCTTCAACGGATACGGTGTCGTTTTCGTTAACTACGGGGACAACGCCGAACCTCAGGAGAGCTTCCATGGTGTTTTTTGCATTGTGAAACCTTTCCTTTGACCTTAAGTCTTCGGCTGTAAGGAGAACTTGGGCAACTTCCGTTCCGAATTCTTTAAAAGCCTTCCTGTATTCCTCCATAAGGTAAGGCTGTCCCACGGCCGATAATGCCTGTTTTTCCGAGAGGGAATGGGGTTTCCTTCCGAGTTTCAGGGCTTTAACTCCGGCAAGGACGGCGCCTGAGCTTACGATTACAACCTCCCTGCCCGTCTTTCTTATCTCCTCTACCTGTCCGGCGAGATTTTTCAGGAAGTCTGAGTCTATTCCTTCTCCGCTCGAAAGGAGCTGAGAGCCGACCTTTATAACTATCCTCCTTGCCTTACTCAGCATTTTTAAGCTCCTTCAGCTTCTTTGCAACAAATCTCATTAGCTCTTCCATTCCTTCTCCGGTAACTGCAGAAACGGCGAAGAAAGGATAACCTTTTTTCTCGAAGTAGTTTTTAAGCTCCTTAATAAGGTTTCTGTCGTGAAGGGCGTCGATCTTTGTGCCGACGACTATCTGAGGCTTTTTGGCAAGTTCGGGGGAGTATAGCTCAAGCTCCCTGTTGATCTTTTCAAAAGCTTCTCTCGGATCCATTTCAGGGTTTGTTAGATCTATCAGGTGAAGGAGGAGCTTCGTCCTCTCAACGTGCCTCAGGAACTCGTGGCCGAGCCCTTTCCCCTTGTGTGCTCCCTCTATAAGTCCCGGAATATCTGCAACGACAAAGGAGTAGCCGTCAACTTCGGTAACGCCGAGGATGGGCCTCAGAGTTGTAAAGGGATAGTCGGCGATTTCCGGCTTTGCGGCCGAAATCCTCGACAGAAATGTTGACTTGCCGGCATTTGGAAATCCCACAAGCCCGACATCGGCAAGGAGCTTCAGCTCAAGCTCTATCCACCTTTCCTCTCCCGGTTCTCCCGGCTCGGCAAAATCGGGAGCTTGCCTTGTAGGCGTTGCAAACTCGGCGTTTCCCCTTCCTCCCCTTCCTCCTTTGGCCACAATGAGCCTCTGCCCGTGTTCGGTCAAGTCCCCGAGGATTTCTCCCGTCTCCGCATCTTTCACCACCGTTCCCACGGGAACTTTTATTATCAGGTCTTTTCCGCTTCTCCCGGTTCTCTTGTTTCCTTCTCCGTGCCTTCCCCTTTCGGCTTTGTAGTGGCGCTTATACTTGAAGTCAAGCAGGGTATGAACGTTCCTGTCGGCCTCGAGAATGACGTCGCCGCCTTTGCCTCCGCTTCCTCCCGAAGGTCCCCCTTTGGGGACAAACTTCTCACGCCTGAAGGCAACGCAGCCGTTTCCTCCGTGACCGCCCTGAACGAATATCTTTGCTCTATCTATGAACTGTGCCATATTCCCTCCCGATCAGGTTTGCAAGGTTAAACTATTCGCAGGATTCCCAATTTCAACGGGGTGAGTGTGCCCGGCTTTCTTGCATTACAGGGTCGGAAATAAAGGCCGGTGTTGATTTACGGGAGAAAAGGCCTATAGCTATATTAATAGAGGATCCGGGGAAAAATTACTTTTAAAGATGGCGGAAAATGGCCGGTTAATATTGAAAAGGCGTGGGAAGTTTGGTTTCATAGTCTTTACGGCTTATCCCGTTCGGTAAGGGAGGAGTTGTGGATTACGAAAAGGAGAAGCAATTTGAGGAGAAGTATCCCCGTTTTTACTCCCTGCTTTCGGCCTTTGCTTACGGAGTGGAAGAGGGAAGGTCAGAGTGGGAAATAGTAAAAGAGGAGATTTCCGACTGCGAATCGGCAGATGAGCTTATGGCCGAACTTGAAGAGTTTTTGAAAAGCAGACCGGCGAACTTTGAGCACGTTGTCGGTGATGTTGCCAACTATTACTTTGACGACACCAACGATTTCCTGAGGTGGATTGAGCAGATAAAAAGGTACGTAAAGAGCGTAAAGGACAGGCTCTGTGGATAGAAACTGGGATATATCGACCTTTCTCAACGAAAAGACCCGCTTTTACCAGATAAAGGACGGTTTTCGGTTCGGGACGGACACGTTTCTGCTTGCAGACTTTGTCAGGGTAAAGGGGAAGGAGAAGCTGATAGACCTCGGAACCGGCTGCGGGGTTATTCCGATTCTCCTGCTCCTTAAATATCCGGACTTAACGGCCGTCGGCCTCGACGTCCTAAAGGAAAACGTCCTGCTGGCAGAGAAAAATGCCGAAATCAACGAAGTTTCCGGCAGGTTTAAGGCTGTGCATCTTAACGTTAAGGACGTAAAGTCCGCTTTCCGCTCCGGAGAGTTCGACATAGTCGTCTCAAATCCCCCCTTCATAGAAGTCGGAAGGGGAAATGTCTCAAAAGGAAATCACAGGGCAGTTGCCAGGCAGGAGATACTTGCCACTCTTGAGGACTTTATAAAGGCCGCGTCTTACCTTCTAAAAAACAGAGGCAGGTTTTACCTACTTCTTCCCACAGCTCGATTTGTCGACGGCATTTGCCTTTGCAGGAGATACGCTTTGGAGCCAAAGAAACTTCGATTTATATATCCGGAAAAGGATGAGGAAGCCAATCTTTTTCTCCTTGAATGCATAAAGGGAGGTGGGAAAGGTATAAGCGTGCTGCCTCCTCTGATTGTTTACGAAAACGCAAAAAAAAGAGAATATACGGAAGAAGTCAAAAAGAAATACTCCTGCTTTTTATAAAGCAGGCAGGGGTATCCCCTGCCTGCTCAATCAATGTTAAGGGGAACAATTTTGAGGATATCCTTGTTTTCATCTGTTAGGTCTTCGTTCCTTAAAATTAGGAACCTGTTGTCATCTGTAAAGCCGACATATGTTGAATAATAGGGCAAAATAATAAAATTCTCATATTTGTTTCCAAAGAGTTTCATTACTTTAATATAATCGAAATCTCTACAAACCATTGCTGCAAATTTCCCATCTTTAGAAAAAGCCATAACTGGAAGTGATGATTCGTCATCATCTTCATATTCATATTCTTCATTGAATGGACAACCAACTCCGGAAGCAACAAGCTCCGTGTGGGAGTCTCCTTTTAGAGCGTAAAGATAAACCTGATAGACTTTTTGGTCTTCGTCTTTAGAAACTACAGCGGCAAGTTTGTCTCCCTCATCACCGGAAAGAACAGCAACGACAGTCCCGTTAAGGGAATAATCCTCCGTGGCGTTAGCATCAGGGTTGTATATCTTGAGATTTCCATCCTGTACAAACACAACTCCTGTGTCAAGAGTTGAAGTTTTCCACCTATAACCTTCATCCATTACTAAAAAGCCACTGTGTCCATACCAGTCAGTTATGTCAATTAACTCATTCAAAGTCCCATTGTAGGGATCTATCTCTACGAGAGAATAACCCATTTTTGTATCAGCGTCCACTTCGTAATCGTAGTAAAGCAATCCGACAAACTTAGAGAAATCGCTGCTCCAGGCCACGTGTTCCAGTCTATCGTCTTCGTGAAGTTTAAAAATTACTCCACTTTCTATGATTTGATTCCAACCGCCGTCAAATGAAAAGTAGGAAAATGTGTGTAAATTGAAAACATTTTCATCCTGGTCTTCTAATAAGCCAATTTTGGTTTTGCCGAGGGGAAATATAGCGCATATATCCTTTGAGGAGTCAAGGATTCCAAAGGTTTTAACTTTTATTTCCGGATAGTGTTTAAAATTTAAGTAGTAAAGGCTACCTTCATCTTCGCTGTAAAGCCAAAGGTTGCTTCCTGTGCTGATGGGAAAATCGGCATCATGTGGAATTTTAAGTTCTTTCGTAACTTTTTCGTGAACGGAGCTATTTAAGTCAAATAAGTATAGATCGTAGCCCGTTTTCTTCTTAGCAATAACTAAGGCTTCTGACTCGTTAATAGGAATAACTTCTCCCCTGAAAAAGTTTGCATCAAGAACTCCCAGTTCCTCAAGATTTACAGCATCAATAACAACCGCTTTAGACGTTCCGTAAATCACGATTCTGCTTCCCTTGGGAGTAACAGCAAAGTCGCCAAGGTCATCTTCCAGCTGTAGTTCCTTTATCTTCCGTAAATCATCGCTAATGTTTCTAACGTCATAGATTTTGAGGTTACCACTATTACTGTCGTATACGAATAGTTTTCCATTGAAAATTAAAACTTTAGGATTTCCGGTAGCATTAAAATCAAAGTTTTTAACACTTGAATCTGAAAGGTTGATTACTAATCCCTCTCCTTCATCGGGCATTAACAGGAACAAGCGGTTACTATCAATAAACAGTTTATGTCCCCAAGTAACTGTTTCACTGTAATTATATAACTCTTTGGATGCACCGCTTTCTAAGTCAACTTGGATTACAGATGTTCCATTATCCATGTAAATGATATTATCGTTATCAAGAGAAAAAACAAAATCTTCTACAGGTCTCGTAGAGTTATACGGATTGTAAAATTCACCATTTTCATTAACGATGTAGAGTTTTCCATTATTAAACAGAGCGAACTTTTTGCCGTCTGGTGAAAGAGCGTGGGAGAAATCCGGAAATACATAGCCAAGAGAAGTCACGTTTCCAACTTCATGGATGTTGAAAGGATCCGATATATCAAGCACTTTTATGAAACTGTCACTTGAAACAAAAAGAAGGAAAACTTTGCTAATGTTGGGAGAGTAGAATCCAACTACTTTGTCTGCTGTTGCATTTGTAATTTTAAAATTTATGTTCATTCTACTGGAAGTTTTGGTATAAGAGAAAACAACTTCAGTGCCGTTAAGAAGATCTCTTGATAAAGAGGTCATCTTTTCCTTGAAAGAGAAAGGAAGAGCATCTCTATTCTCTACGGGATGGAAAGCAGCCACATCTCTTGTATCTACTTCCCCGTCACCGTTTATATCTTTAGTCACGAGAATTCCGCTCAAATAGTCTATACCCTTTTCCAAGCGCGAACTGTTATCAAGCTCATAAGCTAATTGTTCGTAAATAAATTCGCTGAGTAACGTAACTCTTAACTCATTAGCCCCCAGGTTCTTTACATCTTCTCCCTTTATGAGCAACCTCACCTTCCCTTTGTTCTCCGTGCAGCTGTCATCTTTACTACCATCGTCATTTACGTCCCAGTCACACCCACCGGTAACTTCGTACAGATAGAACTTATTCGGGTTAAGTTCTCCGGAATGGGAATTGAATAATCCTATGTCTTGCAGTTCTTTTCCGCTAGTCGTCCTCTCTTCCCATTTAAGAAGTAGAGTTCCGTTATCACCAACCTCGTAAATCCTGACCAGTGCATCTGCGAGAGGTCCAAGAACAGCTCTTCCCGGAAGAGAAGATGAAGAAGAGGATTGATTGGAAGAACTACTAACTCCACAACCGCTTAATAATAAAAAAGTGGGAATACAGAGGCTTAGGATGAAACTTTTAAGTTTCCCCATAATCCCCTCTTAATTTGGTTTCCTAACTTAATAATATAAAGACTGGTTAATTATACTTTCAACTTCAAACTGGCCGGATTAAACAGCGCGTAAAGCTTCCAGATGTCCCCCTTTCTTCTAAGCTCGGCAACTGCTCCCTTTTTAAAGGCAAGTTTCGCCGGTGAAACGCAGGTAATTGAATTGAGGAAAAGAGAGATATCGGGTTCGTGGCCGACAAGGATGAGATTTCCCCTGTTTTCCTTTATTACGGCCGTGTAGTCATCGGGCTCGGCGTCGGGTTTCAGCCTCTCATCAACCGCTACATCTGTTTTTAGAAACTCGGCAAAGATTTCGGCAGTCCTCAAAGCCCTTTCGCAAGGAGAGGAAATTAGCTTTACCCTTTTCGGGAAAACGGGCAATAGCCACTTTATAAATTCCCTGAATTCTTTAACTCCTTCTCGGGTTAACGGTCTTTTGCAGTCGTCCCCTTTCCACTCTTCCCTTTTTAGCGCTTTTGCGTGCCTTACAAGGAATACTCTCTTACCCATTTCTCAAAGTACTCCTGGGAGTTAAAGTCTCTCCTTTCCGGCCTTACGTAGCTTCCGTCGGGCTGTAAAATCCTTGCCTTTGCGGTGTCTTTTAGCTGAATTTCGAGAATTTCTTTCAGTTTCTCTTTTAGCTCGGGCTCTTCGACCGGACAGAGGGTTTCAACCCTCCTGTGGAAGTTCCTCGGCATCCAGTCGGCGCTGCTGATAAAGACCTCGTCCTTGCTCTGGAAGTAAAAAATCCTTGCGTGTTCTAAGTATTTACCTACTATGCTTATGACCTTTACGTTCTCGCTTATTTCCTTAATTCCCGGCCTCAGGCAGCAAATTCCCCTGACGAGCAGTTCAACCTTTACTCCTCTCCGGGAAGCCCTGTAGATTGCCTGTATCACTTCCGGGTCAACGAGGGAGTTCATTTTCGCGACTATTCTCTCTTTTTCTTCCTCAATAAGTGAAAGGATTTTCTCCTTCAGGTTAACCGGCGAGATGAAGAGCTTTTTAAGCTGGGGCGGGTGGAAGTATCCCGTTATGACGTTGAATATCCTCGAAACGTCTTCGCCGGTGGTTTCGTCGCTTGTTAGGTAGCTTACGTCGGAGTAAATCTTTACGGTCTCGACGTTGTAGTTCCCCGTTCCTATGTGGACGTAGCGCTTGATTTTCCCCTCTTCTTTCCTGACAATCATTAGGAGTTTTGCGTGGGTTTTGAGTCCGGGGACTCCGTAAACGACGTGAACTCCGTCCTCTTCGAGTTTTTTTGCCCAGACTATGTTGCTTTCCTCGTCAAACCGGGCTTTAAGCTCGACTATTGCCGTTACCTCTTTTCCTTTTTGAGCTGCCCTGCTGAGAGCTTCAACGATTGGAGAGTTCTTCCCGACTCTGTAAAGGGTTTGCTTTATGGCAAGGACGTTCGGGTCGTCTGCCGCTTCCTCAATCAGCTCAACTATCGGGTCAAAGGACTCGTAAGGGTGGAAAAGGACGGAACTGCCGCTCTTTAGGGCTGTGAAAACTTCAACTTCAAACTGGGGTGGGTAGTAGGGAACGTAAGGAGGAAACTTCAAGTCCGGCCTCTCAACCTGCCTGTAAAGGTTCCAGAGGTCTGAAAGTTTGAGGGGAATATTCATCCTGTAAATGTCTTCTTCGGCAAGCTCCAGCTCGTCTTTCAGGAAAGAGAGGGTTAGCTCTGATCCTCCGTTTATCTCAAGCCTGACCGGCTCTCCGAACTTTCTGTTCCTCAGTCCTTTCTCTATTGCCTCGAGGAGGTCGTCGGCCTCATCTTCCTGGATTACTATATCTGCGTCCCTCGTTATCTTGAACGTTGCGAAGCTCCTTATCTGCTGTTTAGGGAAAAGTTCGCTCAGGTGGTTAACTATCAGGTCTTCTAAGTAGACAAACTTTCCCTCTTCCAGCTCCACGAACCTCGGGAGAACCTTGGGAACGGGGACAAGGCCGAACCTCAGTTCGGATCCTATCATCTCGACGATTATGTTAAACGACAGGGAGGGCAGGTGGGGAAAGGGATGGGTTAAGTCTACTGCAAGGGGCGTTAGAACGGGAAAGACAAACTCCTTAAAGTAGCTGTCTGCCTTTTTCTTTAGCCTTGACGGTAGTTTAGAGTAAGAGTAGATGTGAATACCCTCTTCCATGAGCAGGGAGATGAGTTTTTTGTATGTCTTCTCGGTTTCCCTAAAAAGTTCCCTTGTCTTTTTAGAAATCTTCTTTAGCTGCTCCTTTGGGGTCAGGCCGTCGAAGGAGGGTTTGTTGATTCCGGCGGCCACCATCTTCTTGAGGCCCGCAACCCTGATCATAAAGAACTCGTCAAGGTTAGTGAAGAAAATTGCAATGAACTTCAGCCTTTCAAGGAGCGGATTTGTCTCGTCCTGGGCCTCCTCCAAAACGCGCCTGTTAAACTCAAGCCAGGAAAGTTCCCTGTTTATGTAGAGTTCCGGGGCAGAAAGGTTTATTTTCTTCTTAGCATTCCCCATCTAAGACCACCCTTTTATAGACCAGTCCTTCCCTTATGCCGAACTTTGAAACGACAAGCTCCTTAACTTTAAATATATCCATAAGCTCAAGGGCTACTACGGCTGCAACGGCAACCGTTTTTGCCCTTTCAAGGGGAATGCCGAACTTTTCCGATATACCTTCGGGAGAAAGGGAAAGAAGTTCTTCAACAATCCTTTTAAGTTCTTTTTTCTTTATCCGCCTTTTTCCGGCGATTTTTTTTAAGGGTCTTACGCTTCCGCCGACGCCGATGAGAACTTCGCTTTCTGAAACTTCAAAATCGTAGGGGTTAACATAATGTCTGACCTTCCACCTGATTCTCCTTACGTCTTCAACCTTTCCGTCGATGACGGCATCGCCGAACTCAAGAGTTCCCAGGGGATAGCTCCTGCACGTTCCCGGTTCTCCGTTAACGATTTCGCATACCTCGAGGCTTCCTCCTCCTATGTCAAATAGGAGTCCCTTTTTAAGTTTTACGTCCAAAAGTGCTCCGAGTGCTGAGAAGTAGGCCTCTTCCTCTCCGGAGAGGACTTTAACGGGAAAAATCTTTGAAATCTCCTTTAAGATTTCTTCTCTGTTTTTTGCAATTCTGAGGACGTAGGTGGCAACGGCAAACGTGCACTCGGGCTTTAACTCGGAGATTCTCTCCTTAAAGCTTTCCAGGATGATCTTTAACCTCTCAATTCCTTCCTTTGAAAGCTCTCCTTTTTTTAGGTGATTGAGAAGTCTGAGGTAGAAGGATTCGGAGTGCAGTTTCTTTATCTTCCTTCCTTTTACCTGATAGACCACGAACTTTACGGTGTTTGAACCGATGTCAACTACTGCAACCCTTTTCAAATCAGCTCCTTTTTGGCAATAAGTGCAGTCTCCTGAAGCGGCTGTAAAAGAGGCGGCGGCGTTGTCGGCGGGAAGGCAACGGAAGGGGTTGATAAAAGATAGTCAACACCTCTGCCGGTCTTTATAAGCTCTGAAATAAGGTCCACCAAGTAAGTTACAACCTTTGTGCTTCCTCTTACTTCTCCCCCGACGAGCTTACCGTTTTTCAAGAAGTAGAGCTTAACTTTTAGCTTTTTAACGCCTTCTAAACTTCCGGGATAACCGTCTGAACTTTCTACCGATGCAGAGACAGAGCTTATTCCTTTCTTCTTTAATAATTCCTCCGTATAGCCGGCAAAGCCGTAATACTTACCCTCAACTTCGGTTATCCCCGTCGGAACTATCCCCGTATCTTTGATTTCTGGACCAGAAACGTTTGCTCCTGCAATCCTTCCATCCCTTGCCGAAACCGCCGCAACCATTCCCGGAGTAAACTCCCCGTCTATCGGACACCAGTGGTAGATGCAGTTGCCGGCGGCAAGGACGTTATCGGCAGAAGTTCTTAAAAACCTGTCAACCTTTATGAACCCTCTCTCCGTCTCAAGTCCGGCGTCAACGGCAAGTCTGCTGTTTGGGAGAAAACCGATGAAAATAAAAACAAGGTCAGCATCTACGAAACCGCCTTCAGTTACTACCCTTTCTACCTTTCCTTTCCCTTCGATGGCTTTTACTCTCTCTTCTTTTAAAAGGCGAACCCTTGAAGCAAGAGAAGAAGAGATTTCGGATTCAAACTCGTGTGAAAAAACGCCGGAGGCGAGCCTGTCGGTTGCCTCTATTACGGTTATCTCCTTTTCGGGATAAGTCTGACTCAAAAGGTCGGCAAAGCCGACAGTTATAAATCCTCCTCCTATGAAGACTATTTTTCTTGCCTCTTTTACTTTCGAAACCATCTCTTTTACTGATTCTGTAGAGGTATCAATGTAGAAAACCCCGTCCAGGTCTTCGCCGGGGACGTTCAGCCTCCGGGGAACCCAACCCGTTGCAATGATGAGCCTTTCAAACCGGTAGCTTTTGCCCGATGCCGTAAAAAGAGAAGAGCTTGAAACGTCCACTGAGGTAACCCTGTCTATCACTAAATCACCAATTTCGGAAAGCTTTTTCAAGGGGTATACGTTCTGTTCCAAGGGCAACTTTCCTGCAACGACATAGGGAATAGAGCAGGGTATCTGAAGATTTTCTCTGTCGTTTATAACGAGGATTCTCTTTTCCGAATAGAGCTTCTTTACGGTTTTTGCTCCGTTAAAGCCGGCGGGTCCTCCCCCGATAACAATAACATCGTAAAATTCCATCTCTCCCTCTGAATAAAGGTTCTATTCAATATTATATATTGCTCAAACGTGGTAAGAAGACGTTTAAGAATTGTGCCCCTCCTATCAGGAGGGGCCGGGGAAGGTGAAAGGACAAGGAAAAACTAGACGGTCTTTTCTCTTCTCAAATCCATTGCAAGCTTCACGAGATTTCTAAGGGCCGGAATAACTTCTTCCCACCTTCTGGTCTTTAGACCGCAGTCGGGATTGATCCAGAAATTTTCTTTGGGAATGACCCTCAGTGCCCTTTCAACAATCTCTCTCATTTCCTCTACGGATGGAACGTAAGGAGAATGAATATCCCAAACGCCAAGCCCTATTTGTCTGTCGAAGTTGACCTTTTCAAAAGCCTCAAGTATATCTCCCTTAGAACGGGAAGCCTCGATGGAAATAACGTCAAAGTCCATTTTCACTATGTATTCCATAATCTCGCCAAATTCGGAGTAACACATGTGAGTATGGATCTGAGTTTCGGGCTTAGCAGAAGAACAGCAAAGCCTGAAGGACTTAATTGCCCAATCGAAATATTCATTCCAATGCCTTTTCTTAATAGGGGCTTTTTCTCTTATCGCAGGTTCGTCTATCTGAACGATTTTTATGCCGGCCTTTTCGTAATCTTTAATCTCGTCTTTAATGGCAAGAGCTATCTGGTAAGCCACTTCAGAGGTTGGGACATCTTCTCTTACGTAACTCCAGGCTATAATCGTTACGGGACCTGTAAGCATTCCCTTAACGGGCTTATCTGTTAAACTCTGGGCAAAAGCTACCTCTTCTACTGTCATAGCTTTTGTCCTTTTCACATCACCGTAAATAATAGGGGGACGATAACAACGGGTTCCGTAAGAGATAACCCAGCCGTTACCCGTTGTAGCTATTCCTTCCAGCTTCTCTGCAAAGAATTCAACCATATCTGTTCTTTCAAACTCTCCGTGAACAAGGACGTCAAGTCCCAAGTCTTCCTGTATCTGAATTGCTTTTGCTATTTCTCCCCTTATGAATGTTTTATAGGACTCTTTATCCAGTTTACCCTTGCGGTGTAAAAGTCTTATTCTTCTTATTTCTTCTGTTTGGGGGAAAGAACCTATTGTTGTAGTGGGGAAAAGGGGAAGCTTTAGAATTTCCTGCTGAATTTTTTTCCTCTCACTGTAAGAAACTTTACGATTGAGATCTTCTTCGGTCAGGTTCTTGACTCTGCTTTTTACGTCCTCGTCAAAGCCGAATGAGACGTTTAAGTCTTTAGTCCATTCCTTTGCGGTGTCGTTATATCCGCCGACAACTTCTGCAATCAGAGAAATTTCGTTAAGCTTCTCTTCGGCAAAAGCCACTTTACGTAAAAGCTTTTCTGGAAGTGTGGCTCCTTCAAGGTTTACAGGAAGATGGAAAAGGGGAGCGGCATTTGTAACAACTACGTTGAAGTCCTCAGAGAACTCCTTCACCAGATTTGCTGCTCTGAATACGTCGCACCTCCAGATGTTTCTGCCGTCGACAACACCCAGAAACACAGTTTTATCTGTTTTAAGTTTCTTCAACTGAGAGTAGTTTTCTCCTCTATCGTGGATGAGGTCGACTCCTATTCCGGAGAGCGGAAGATTGAACAAAAGTTCTAATCTATCAATGCTGTCGTAGTAAGTAAACAGATTAATTTTTGCATCTACATCCGCGAAGATACTGTAAGCTTTTTCAACGGCACTCCACTCATCGTCGGTTAACTCCATGACAAGAGCGGGATCGTCAAGGTGAACGGACTTAAAACCTTTTTCCCGTATAAACTCAACAATAAGAGAGGTTAGTTCTTTTAAAGCTTCTCTAAAATATTCTCTCCTTAGACCTTTTGAAAGTTTCAAGAAAGTGAAAGGTGCGATAATGTAAACATTTTCTTCTCCACTCTTATACTTGTCCCAGGGAAGCGGAGAAAGAGAGAAGTCGGGAACTCTGCCTTCAAAGTCGGGAACAAGGTAGTGGTAGTTTGTGTTAAACCACTTAGTCATTTCCAGAGCATTTTTACCCCTGCAAAGTTGGAAGTAATCGTCAAGGTTTTCTACTTTGTAAATGCCGTGAAGAATTGCAGCGTCTAACATGTGGTCGTAGAGGGTCATTTCACTCCTTGGGAAAGAGGAAACGTAACGGCAGTAAGTTTTCTTCCTCGTTTCTTCAAGGCTTTCTATGCCTTGAAGAAGCTCACTTTCGGTTACTTTGCCTCCCCAGTAACCTTCAACGAGTTTTTTTAACTCTCTCTGTTTCCCCAATCGTGGGAAACCGTAAGCATAGGTCTTCATGTTTACCTCCTGCGGCGTTTTTTCTTTTTAAACGCCTGCAGGCGGTTCAAAAGGGCGGGAAAAAGAAAAAGGCAAAACAAACCCCTTTCCTTTCCCGCGTCCCGAACCCCCGCAGGACGCGAAGGGGCAGGTTTTCACCTACCCATCACGGGCCGGTCTCCCGGCTCGCAGGCTTTTTAAGGCTGAGACCTTCCCGGAAAGGCGGCTGTTAACCTTTCCTTTCCAGTGGTTCTTCAGCCCTTTCTTGTTGCCTGCTCACGGTTGCGAGGACAGCGCCGGACTTTCACCGGACTTCCCGTTCACCCGTGACGGGGTGAATTTTAAGAACTTTTATTAAAAGTTCAAGACAAAGAGATATCCGGGGATTTTCACGGCCAAAGAAATCCCCCTCCCTATCCGAAAGAAAAATTTAGTTTATGAATTAATTATTTGAAAGAAATTCAAGGCATTTCTCAACTTCCCACTTACTTCCGAGGATGACGGGAACTCTCTGGTGTAATTTTTCCGGAACAACTTCAAGAATTGGTTTTTCTCCTGTTGAGGCCATTCCTCCTGCCTGTTCAATCAGAAATGCCATGGGACTTGCCTCGTAGAGAAGCCTCAGCTTTCCGCTGGTGTTCTTCTTGTCTGCCGGGTAGATGAAGATTCCTCCCTTAAAGAGCGTTCTGTGGACATCGGCAACCATCGAACCGACGTACCTGAGGGTGTATTTTTCTTCTTTTAAGAAGTCAATGAATCTTCTTAATCCTTCTTCAGTCCACTTTTCCCTGTTAGCTTCGTTTATAGAGTAGATTTTCCCCTTTTTCGGTAGTTTTACCTCCGGGTGGGAGAGGAGGAAATTGCCGCTTTCCGGGTCGAGGGTAAAGGCAGAAACTCCTTTTCCGAGGCTTAAAACGAGCATCGTTGACGGACCGTAGATAACGTAACCTGCAGCAATTTGTTCTTTCCCGGCTTTTAAAACGCTGTCTCTGTGAATTGAGAAAATCGTTCCGATGCTGATGTTGACATCAATGTTGGAAGAGCCGTCAAGGGGGTCAAAGGCCACGGTGTAGCCCGATTCGGAAACTACGAGGCAGTCCTCAATCTCTTCGGATGTTATCTGGCAGGCTTTACCGCAGTTTTTGAGATTTTCAAGAAGTATTTCGTTTGCAAGTTCGTCGAGCTTCTGGACTTCCTCCCCCTGAACGTTGACCTTTCCGGCGCTTCCGAGAATTCCCAGAAGGCCTGCCTTCCTGACCTTCCCCGCAATCTCCTTCGTCGCCGCTGCAATCTCGTTAAGGAGGAGTATGAGGTCGTCATCGAGGTGGGGTATTTCCTCTTTTTTGTTAAACAGGTAAGCCGTAAACGGTACTGCCATTTTAACCTCCCTCTTTTGGAGATCTCAACTAAATAATAATAGCCCAAATTACTGAACGCTACGGGAGAGGCGATAAAGGCATATTCGGGAGGAGATAGTAGAATCGGAAGTATCCGAAATTCCGAATGGGATTTAAAAGATTTCCAGTCGGTTTGAAATGGTGCCCGGGGCGGGAATCGAACCCGCACGGGCTTAAAGCCCAAGGGATTTTGAGTCCCTCGCGTCTGCCAGTTCCGCCACCCGGGCAGTTCTTAGTCCTATAATATAGGAACTAAATACAGGCAGGTAAAGGAGTTGATATGAACTTGAAGGTCGGTTTCATCGGCGGCGGTAACATGGCTGAGGCTTTTATTGATGCTCTTGTCAACGGTGAATTTCTTATTCCCTCCCAGGTTTTTGTCTCTGATATCAGCAGGGAGAGGCTGGACTACCTTTCGGATAAGTATGGAGTAAAAGCTTTTCTCAGCAACATTGAGGTGGTTTCAAACTGCGATGTGGTTTTTCTGGCTGTAAAGCCTCAAGTTTTGTCTGCCGTTCTCAGGGAAGTAAAGGATTTCTTAACGGATGCTCAGGTTCTTGTTTCAATGGCGGCGGGTTATCCTTTGAGGAAGGTAGAAGGAATAGTGGGAGATGATAAGAAAGTTGTCAGGATTATGCCCAACATTTTGGTAAAAGTGAGGAGGGGAGTTATTGCTTACTGTGATAACAAGAGACTCCTTGAGGAAGATAGAGAACTGGTGAAGCGGCTCCTTTCGGCTACCGGGAAGGTTGTTGACGTTGAGGAGAAGCTTTTTGACTCCGTTACTGCTGTTTCGGGAAGTTCCCCTGCGTTCTTTTTTGCCATTATAGAGGCCATGTGTGACGGTGCGGTCTTTACGGGAATGCCGAGAGATCTTGCCCTGGAGCTAATTAGGGAAACCGTGGCCGGCTGTGCGGAGATGCTTAAGGGAGAACATCCCGAAGTTTTGAAAGATAAGGTCACTTCCCCCGCCGGAACGACGATAGCCGGACTCAGAGCTTTTGAGAAGAACGGAGGGAGATTTGCTCTCATCGAGGCGGTGGATGCTGCCTTTAGGAGGTCGAGAGAAATAACTAGGCTTATTGAAGAGTCAGATTGATGAAGATTGTTCCGGAGAAGCGGAGCTACCGGAGGTTTCAAAAACCTGATGGGTTTACCTCCTTTGAAGTTATTGTGGGGGAAAGTGATCTATGGATTTCTGTTCCTGAAAGCGAATTCTGTGACGAAATTGTTCGGAAAGTTAAAGAAAAGGTAGTTTCCATTAGGGCTGTTCTTAAGGAGTTTATTGATAAGCATCCCGCATTTTACGCTTCTCTTGAACCTGTAAGCGTTCCTCCTTTAGCTCCTGCCGTTGTTCTGAAGATGGCAAAGGCGGCGGAGCTTTCCGGTGTCGGGCCCATGGCCGGGGTTGCCGGAGCTTTTAACTACTTTGTGGGCAGGGAGTTAGAGAGTTTCGGTTTGAGCGAGTTTATTATAGAGAACGGGGGTGACCTTTACATAAGTTTGAGGAGGGGAGTGACGGTTGCTCTTATTACCGGTGATTTGAGAGTTGATGGAAAGATCGGGTTCAAGCTTCCTCCGGGGAAGTGGGGAGTATGCACCTCTTCGAGTAAGATAGGCCATTCTCTAAGCTTCGGGCAAACGAGGTCTGCTACGGCAATAGCCGAGGATCCGGTCATTGCCGACTGTGCTGCTACTTACCTCGGGAACAGTTCTTCGCTTGAAGAAGCGAGGAGAAGAGTTGAGGAGGTTTCGAAGCTCCTTTGGGGAGGAATTATTTACATTGAAGGGAGTTTTGTTCTTTCCGGTAACGTTGAGATTGTTAGGGTTTCGCTTTCTTGACACTTGAGACTGTTTGAAAAATCCACCATACCAAAAAGAGAACTCCCAGATTAAAGAGGATAAATTTCGCCAAAACAAACAACTGTGCTATATGGAAACTTTTCGTTCTCTCATAACTTCCAACATCCTGC
>JAMORC010000034.1 GCA_027063785.1 Desulfurobacteriaceae bacterium
CCCTGCTGAATAACAAACTCCTTGACCTTTTCGAAGTAATTTGCCAAAACTTTTGCGTCCTCTCCGTTGAGGGTGCCGGTATTCATTATTTCTATTATCTTAACCCTTGCTTCTTGAAGCACCTGAACGGCAGAATTTAAAGCCGTTTCTGCGTTTTCAAGGTTTGTTCTGGCCAGGTCAATGTTCCTGTTAAACTGCTCAATTTCCCCGATGAAGCGCTTGAATCTCAGGACTCTTGTGGTGTCCACGGGGTTATCCGAGGGGTAAAGCAGGGACTTTCCTGAAGAAAGTTCTTCCGTTTTTCTTTTAAGCTGCCTGCTCCTTACCCTGTCGTATTTCAGAAGGAGATCGTAATACAGTGAATCGGGTACTCTCACGGCTTACCTCACCATTCCGAGTATGGTTTGGAGAAGCTCGTCGGTAACGGTTACAACCCTTGCTGCTGCTTCGTAAGCTCTCTGAAATTTCGTAAGGTTAATGAGTTCTTCATCAGTGTTTACGGAAGAAAGTTCCTTTACCTTCTCCTCGATGGCCGAAAGCAGGAATCGGCTGTTGGAGTGGAGTTCCTTAACGTGTTCAAGCTCGCTTCCGATTCGTGATACGATTTCCGAGTTGTAGTATTCGGAAAAGCTCTTTCCGAGTTCGGTTACGGTATTCTCAAATAGTTTAATAAGCTCTTTAACGTTGCCGTTGTCGGAATTGAGGTACTGATTGCTTGAAGCCGCCGCGAATTTCCGGGGGTCATCAAAAGCAAGCGTTATGTTACTTGCGTCTATCGGCTTTCCGTTGTCTGAAGAAAAGAAAAGTTCGCCTTTATTACCGTATAAGTCGTAGCCGTCGTCGTGGATATCGTTAAATTTTTCCGCCAAAGTGGAGGTAAAGGTGTTAAGCTTTTCCATAAGTTCGTTTATAAACTCAATTCCCCTGAGTTCCCCACCCATGTTTCCTGATTTAAGTTCTTCCGTTATATCAACACCGCCGATGGAAACAACGGCATTTCCCTTTTCGTTGACTTTAAAGGAAACGCTTCCCGGCCTTTCATCAAGTATCAGGGCGAATCCTTTTGCCGAGTAAACGTTTACGGTACCGTTTTCGTTGAAATGCACCTTTACGTCCAGGTAGTTTGAAAGTTCCTTAAGTGTTCTGTCCCTTTCGTCCAGATATTGGTTGAGCCTTTCGGGAGAATCTGCGTAAAGTTTCAGTGATTTGTTGATATCGGCAAGTTTGGAAAGCAGGTTTTTTACCGTTTTAACTTCGTCTCCTATCTTTGATACCAGCGCTGTTTTTATCTCGGATAAAGAGTTGTATGAGTCCCTTATTCTTCCGATAAGGGTTTTTGCCTTTGCCAGAAGCTCGGCTCTTGCTGGTATATTTCCCGGTTCTACCGAAACGTTCTGTAAAGCGTTAACAAAGTCCGTCAGTGCCTGTGAAAGCCCCGAGCCTTGAAGATCGTTAAATATACTTTCAACCTGCTCCAGGGCATCCCTGTAAGCCGCCAGGGACTTCTCCTTCTGGTTTTCCGTAATAAGCCTGCCGAAGTGAACCTTGCTGAATATCCTCTTAACCGTTTCAACCCTTACGCCTGCCCCTGGGTAATCTACGATAACGGGTTCTTCCCGTGAATAACCTTTTGTGTAAGCGTTGGTCAAGTTCCTGTTGGTGGTTGTAATTGCCCTCCTGTGGCTGAGGAGAGACTGGCTTGCTATGGATAGGGCTGAGAAAAGGGACATTCTGCCTCCTAAGCTTTTACGTTAATTAGATCGCCCTTGTAGATGGAATTAAGTTCCGGAGATTCCAGAGACTTCTTAATGAAGTCTGCCGTAAGTTCCTTTTCAAACTCCAGCATTTCCTTGAGGAGGGAAATCTGAACCTGCTGGCTTATCCTATCAATTCCGCCGATCACGCTTTTCCCCGCATAAGGTTATATCTTATTATCGGAAATTTTGATGAAAGTTACACCCTCTTTTCAAACGTCGAGCCGCCGTTCCTTCCGTAAGTTACGCGGGGAAATAACTCTTCCATAATGGATTCCATGATTTCGAGGTTGTTAATTATGAGGGCTTTAAGCTGGGAATTAAGCCTGTCGATTTCCCTGACTAAGTCCTCAAGTCCGGAGAAGTCTTCTCTTGAAAGCTTTGAAAGTTCTGACAGGAGTTCCAGCTTTCTCTCCTCTAATTTAACAATTCTGTCGGCATCTTCTCCCTTAATGCCCGAAAGGAGCAGTTTTTTTTCCTTTTCGAGCAACTCCTTGAGGGAAAGCAGGAGCTTTTCCGCCTTTTCCACCTCTACTCCGTTAAAAGCCTTATTTGATTTAGAATTTCCCTCTGCCTTCTTATAATGTAATCGCATAGGGTTCTCTTACCACTCCTGTCAATGGAAGTAAACTTTATGCCGGCCAGCTCTCCTTCCGAATGGGGTTCAATCCTCACGACTTTACCTTTCCCTTTTATCGGAATGCCGTTCACCAGGAGATTTACTTCCAGTTCGTCACCCATCTTCAGCTTGCCTTTCGGAACAATTATTCCCACTCCTTCTTCCGAAAGATCCCTTACCCTGACGGGAAGTTCCTCCTCTTTTATTATGCTTCCCTTAACCGGTGCTTTTTCGGAAACGGTGACCCTCAGAAGTTCTCTTTCAAAGCGGGGGTCAGCGGACGGAGTCGGGAAAGCCGTTTCGACCATTTTTTTTCCGTAGTAAGTGACAGGAGCTTCAAGAAGCCTTTTTGTCCCGAAGTTCGGATCGTTAAAGTAAAAGAAGAGTTTCCCTGCATAATCGGCGGCAAGGGTAAGTTTCGGATTGGATTCCCACTGGAGGAATTTATCGTCAAAGTCGAGGAGCTTAACCTTTACCCTTATGGGAAGTTCCTCAAAGAAACTCGTAACTTCTACGGGAGTGCCCTTTTCCTTTATCTCTTTCAGCCACTCTGCTATCCTGCTGTTGAGATTCACTCTCCTCCTCCGATGAGGCAAATATCGATTGTGTAAAGCCTATAATACCAGCGAAGTCTGTTTTTTACACCGATTTAAGCCGAAATCGGAGCATCTTTACACTTGCAGGTGCTTTTACAATCTCCTCTCTTTCGGCGCAGTTATTTTAGTATTTGAAAACCGGAAGGTCGAGTCGAGTATCGATTGTGTGATACAATAAAGGCAAATTTGTTCTTTGAGAGCCGAATAAGGTGAGTATCAGGAAGTTTTAGTTCATTCTAAAAATTCGATTAATCAGACATTGTGTTTCAACGGCTTGACAGGTGTTTGGTGGAAGCATTTGTTAAACAAGAAGTTTTAGAAAATTATAAAACAGTCACGTGTTTTAAGCCCTTTAGAATCAATCTTTAAAAATCGGTGCTGTTGAAATGCCCGAAAAAGTGGACGGGATTGCGACTACCATCTTCCACCTCCTTTCTGTTGATTTCTTTCGGGTTCGTTGAAATGCCCGAAAAAGTGGACGGGATTGCGACTACCATCTTCCACCTCCTTTCTGTTGATTTCTTTCGGGTTCGTTGAAATGCCCGAAAAAGTGGACGGGATTGCGACCCTCTTTTAAGTCTTTCAATAATGTCACTGTAAACATTTTCCAGGTTGAAATGCCCGAAAAAGTGGACGGGATTGCGACTTTGATTGCCCGCCGAGATTTCGGCACAAAGAACATTAGTCCTTGTTGAAATGCCCGAAAAAGTGGACGGGATTGCGACGCAGATAGTAGAACTGAATTTTGCTCTCAAACCTTCTCATGTTGAAATGCCCGAAAAAGTGGGCGGGATTGCGACAAGAATTCCAATACACCCATGAGTTTGGTTGTCCAGTTGAAATGCCCGAAAAAGTGGACGGGATTGCGACCAGAATAAAGGCCATTACCATATGCTTACATACTTTGGTTGAAATGCCCGAAAAAGCGGACGGGATTATGGCTTTGTCGGCTTGGAAGTTTCAGTTACCAGCTGCAGCTTCTATCCTCAAAACAGCCTCCGGTGGGCTTTTAGTTGAGGATAGATCGAAAGGAAAGGTGGCAGGAGTTGGCAGGTTTTTGTTTCAGATGAAAGAAATTTTGAAGTGAAACAGGAGTTTTGTTTCAGATTTGAGAAAAATGGAAAGCCAGCCGAGGCCGGCAGAATTAGGCGGTGGTTTTGGTGGGTTGCTTTTGAGAAAGTTTAGCTTCGTAGTATCTCTTTACGGCTTCAAGGACTTCTTTAAAGGTGGCGTTTTCTACGCCTAACTCAGGAACAGTGTAAAGACCCTTGATTTGGTCTTCAAAGAGTCCAATATCTTTTACCAGATTTTCAAGTTCTCTTAAAACATCACCTTCGCCATTAAGAGAGCGGAAAGCATAGTTGTAAAAACAAATAACTCCATTATCGTCATAAATGTTATCGCCAAACTCTCCGGAAAAATCTACCCCCTTTCCTTCCTTTCCTGAGTCAAGGGCAAACGCCAGCTCTCTATCTTCAAAATGTAAAACGGTTACCATCCTTCCACCTCACTGTAAAGCACTTTGTAGCGCCTCACATTTTGAAATTTATTCCTTCTGATGAGTATTGTCTCTATCTTACCACTATCTATCCCTGCCGTAGGTAAAAGGAGTAAATCCCCTGATTCTGTTTTCCTTCCGAAAAGTATGGCATTTTTAAGAGTGTCGTAAACAATTACTTGCGGTCGCTTAATAGCCTTCCTCATAAAGGAAATAACCTGTCTTTCTGTTGTAAGGTTCGCCTTTTCAAGTTTTCCCAGGTTATCCTTGAGTAGGTGTTTTCTAAGGTGAAACTCGGAAAGATAATACTTATTTCCAAGCTCATCTTCAAAGACTTCAATTACCTTACTTCTTATCCACTTTTGAGTTTTATCGTGCACAAAAAGTTCAACAACTTGTCCTTTTTTGACTTCAGCAACCCTCCCATCTATCAGTCTAACTTTTGGGATTTTCCCTTCCCCGACAAGTTTTTTAATAACTTCCCTTCGCTGGTAGTGCTTTTCAATCAATCTTTTAACTTCCTCCCACTCCGGACATTCATCGGCAAAGTTATTCTGACACAGTTTCTTGGCTTTCTCCAAAACCTCGTCTTTCAGCCCGTATTTTACGACTCTCCTTGCCATAGAGTCGGTTGGCTTCCACCGGCTATTGAGCGGGCTTGCATTAAACCCTTCGGGAAACAGCGGAATGTCTTTGGGTTTTTCGCTTTCTTGCGATTTTTGCCTCGTTTGAACCTTTAAAGATTGCTCTGACAGTCGAGTGACAGTTAAAAGAGCTTTTCTTTCATAAACTCAACGGCTTCTTTAAAGGTTGCATCAAAGGCGGGATCAAAAAGAGCTTCTGTCCCTCTTTTCCTTCGTGTGAGTCATTCCGAAGAGCAGGGAAAGATGAGAATTTTGTAGGTCGTGGCCTCAAGCTCCTTAAAAAGCTCCCTCGGGACATTTTTCCTGCGGGTAATGTAGGGAAGGGCTTGAGGGAGAAAAAAAGTAAACGTCGTTCTTTACTTTCTCAAAGTTTATGCCCCGCCGACCTTCAGACAGAAAGTAAATGCCTTGCGGGCTTTGATTGCAGGATTCCTGCTTAGTTAGGGGATTGAAGGCTGTATTAGGAGGTTTGCGGAATTTTCACCATGTATTAAACTCGAACAAGACCTTGCAAAGGCGGGGGTTCGGGCATAAATTCCTTTTCGCCGGTTCGGGGCATAGCTCAGCTTGGTTAGAGCGCGTGCCTTGGGAGCACGAGGTCGCCCGTTCAAATCGGGCTGCCCCGACCACTTGAGGGCCCGTAGCTCAGCTGGATAGAGCAACGGACTTCTAATCCGTAGGTCGGAGGTTCGAATCCTCCCGGGCCCGCCACTTAAGAACTCTATTCCTCTGTATATGCAAAAACAAGAAAAAATGGAACAACGTGTAATTAAATGTCATTATATATCACATTCCCGCAAAGCCAAATCTCTCAATCAATATTAGCACATTATAGAAGTTATCTGTTCCATTTTTCTTGTATC
>JAMORC010000035.1 GCA_027063785.1 Desulfurobacteriaceae bacterium
TGGTGCCCATAGCGGCGGGGAAACACCCGATCCCATTCCGAACTCGGAAGTTAAGCCCGCCAGCGCCGATGATACTGCCCGCGGGAGCGGGTGGGAAAGTAGGGCGGTGCCAGGCTTTTTTTATTTATCATCCTGCCTGGAGGTGGAAAATGGAACTCTGGGTAAGGACTCAAGAAGGTACTCTTAAACTTCAAGGTTCTCTTAAAGCCATCTTTGAATCCCTTAAGGAGAAGTTTCAAGAATCTCCCCAGATTCTCGCTTTTAACGGAACAAAGAGGGAAAGGCGCCGTTTTAAGAGGGAGTTAAGGGCTACTGGTAAAGACCTTTTGAAGGCAGCGGAGAATTACTTGAACTGGTATAGCCGTTGTAAGAGGCTTTTTTCTTAACCGGATACTTGAAGTAAACACTTTAGATGCCCCGTAAGGGGCTTTTTTTTATTTAGGCGGTCTCTTTCGGGGCTTGTTATATAATTCTCCACCACCTTCTAAAGGAGTAGTTATGTTTGAGGAAATTGAAAGGTTAAGGACAGAGTTTGAGGATAGGATTTCAAAGGTTTCTTCACTTTCGGAAATTGAAGAGTTGAGGGTGCAGTTCCTCGGAAGGAAAGGAAAGCTGACTGCCCTTTTGAAATCAATCCCGACTATGCCTCCGGAAAAAAGAAAAGATTTCGGTAAAGCTTGTAACAGGCTTAAAGAAGAAATTGAGAAAAGAATAAAGGAAAGGCTTCTTTTCATAAAGGAAGAGGAAAAGAAGAAAAAACTGGAGTCTGAAAGAATAGATGTTTCTTTGCCGGGAAGGAAGCTTCCGGTAGGTTCTCTTCACGTTGTAACAAAAACCCTGAAAGAGATACTGAGAGTTTTCACTTCTATGGGCTTTTCGATAGCGGAAGGTCCTGAAATTGAGACGGACTTTTATAATTTTGAAGCCCTAAATATTCCCAAAGGTCATCCTGCAAGAGAGATGCAGGATACTTTTTACATCTCCGAAGATGTTGTCTTGAGAACTCATACTTCTCCTGTTCAAATCAGGGTAATGGAAAAACATCAGCCTCCGATTCAGATAGTTGCTCCCGGTAAGGTTTACAGGAAAGATGCTGATGTTACCCATACGCCTATGTTTCACCAAGTCGAAGGATTGATGGTTGATCAAAAAGTAACTTTTGCCGATCTTAAGGGTGTTCTCGAACTTTTCCTGAAGGAGATTTTCGGCCCTGAAACGAAAGTAAGGTTTAGACCGTCTTATTTCCCTTTTACAGAGCCGAGTGCAGAGGTTGATATAGGTTGTGTTATATGTGGTGGAAAAGGATGTAAAGTTTGTAAGGGAACGGGATGGCTCGAAATTCTCGGCTGTGGAATGGTAGATCCGGCAGTTTTCAAAGCGGTTGATATTAATCCTGAAGTCTATCAGGGTTTTGCTTTTGGTATGGGTGTTGAGCGGATTGCAATGCTCAAGTATGGCATCGATGATCTCAGGCTCTTCTTTGAAAATGATTTGAGATTTTTAAGACAGTTTTCGGGAGTTTAAAGATGAGAATAACTTACAACTGGCTCAAGGAGTTTATAGACCTTGAAGGTATTTCTCCCCAGGAAGTTGCCGATATTCTTACGGACATTGGCATAGAGGTTGACTCCCTTTGGAATCCCGGAGCAGAAGTAGAAAAAGTAGTTACGGGAAAAATTTTGGAAATTTCAAAACATCCCAACGCCGACAGGTTAAAAATCTGCCAGGTTGACGTCGGGGATACTGTTCTTCAGATAGTAACCGGTGCAGATAACGTTTTTGAGGGGGCTGTTGTCCCGGTTGCCCTTCACGGCTCAAGGCTTGCCGGAGGAGTCAGAATAAAGAGGAGTAAGCTCAGGGGCATCGTTTCCAACGGAATGCTCTGTTCTGAGGAGGAGCTGGGACTTACGGACTCTGCTTCCGGGATAATGATACTTCCCGATAATACTCCGGTTGGAAAGGACATTAAAGAGGTACTTAACCTTGACGATTGGATAATCGAGTATGAAATCACGACCAACAGGCCCGATGCCCTTTCGGTTCTCGGTATTGCAAGGGAGATAAGGGCGGTAACGGGAAGAAATCTGAGACTTCCCGAAACTTCTTTTGAAGAAGGGGAATTTGAGGCAAAGGACGAGGCAACCTTGGAAGTCCTCGACACTGCCGCCTGTCCCCGTTACGAAGGTTACATCATAAAGGGAATTGAGAACAAGGAGTCTCCGCTTTGGCTTAAGGTCAGGCTTTATCTGGTCGGACTGAGACCTATAAATGCCGTTGTTGACATTACAAACTACGTTATGTATGAACTGGGTCAGCCCCTCCACGCCTTTGACCTTTCAAAGCTCTCAGGCCGTTCAGTTATTGTCAGGAGGGCAAGGGAAGGAGAGAAGATTGTTACCCTCGACGGTGCTGAGAGAGAGCTTTCTCCCGACGATCTTGTGATAGCTGACAGCGAGAAACCCGTTGCTGTTGCCGGAATTATAGGAGGAGAGGAGACAGGGACGGAGCTTAATACAACAGAAGTTTTCCTAGAATCTGCTCACTTTGACCCGATGACCGTGAGGAGAACTTCGAAGAGGCTCGGAATTACGACTGATTCCTCTTACAGATTTGAGAGGGGAGCTGATATAGAAGCCTGTCCTTTTGCCGCAGAACGAGCTCTTCACCTGATTCAGAGGATCGCGGGTGGAAAGGTAGCTAAGGGGAACCTTTCTCACTATCCAAAGTCTTATACTCCAAAAGTCATAGTTTTTGACCCTGCAAGGGCAGTTAAACTTTTGGGAGTTAACATTCCGGCCAGGAAGTCCTATGAGATACTCTCAGGCCTCGGCTTTACAGTTAAGAAGGAGCAGGATTACATAGTTGTTAAGGTTCCCTCCTGGAGGAAGTATGATGTTACAAGAGAGGTAGACCTTATTGAGGAAGTTGTCAGAATTTACGGAATGAGGAACGTCGTAAGCACCTATCCCCTTATGCATTCTGAAGTAGAGAGAGACTTTTCTTACTTTAAAGTGGAAGAAGTTAAGGAGTTTCTTTCATCGAGAGGACTTTGTGAAGCTATAAACTACAGCTTTGTAGGAAAGTCTCTTTATGAGAAGTTCGGTCTTTCCGTAGACAACCTGATTAAAATTGCCAATCCTCTCTCGGAAGAGTGGATTTATATGAGGGATGCTATTTTCCCCAGTCTGGTTCAAAACGGCGTTAAAAACATAAACAGAAATGAAAGGGACGTTTTCCTCTTTGAGGTTGCAAAGGTCTTTAAGAATACTGGAGGTAAACTTCCCCAAGAGCCGCTCCGTTTAGGACTTTTGCTAACAGGAAGGGTTAGGGAAGGACTCTACAACTTTAGAGAAGCGGATTTCTTTGACTTAAAGGGAGTTGTTGAATCTCTTCTTGAGTTCCTTGGTTTGGAAGGCCGTTTTGAGGCTTCTTCCGATTATCCTTTTATGCATCCGGGTCAAACGGCAAAAGTCTCTGTTAACGATCAGTTTGTCGGATTTCTGGGAAGACTTCACCCCGACGTGGAGGAAGCCTTTGATGTTCAGCAGCCGATGTTCATAGCAGAGCTTTACCTTGACAAGCTCCTTGAGCTTTCTTCGGGAGTGGAGCGAAGGTTCTCTCCTATTCCCAAGTTTCCTCCTGTTATGAGGGACCTTGCCTTTATCGTTGATAAGAACTTTCCCGTTGCAAGGCTTGAAGAGGAAATTAGAAAGACCAAGTTCGTAGAAAAAGTTGTTCTCTTTGATGTTTACGAGGGTAAGGGGGTTCCTGAAGGCAAGAAGAGCATCGCATTTTCGATAACTTTCAGGGCGCCCGACAGGACGCTCTCTGACGAGGAGGTAAACGGTATAGTCTCTGATATAATAGAAAGGCTTTCAAAACTCGGAGCGAAACTGAGGGCATAAGAGGAAGATTGTGAGCTTACCCGAGACGGTTGAAGTTGTTATATCCGGAAGGAAGTTTAACATAAAGAGCGATAAAGATCCTGAATACGTTAAAAAGCTCGCCCAGCGCCTTGACGAGATGATTGAGAGGATAAGAAACGGTAACAGTAAGGTGACCTTTGACAAGGCGTTGGTTCTTGTCTGTTTCTATCTTCTCGACGAAAACGAGGAGCTGAAAAAAGAGATAAAGGATCTCGGTTCGGAAATTAAAAGGCTTGAGGAAGGTGCGAAGCTCCTTGTTAGATCAACGAAGAATGTCCTTCCCTAATCTTCCCTTATGCCCTTTGCTCCTTTACGGAGAAAGGGTGTGCAGAAAGAGGAGATAAGAGAAAGAGTATCCAAAAGAAGGCTTCTCCTTTCAACGGAGGAAGCCGGGAAGAAGAGTTCCCTTATAGTTGATAGGCTGAAAAGCCTTTCTCTTGAAGATTTTGATTCTTTTCTCTTTTATTACCCGGTTAAAAACGAGGTTTCTCTTCTTGAACTTGCCCAAGATTTCCTGAGAATCGGGAAAGTTGTTGCTTTTCCCAAGGTCGTGGGGAAAGAGATAGTTCCCGTTAGAGTGGATTCTCTATCCTGCCTTCTTCCCGGGAAGTTCTCAATTCCGGAACCGCCTTTAAGTCCGGATGCAGTTCTAAAGGAAGTTTCCGTCATCTTTGTTCCGGGGCTTGCCTTTGACCTTGAGTGTTATCGTCTCGGCTACGGGGGTGGTTACTATGACCGACTTCTGCCTAAATTTCAATCGACGTTAAAGGTGGGAGTCTGCTACGACTTCCAGCTTCTTGACAGACTTCCCAGGGAACCTTTCGATGTTCCGGTTGACATAGTTGTTACAGAAAACAGAACGACAAGGAGGAAGAAATGGAAACAATACTGATTGCGATACTGGCAGTTATCGCCGGAGCTGCCGGTGGATACCTGTTTGGGATTAAGAAAGGACAGGTTCAGAGAGAAGAGATAGAAGGGAAGATAAGAAAAGAGGCGGAAGCGGAGGCCGAGAGGCTTATCCGCCGTGCAAAGGAAGAGGCTGAGGAGATAAGGAAAAAGGCCGAAGAGCTTTTAAAGAGTGCTAAAGAAAAGTTTGAAGAGATGAAGAAACAGGCTTTTCTTGAAGCAAAAGAAGAGCTTCTAAAGGAAAGGGAGAAGGTAGAAGAAGAACTGAAGGAAAAGCGGAAGGAGCTTTCGGAGCTTGAGAAGAGGCTTTTAAGGCGTGAAGAGTATCTCGATAAAAGGGAAAGCTCCCTTGACAAGAGGGAAGACAACCTGGACAGAAGGGCGGAGTTTCTTGACAAGCTGGAGGCAGAGCTTGAGGAGAAAAAAGCAGAAGTAGAGAAGATGGAGGCAGAACTCCTTGAAAAGGAACTGAAAGTTAACCAGCTCCTTGAGGAAGAGCTTAAAAAGCTTGAAGAGATTTCCGGAATGGACAGAGAAGAGGCCAAAGAGGAGCTGATAAGGAGAGTGGAAGACGAGGTCAGAAAAGACCTTGCTGTCCGTTACAGAAAGATAGAGGAAGAGTTTGAGCAGAACGCCGAAAGGAAGGCCAGAAAAGTCCTTGCTACCACAATACAGAGGCTTGCAACGGACGTTGTTGCAGAGACAACCGTTGCCGTTGTTGACCTTCCCAATAACGAGATGAAGGGTAGGATTATAGGTAGGGAGGGGAGGAACATCAGGGCTTTTGAGCTTGCTACCGGAGTTGACCTTATTATCGATGACACGCCGGAGGCGGTTACCATATCCTCATTCGATCCCGTAAGGAGGGAAGTTGCGAGGATAGCCCTTGAAAGGCTCGTTGCCGACGGCAGGATTCATCCGGCAAGGATAGAGGAAGTTGTTGAGAAGGTTAGGGGAGAGATAGAACAGGAAATCCTGAACGCAGCAGAAGAAGTCCTGTTTGAGCTTGGAATAGACAACGTTCACCCGGAACTGAAGAAGCTCTTGGGAAGGCTCAAGTTCAGGACCAGCTACGGGCAGAACGTTCTTCAGCACGTTAAAGAAGTTGCTTACCTTGCCGGAATGATAGCAGCTGAGATAGGAGCTGACGTTCAGCTTGCGAAAAGGGCTGGGCTTTTCCACGACATAGGAAAGGCCGTAACTCACGAAGTCGAAGGCTCTCACGCCCTTATCGGTGCTGACATTCTCAAAAAATATGGAGAACCGGAAGCTGTTGTTAACGCTGCTGCCGCCCACCACGGAGAGGTCGAGTTTACGACGATTGAATCCGTGTGCGCTGCTACTGCCGATGCCCTCTCTGCTGCTAGGCCGGGAGCGAGGAGGGAAAGCCTTGAGGCTTACATAAGGAGGATAGAGAAACTTGAGAGCATCGCGGAATCATTCCCCGGTGTTATGAAGGCCTTTGCCATTCAAGCCGGGAGGGAAGTGAGGATAATGGTTGAGCCTGACAAGATATCTGACGAAGAGGCTGCATTCCTTGCCCACCAAATTACGAAGAAGATTGAGGAGGAGGTTCAGTATCCCGGGCAGATAAAGATAACCGTTATCAGGGAGACGAGGGCTGTTGACTATGCAAAGTAAGAAGTTCCTCGTTATCGGGACGGCAGGTCACATAGACCACGGTAAGACTTCGCTTATAAAAGCCCTTACCGGTGTTGATACAGACCGCTGGGAGGAGGAGAAGAGGCGGGGGATGACGATTGACCTGGGCTTTGCGCGCCTTCAGCTCCCGAACGGAATCCTGGCGGGGATTGTTGATGTTCCCGGTCACGAGAAGTTTATAAAGAACATGTTGGCCGGTGCCCACGGCATAGACATTGTTCTCTTTGTTGTTGCGGCCGATGAGGGGGTCATGCCCCAAACGAAAGAGCACCTTACTGTCTGTCAGATGCTTGGGACGAAAAGAGGAATTGTTGTTCTCACGAAAAAAGATTTGGTCGATGAGGAGTGGCTTGAGCTTGTGAAGGAGGAAGTTAAGGAATTCCTGAAGGGGAGTTTTTTAGAAAATGCTCCCGTTGTTGCCGTCTCGTCAAAGACCGGAGAGGGAATAGAGGAGCTTGTTTCGCTGATTGAAAGGATAGCCCAAGAGGTCGAGCCGAAAAGCTCGGAGGGTATAGTAAGGCTTCCCGTTGATCGCTCCTTTACGGTTAAGGGGTTCGGAACTGTCGTTACGGGGACGCTTCTTTCGGGAAAACTTAAAGTCGGCGATTCTGTTGAGATTCTTCCGTCCGGCAAAAAGATAAAAGTAAGGGGAATTCAGGTTCACGGAGAGGCTGTTGATTCTGCCGTTGCCGGCCAGAGAACGGCCGTTAATCTGTCTGAAATTTCAAAAGAGGAGGTAGAGAGAGGAGACCTTCTTGCAACTCCCGGATACTTGGAGCCTTCGAACTTAGTGGATGTTGAAATTACCCTTTCTAAAGATGCCGATATGGTTATTCAGTCCGGACATAAGGTTCATTTTCACCACCTTACCTCAGAAGTGGAGGGAGAAATCTACCTTATAGATAAGGACGAGTTGCTTCCCGGTGAGACAGCTTTTGCCCAGGTGAGGCTTTCATCCCCTGTGGTTGCTGTTTTCGGTGATAGGTTTGTAGTCAGGAACTACTCCCCTGCCAGGGTTATCGGAGGGGGATGGATTGTTGATCCCCTTCCCGGCAGGAAATTCAGGAGGCGTTTTAGGAAGGAGTGGTTCAAGAAGCTTTCCCCGCTTGCTTCCGAAAACCTTGAGGAGAAACTCCTTCATCTGCTTTCCCTTTATCCGGGGAAACTTTCTTCCAGGGATTTTGTCCAGAGGCTGGGAATTTCCGAAGATGAAGCTGAAAGGATAGTTTCTTCTCTGGAAGAAAAAGGGGAGATAATAGTTTCTCAAGGTTTTATCTATCCATCTGCTTACTTGGAAAGCCTTAAAGAGGAATTGATTTCGGTTGTGAAAGAGTTTCACAACCGCTACCCGGTTCTTGAGGGAGTAAACAGGGAATCCCTCAGGACAAAAGTGGGAGTAACCTCGGAGCTTCTTGAGAAGCTCACCGGTTCTCTCATTAAAGAAGGATTCCTTGAGGAAGTCGGAGCTTATGTAAAGCTGAAAGATTTTGAGCCGGGAGAAAGGGGAATTTTTAAAGAGGCCGTTCCCAGAATTGAATCCCTTATAAGGGATTCGGGATTTACTCCCCCGCAGATAAAGGAGATATCCAAGCTCCTTTCCTATTCCGAGGACGTTGTTCAGGCGGCTCTGTCCTATCTGGTTGAGAGGAAGGGATTTAGGAAATTCGGCGATTTCGTTATCTCTCCGGAAGCTTTTAGTGAGATGCTTTCGGTCTTGAGACGCCACTTTTCAAAGAAGGAGACTCTCTCGGTGGGAGAGTTCAAAGATTACTTGGGGGTTAGCCGGAAGTTTGCAATTCCCCTCCTCGAGTATCTTGACAGGGAAGGTTACACCGAGAGGAAGGGAAACGACAGAGTAAGGGGGGAGAAGCTGTAAATGGGGGATTTGTTCCTTAATGTGATATTCCCTCTCTATCTCCTTATAGGTATCGGTTTTCTCGTTGGAAAGTTAAAGCCGGATTTCCGGACGACGGATATTTCATTTCTCGTCCTCTACGTCTTTGCTCCTGCCCTTATCCTCTGCTCTTTCAGGACTGTTTCTGTCTCACGGGAGCTTGTCGGCTGTATTACTCTTGTTGCCGTTTTCGTCTTTGTAGGAACTCTCCTCTTGGCTTTTGCTGCTGAGAAGCTTTTCCTCGGTAAAAGAAATGCAGCTTTTGAGATTTCGTCCACCGTTATGAACGCCGGTTATCTCGGCATTCCCCTTATTTACCTTATGTTCGGGGAAAAAGCTTTGCCGATTGCCGTAACCTATATGGTGGTAATGGCACTTCTCCATTTTACCGCGGGGGTTGCCCTGTTGGGAGACGGCCTCGCCGACGGCGTTAAATCGGCCTTGAAGCTCCCCCTTATCTACGCTGTTTTCTTCTCCTTTGTCTTTAGGGATTTTCCGCTTCCCGACGGCTTTGAAAAGGTTCTCAAGTTAACCGGAGATGCAACGATGCCCCTTATGCTCGTTGCTCTGGGCGTTAACCTGTCAAGAATTCCGACTTCTTACTTGGGAATTTCCGTGATTGCGAGTGCGGTGAGATTTCTGGGCGGAACTCTCTCTGCTCTTCTGGCCGTTTTTCTGATGCCAATTCCATCTGAGCTAAAAGCTCCTTTAATTGTTCAGTCTTCCCTACCTTCTGCTGTTCTTAACTTCGTTCTCTGTGAGAAGTTCGGGAAGTCTCCCGGGCTTGCCGCTTCGATAATATTTATCTCTACACTCCTTTTCCCCATTTATTTACCGTTCCTTTCTCTTCTTCTCGCTCGGCTGGGAGTATAATGAAGGGGAATCTTTTTGGGAGATAGTATGAGATTACTGTTTTTCCTATTGCTTCTTTTTTCGACTGCAGAGGCCGGAGAAATTGTTGACACTATTACTGTTTCGAGGAGCGTTCTTCCGGACGTATATGTAGTTCCCTTAACCGTTAAAGTGCGTGCTTTAAGTGAAGAGTCTGTATTGAAGGTGCTGGGAACGGTTGATACTTACCTTAGGGAGCTGAAGCTGCCCTACGATGGCGGAAACTACGTTGTCAGGGAAAGGAGAGAGTGGAATCCTGTTAAGAAACGTTACGTTTTTGAAGGCTTTGAAGGAAGTGCTTACTACGTTTTTAAGCTGAAAGAAGTTTCCCGTCAGTCTGAAATTCTAAAAGCTCTGAAAAGGGCGAAAGAGCAAGTTGACTTCCGCTATTCCGTTAGCTCCCCTCATTGGGAGATTTCAAAGCTGCTGAGGCAGCAAGTTACTGCCGTCCTGAAAAAAGAAATCCTGATTAAAGCAAAATCGGAAGCCGGAGACTTCGGCAAGCTACTCGGTAAAAGTTGTTCCGTTGAGTTTGTGGGCTTTCAACCCCGAAGATTGCCTTTTCCTATAGTTAAGTCTGCTGTCAGAGCAGAGTCAATAGCTCCTGAACCTCCTAAAAGGGAAAGGGAAATTACTTTAAGGGCAGAAGTTAAGTTTAAATGCAGGTAAAAAGGAGGTGAAAATGAGGATAGGAACGCCCCTTTCTCACAATGCTACTAAAATTCTTCTCCTCGGAAGCGGGGAACTTGGTAAAGAATTTGTAATCGAGGCCTTGAGGCTCGGGATTGAAGTCGTTGCCGTCGATTCCTACCAGTTTGCTCCTGCTCAGCAGGTTGCCCATAGATACTACGTTATAGATATGAGGGACGGCAAGCAGATTAGGAACCTTGTTTACAGGGAACGTCCCGACTTTATCGTTCCCGAAATTGAGGCGATAGATACGGATGTCCTCTTGGAGCTTGAAGAGGAGGGTTTTACCGTCGTTCCCTGTGCTCAGGCCGTTAAGTACACGATGGACAGGATAGGAATCAGGAGGCTTGCCGCCGAGAAGCTCGGATTGAAGACTTCGGCTTATAGGTTTGCGGAGACACTTGAGGAATACAAGAAGGCTGTAAAGGAAATAGGTCTTCCCGTTGTCGTTAAACCGGTGATGAGTAGTTCTGGAAAAGGGCAAAGTATTGTAAGGAAAGAAGAAGAAGTAGAGAAGGCCTTTTACTACGCTAAGGAAAACGCAAGGGGGAAGGGTAATGCTCTCATAATTGAAGAATTTATCGACTTTGACTTTGAGATAACCCTTCTTACTGTTAGAACGAAGAATCAAGGAACTCTCTTCTGCGAACCGATAGGACACATTCAGGTGGAAGGTGACTACCACGAAAGCTGGCAACCTCAACCTATGAGTGAAGTAGCCCTTGAAAAGGCAAAGGAGATGGCAAAGGCCGTTACGGACGCTCTCGGCGGTTACGGAATCTTCGGTTGTGAGTTCTTTGTTAAGGGAGATACCGTCTGGTTTAGCGAAGTTTCTCCCCGTCCTCACGATACCGGAATGGTAACAATGGCCAGCCAGAATATGAGCGAGTTTGAGATTCACCTGAGGGCAATTCTCGGACTTCCGATACACATAGAATTAATCTCCCCCGGAGCTTCTTACTGTTTCCACGCCAAGACCCACTCAGTTGCTCCGGAGTATGAAGGTCTGAGAGAAGCCCTTTCTGAACCCAACGTCTGGGTCCGGATTTTCGGAAAGCCCACGACGAGGCCTAAGAGGCGCATGGGTGTAGCCGTTGCAAGGGCTGAAACCGTCGAGGAAGCAAGGAGGAAGGCGAGAGAAGCCGCCTTTAAGATGAAAGTTATCGAGGGGTGATATGGCCGTTGCGACTTTTGCCGGCGGCTGTTTCTGGTGCCTTGAGGAAGTATTCAGTAATCTCCCCGGCGTAGTTGAAGTTATTCCCGGCTATGCCGGGGGAGACGTTGAAAACCCAAGCTATGAGGAAGTATGTTCCGGAATAACAGGTCATGTTGAGGCCGTTCGGGTTGAGTACGACCCGAAAAGGATTTCTTACAGGGATTTGCTCATTACCTACCTTACTTCCATTGATCCCACAGATTCGGAAGGCCAGTTTGCCGACAGGGGGAGTCAATACCGCCCTGTAATCTTTTACCACGATGAAGAGCAGAAGAAACTTGCAAAGCGGGCTTTGGAGCTTCTCTCCGCCGGCGGCCTCTTTGACGAACCGATAGCCGTCGAGTTAGGGCCTTTTAAGAACTTCTATCCTGCCGAAGAGTATCACAGAATGTATTTTAAAAAAGAGCCAATGCACTACTTCTATTATAAGACTGGTTCCGGCAGGAAAACCTACTGTGAAGTTGTCTGGGACAGAAAGGGCGGAAGGAGGTTTCTTGAGGAGAACCTTTAAAGCTTATGCACTCCAGTTTGAAACGGTAGAGTGTGATTTTGAGGGAAACTACAACAGGTTTCTGACCCTCTTTAACTTCTGCTCAAAAAATTCCCTTGTCGTTCTCCCGGAGGTCTTCCCGACCGGATTCTGCTATTCTGATATAGCCGGTGCCGTTAGGTTTTCGAAGAAAGTAGTTGAAGATATTATCTCTTTCTCTAAAGGCCTTGAGCTTGTTGTCGTCTTTTCCGTTATGGAGATGGTCAACGGGAAACTCTACAATAGTGTGAAAGTTATCGACAGCGGCAGGGAAGTCTTCTCCCGTCCCAAAGTAAAGCTCTTTCCCCTTACGGGAGAGGCCGAACACTTTACCGCAGGGAATTTTGACGATTTAAAGGTTGCAGAAACGTCCCTTTGCAGGGTTGCTCCCGTTGTTTGCTTTGAGCTGAGATTTTCTGAAATCTTTTCAATTTTGAAGTCTAAAGGAGCAGAAGTTTTTGCCGTTGTTGCCCAGTGGGGAAGGGCAAGGAGGGAACACTGGAAGGTTTTGAATGTTGCAAGGGCTATTGAGTTTCAGAGATTTGTTATCTCTGCCAATGGAACCGGAGAGATGGCTGGAAGCTCTGTGATTGTTGATCCCTGGGGAAGAACCCTTGTTGAAGGAGGTACCGGTATCGGACTTATTTCTGCTGATGTTGATCTTTTAAGAATTTTAAAGGTGGAACAGAAGCTTCCATTAATGGGTAAGGATTTTTGTTAGATCTGCATGGATTGTCCAAAAGTTGGAAAAAAGAGGGACGAAAAACCGTCCCTCTTTTATTAATTTAGAAAGCCCAAAAATGCATCTGTATAACCCAATCACGAATATTTTTATCCAAATCGCTTAGATCTTGGAAATCACTAATAAGTTGCATGGAAAAGATGTCTTTTAAAGTAGTGTAATTAATATAGATACTTCCGTCTGATGGTGGATAGTGAAAAGGAGTGATTTCTATTCTGCCTACTTCTTTGAAAGAATTATTTTCATCAAGATGGTAGAATACCTGCTGAACTTTCCCTTCTTCTGTTTCAATCTCTTCCATTATATAGACTTTCCCTTTAAAGGAGAAGATATGTGGATATTTTGTTATGGTTTTCACAGTACCTTCCTTAAGGAACCTGGGAGTTAAGTCTGAGTTAAAAGTATAAATGATATATCTTATTGCTGGAGATTCTATTCTGGCTGATTCACCTGCTCCAAGCAAGAATACTATCTTGTTATTTTCCCCTGCTATCCCTATCAAATTCTGTAAGTCTAAGTTGTCGAAATCTTCTGATGATAGTTCTTTTTTCTTGTTGTTTTTAGAATCTGTAAGTAAGAATTTATAGCTATCATCTTCCTCATTATAATAAGAAGAAACTATATAGGTATCCCATAAATTTAGGTCCGATAAGATGTAATTATCAATTTGGTATGGAAGATCTGTGATTTCCTCCAAAGAACCGTTATCATTTAATTTAATTATTTTTATTCCTTCCTCTTCTTCAACCAAAATAGATGACTCACTGAAGACAAAGAAAGAATCTGATTCGGATTGAATACTGCCAGTTACGGTAAGATCTTCAGCGTTAATGGATTTTATCATACTATTGTCGTAGTCATAAGCGAGGAGATATCCTTTGATAGTATTAAATTCTATTTTGCAGTTAACTTCTTCTTTAAATAGTCTGGGAGAGCTTTCAGAACTTTCACAGCACGAAATTGTAATGCTCTTCTTTTTTTCGGAAATAATGTTATAAGATACTAATTGGTTGTTTTCGGCTATGTAATAAATTTTGTTTTTATATACACCTATTAACTTCTTTAGACCTTGTAGTTGAATCAGTTTGTGAGGCGAAATGAGGTTTAACCAGTATGAAACGTCAGAGATTTTGTATATTGAAACTTTGTTAAAAGGAATTTCATTGGAATTATCGTAAAAATATAGTGATTTTCCATCAAACCCGATTTTCTTAACCTGAAATTCTGTATTATATGAAGTAAATTGCTCAAGACGATAAGGTATGAATACAGGACTGTCGTTATAGAATTCGAGAAGAGCCAAATAGTTATTGCCGTAAATCAGTGTTTTATTTCCGATTGAAATGAAATCTCTGGGTAAGCTGATGCAATTGATTTTCCTGAAGTTTAACTGTGAGTAAGTTGAATTTGTGATACTTCCGCTATTGTTAATTTTAAAGACTTCATATCCACCGTTGTGTAAGTTAAAGAAAAACAGTTTATCAAAAACGGGAATAAGGATGCTGTTATTTATATCAATATCAGGTATATTGAAGGATTCTTCTAAGCTTAGTTCCTTTACTGTGGAGTTATAAGTGTAAAAACTTACCGAAGAAGCATTATAAGTGGCGATATAAGGTCCGAATTCTGTAAAGAACCTTCCGATATTATCAGATTCATAGATATTAGTGCACGACTGGAAAGAGTCATTACAGCTAAAAACTGAAGCATTACAATTACTTGAGTAGGCGAATAAAAGATTTTTATCTCTAAAGAATTTTAAATGATAGGGATCGGCTTCCACGTTTATTTCGGAAATTTTTTCTATGGTTCCGTTAGATAACTTTAAAATCAATATAGATTTTTGTTCTTGTTTTTGATACAAAACAGCGAGATAATTATCTTTTAAACATTCTATCGTTTCGATTTCTCCATTTTCTAATTGATATTCATCGAGAAGATTACAAGTATGTTCTTCATTATTTTTACAATTGAAGACTTTTATTGAGTTATAAGTAGCAATGAATATATTCTTTCCATTAGAATTGACAGCAATATCTTCTATTTTATTGGATAGTTCAATGATTTTAATTATACCGGTAATATCTCCTAAGCTCAAACCAGTTCCGGATTCCACACTTTTGGCTATTTTTCCGAGAGAAACTCTTGTTGCTTGGGGAAGTTTTTCTATGTGTTCTTGATTATTTGGAATGAAACTGTATATGTCCTTATAGTCTATTTTACCGTCATTATTAATATCACCTGCAACAAGCTCTGCAAGTTCATTTTTCTTTGTATCAAATTCTTTTTTATTAGTTCTGTAGTTATAGAGAGTTCTGTATTGTAGCTCTGTAATAGGAGAAATTGTGAAGGATTTTCCAAGTTCTTTGATATCTTGTCCTTTTGCTATAGCGTGAAATTCTCCTTTGTTGATTGTACAGTTTGTATCTTTCTCCCCGTTATCGTCTGCATCCCAATCGCAACCTCCGGAAACTTTGAAAACGTAAATTTCATTGCTATTTAGCTCATTAGCGTGAGTGTTAAAAAGACCAATTTCGTCTAAGGATTCGCCGCCTGAAGTTCTTTCCTTGTAGAGTAGTTCTAGAGAGCCGTTAGGTTTTACTTTAAAGATTCTTACTGTAGCATTGGATAGATTTCCTAGTATTGCTTTTCCTAGGACAGGCTGTTTTGATGTGCCGCTTGTTGGGTTACTGTTTGATGAAACTCCACAACCCGATAAACTTAGGGTTGCTACTAGGACAATAAGGCCAAAGAAAATCTTTAAGAAATTGGTCTTGTAGTAAGGAATCATTCCTCCTCCCCTAATAAGGTTTAACTTCTGATTTTTAATATAATAAACATTTTCTTGGAATGGAAGAGGTTAAAAAGTAGGGGGGTAGTTTGTGTGAGCTGAGAGATAGGGGTAATTCCTTAGTCTGCAAGGGATTGGTTTTTCAAAGTTGAAACTGATTTAACTTTGGGCGGCTTAGTCTAAGGTAGCAAGGCATTTAAAAGACCTTAATGGCTGGTTGGGAAAGACCACTGTAAAATAGTTTTGAAACTTCCAAAAACCGTTAAAAGGGGATGGAGATGGGCGTATGGGACTGGAAAGATAGGAAAGTAGAGAAAGCTGTTAGGAAGCTTTTTAGGCAGAACCTATGTGTTTCAAAAGAAGATAGAGTTGTAATACTCTCTGACTTCTACAAGGAAAGAATAGGAGAGGTTCTCTTCCGCTACGGTTCTTCCTTTGCAGGTTCTTCCCTTCACGTTACTTACCCCCCGACCGGCAGACACGGCATAGAGCCGCCGGAAGTTGTCTGGAGGGGCGTTTTCGGAACGGAGTTTGTCGAAGAACTAAAATCTAAAGGGCTTTTCGATAAAGTTCTCAGGAAAGAGGTTTCCGAAGGGGATGAAGTTGAAATAAAGGAGATTCTCCTTGAAACGACCTCTCCGACTGAGCTTCCGACGGCAATTGTTGCCGTAAATCACTACTCCGTAAGCCATACCCTTTTCAGGAAGCTGTGCACCGAATTCCTCTCCATGCGGTTTGCAAGCATGCCTCTTTTTACTTCAGAAATGTTTTACACGGCGATGCAGGCCGACTGGAACAGGGTGGCAAGGCTTTCTGCTGAAATTGCTTCCCTTTTGACCGATGCCGAAGCTGCTAGGGTTACCTCTTCTAACGGTACTGAAATTGAATTCTCTTTAAAGGGCAGGGAGGGTATAGCCGATACGGGTAAGCTCTGCTCTCCGGGGGATTTCGGAAACCTGCCTGCCGGTGAGGCCTTTATAGCCCCTGTCGAGGGGACGGCTGAAGGGGTTATTGTTACCCGCTATGCCCCGGACAGGAAGCTTGAAGAACCGGTCAGGCTCGTGGTTGAAAGAGGAAGGGTCAGGGAAGTTACCGGAGAAAGGGCTTTTTCGGAGTTCCTCTCCGGGTTAATTCATAAGGAGAAAAATGCCGATAACGTTGCGGAGTTCGGGATAGGAACAAACGAGAGGGCTGTCAGGAAGGACAACATACTGGAAGCGGAAAAAATACTGGGAACGTGCCACATTGCCGTCGGGGATAACAGTTCCTTCGGGGGTAACGTCAGGGCTAATGTCCACATAGACCTGCTTGTAGAGGAACCCACCGTTGTTTTGAAAATGCCGGGGAGCAGGGATGTAAAAATCCTCGAGGGGGGAAAGTTGACCTTAAATTTAAGTTAACGAAATTGCGGAGGAGACGTGTCTACGGCAGCCAAGGAGATTAAGAGATTTGATGAGGAAAGGTTAAAGAAGCTCCTTTCGCTTTTAACTTACGAGATGCACAACGGAAAGCCCGTTTATTACAGGGGATTTAAGGAAGTCCTCTCGGGAGAGAAGAAACCGGAGGAGGTTATGGGGAGCGGTCTTCTGCATGCAGTTATCCTTGAGGCCATTCTTGCTTTTCTTTTCTTGAATCTCAGGCCGAAAGGGTACAGGATTTTGACAGGAGAGCTTGGTTATAGGATTTCAAAGGGTATCTGGTATAACCTGGACATTGCCGTTTATAAGCAGTCGCGGTTTCCCGAAGTGGCAGACAAGTTCGTTGAAGTTCCCCCTGACGTTGTAATAGAAGTAGACACCAAGGCCGATATGAGGCTTTTTCCCATCCCTCAGGAGTATTTCCACGGGAAGACCCAGAACCTTCTTGATTCGGGAGTTGAAAAGGTTATCTGGATATTTACGAAGGAGAAAAAAGTATGGGTTGCGGAGAGGGATAAAAGGTGGATAATAACCGACTGGAGCGATACAATTGAAGTTCTTGAGGGAGTGGAGTTTAACCTCGAGGAGCTCCTAAAGTCTGTTAAAGAGAAGCCCGCCGGAGGCGGGCAGTAATTTACTGAAGAGCAGTCTTTGCTTTTTCAACGATTACCTTGAACGCCTCCGGATCCCTTACGGCGATGTCTGCAAGGATTTTCCTGTCGAGCTCGATTCCTGCTTTTTTAAGCCCGTTGATGAACCTGCTGTAATTGAGGCCGAGAGGCCTGACTGCAGCGTTAATCCTTGCAATCCACAGCCTCCTGAAGTCCCTCTTCTTTTCCCTTCTGTGCCTGTAAGCGTAGAAGAGAGACTTCATTACGGCGATCTTCATAGTCCTGTAGAGCCTAGACCTGGCTCCGAAGTAACCCTTTGTCAGCTTTTTCAGCTTTTTCCTTCTTTTCCTTCTCGGGCTGTACTTTACTCTCATTTCTACCTCCCTGTTTTAGAGCCTTCAGGCGCTCCTTACGGAGACTTCAAGCCTGAAGTACCCTTACTTGTAGAGAACTAACTGTTTGTAGTTGGCAGCCTGGGCACCTTCGAGGTAACCGGCTTTCTTGAGCCTCCTCTTCCTCTTCCTGCTCTTTTTTGTGAGGAGGTGGCTCTTGTTGGGATGCCAGTGCTTGATTTTCCCGGTCGCCGTTACCTTGATTCTTTTGGCCGCAGACCTTCTGGTCTTTATCTTCGGCATCTGACTCCTCCTCTCTGTTTTAAACGAGTCGAAATTATAGTGGCGGTGAGTTTAATGTCAAGCGGTCAGCTCTTCTTGGGAGCGAGGATCATGATCATGTCCCTGCCCTCTTTCTTGGGCTTTCTTTCCATTTCTGCTATGTCCTGAACGGCTTCGTATATCTTCATAAGCTGAGCTTCCCCAAGTTCAAGGTGGGCTTGTTCCCTTCCCCTGAACATTACGACCGTTTTGACCTTGTTGCCCTTCTCAAGGAACTTTCTGACTTGCTTTATCCTTACCTGCATATCGTGTTCGTCTGTTCTCGGCCTTACCTTTACTGTCTTTACCTCTATCGTCTTCTGCTTCTTCTTCGCTTCATGCATTTTCTTCTGCATCTGGTATTTATACTTGCCGAAGTCCATAATCCTGCAGACCGGCGGATTGGCGTTGGGAGATACTTCAACAAGGTCGAGTCCTTTTTCCCTTGCTAGTTCCAGTGCCTTCCTCGTCGGCATTACACCGAGCTTTGTTCCGTCCTCGTCGATAACCAGAACTTCCCTTGCTCTTATCCTTTCGTTTACTCTTGTCTGGTCGAGTTTCTTACTAATGGCTCCCTCCTTCTATCAGGATTTTTTCTCTATTTCGATTAAGATTTTATTCACGAAATCGTCAACCTCCATGGTTCCGAGGTCTCCTTCTCTCTTTGACCTTACCGATACCGTTCCGCTCTGCTGTTCCCTCTCTCCGACTATGAGCATATAAGGAATTTTCATTAATTCGGCTTTCCTTATCTTGTAGCCCACTTTGCCGCTTTCATCGTCCAGCTTTACCCTTATGCCCTTGCTTTTTAGCTTTTCGTAGACTTCATCGGCGTATTCTACAAACTTGTCGCTTACCGGGATTATGACAACCTGAACGGGGGCAAGCCAAGTGGGGAAGAGTCCGGCGTAGTGTTCTATGAGGAGTCCTATGAACCTTTCAATGCTTCCCATTATGGCCCTGTGAACCATTACGGGCCTTTTCTTCTCTCCGTCCCTGTCGACGTAGGTAAGGTCAAACCTTTCGGGGAGGTTAAAATCGACCTGAATTGTCGGACCGTCCCACTTCCTGCCTATGGCGTCGAGGACTGCGATGTCGATTTTCGGGCCGTAAAATGCCCCGTCGCCTTCTACAATATTGTAGTCGAATCCTCTCTCTTCCAGAGCCTCTATCAAGGCTTTCGTCGCGTGCTCCCAGGCCTCGTCACTTCCGATGTACTTTTCGGGTTTCGTCCCGATGTTTATGACGTAGTCGAGTTTAAACGTCGAAAGCAGTTCCATAACGTAGTCGAGAACTCCTTGAATCTCTTCCTTCAGCTGATCGGGACGGCAGAAGATATGTCCGTCGTCCTGCGTAAAGCCCCTTACCCTCAGAAGTCCGTGGAGAGAACCGCTCTTTTCATACCTGTAAACGGTGCCGAGCTCAAAAAACCTTATCGGTAAATCCCTATAACTTCTCACTTGGGACTTGTAAATAAGTATGTGTCCGGGGCAGTTCATCGGTTTTACTGCGTACCAGTGGGCTTTTTCTATTTCCTGGCAGGTGAGAGGGACTTCGTCGTTTCCGAGTCTTTCCTCTTCATCGTGTTCAACGACCGGAACGAAGAACATGTTTTCCCTGTAGAAGTTATAGTGACCTGAGGTCTTCCAAAGATCCGCTTTCATGAGGTGGGGAGTGTATATCCTCTGGTAACCCCTCTTCCTGTGTTCCTCTTCAATCCACCTCTCTATCTCCTGCCTTATTACCGCTCCGTTGGGATGCCAGAAAACGAGTCCCGGCCCGGCTTCCTCGTATATTGAGAAAAGGTCAAGTTGTTTTCCGATAACCCGGTGGTCTCTCTTCTTCGCCTCCTCGAGTCTGTGGAGATAGTCTTCAAGCTCTTTTTTCTTCCAGAATGCCGTTCCGTAAACCCTTTGAAGCATTTTGTTCCTTGAATCTCCCCTCCAGTAAGCTCCCGCAACCGAAAGGAGCTTAAAGGCCTTAACCATTCCGGCGTGTTCGACGTGAGGACCTCTGCAGAGGTCGAAGAAGTCTTCTCCCAGCCAGTATATCGTTATCTCCTCTCCTTCGGGTATGGCCTGGAGGAGTTCCAGCTTGTAAGGGTCGTTACTGAAAAGCTCTTCTGCTTTTTTTCTGCTGATGACCTCCCTTTTGAAAGGCTCTTTTGCGGAGATGATTTTTCTCATCTCTTCTTCGATTTTGGGTAGGTCTTCTTCCGAAATGGCCTCCGGCAGGTCAAAGTCGTAGTAGAAGCCCTCCTCCGTTGCCGGTCCTATGCCGAGCTTCACCTTTTCGTTTCCGTAGATTCGCTTTACCGCTTTTGCCAGTATGTGGGCCGCGCTGTGCCTCAGTATTTCAAGAGACTCAGGGTCTTTCGGCGTTATTATCCTTATCTTCCCGCTTTTTCTTATGGGAGTGTGAACATCTATGATTTCCCCGTTAACTATCGCTCCGACGGCGTTCTTCTCCAGGCTCTTTGAAATCCTCGCTGCTACTTCCTTTACGGTAGTTTCCCTGTCAAACTCCAGCTTGCTTCCGTCGGGAAGCTCCAAGACGACCATTTGCAACCTCTCTCTGAGTTGATTGGCTAATTCTACTACTTTTTCTGTTGAAGGCCGTTTGTAAGTAGAAAATCTCTGTTTATATCTATGATTGTAAAGTTACCGTTTTCGTCAATCCTATAAAGTTTTCTGTCGGGAGGGATTCTTTCATACAGCAGGACTCTCTCTGCCAGTTCTCTGAAGATTGGAACGGCGATTTTCGTAGCCCACAGCATGTTTTTGGGGACTTTCGGTTCATCAACCGACACGACCAGGACGTAACGGGGGTTTGTCATCGGAAATGCACCGGCGAAAGTTGCCGTTATCCTGCTTTTATCGTACTTCCCTGTTTTCCTGTTGTATTTTATGGCTGTTCCCGTTTTACCTCCCACATAGAAGTTTTCGAGTTTTGTCGGTTTTCCTGTTCCTTCTTCAACGACCATTGTTAATATTCTTCTCATGACTTCTGAAGTTTTTTCCGAAATTACCCTTCTTCCTTTGCTTACCTGAAATGTTTTCAGGATCCTGCCTTTGTCGTCAACGATTGCTTTGAGGATTTTGGGTTTTACGTATACCCCTCCGTTTACAAGGGCGCTGTAAGCGGCCGCAAGCTGTAGTGTTGTTACCATTATGTGGTGACCAAACGCCAGAGTGGCAAATTCTACATCTCTCCACTTTTTCCAGTCGTTCAGCTTTCCCGGGCTTTCTCCCGGAATTTCCACTCCCGTTTTCTGACCAAAACCGAAGGCTCTGTAGTAGTCGTAAAGCTTTTTCTTACCCAGGGCCTGCGCCAGCTTAATCGCTCCGACGTTATCGGAATATTCGATGATTTCCCATACTCGTTCTTTTACATCTTTTCCGTGAAATTCATTTCTGAATACGTACTTCCCTATTTTCAAAGTTGCTGGGCAGAAAATAACAGAGTCTTTGGTAACGAGGCCTTCATTAATTGCGGCGGCGGCAACAAAAGGTTTCATAACAGATCCGGGCTCGTAAGGAGCCGTTACAAACCTTGAAGTGAGGAGTTTCTCCGATGATCTTCCCGGTTCGTCTTTCATGTAGTTGTAGAAAGGCCAGGATACCGCTGCGATTATCTCTCCCGTTTGGGGGTTCATCAGAACGGCGTTTATGAATTTGGGATGCCAGAGTTTTCCATACTTTGATACAACTTTCTCGAAAATGTACTGGATATTACCGTCTATGGTTATCTGTACATTTTGTCCTTTTTCCCTGCTTACGAACAGATAAGCGTCATTGCCGAGGTATACTCTTCCCCGTGCATCTTTCTCACCCGAAAGGCAGGTCTTTTTTCCCGTTAATATGCCCATTCTTTGAAGTACGTATTCAAGCCCGCTCAGTCCTTCACCGAACTTGTTTGATACTCCGACGACCGTTGATCCTACTGCATAAGGATATACTCTGACATATTCCTTTACGTATCCTAAGAGGTCGGGATAGCGTTTTTTAAAAGCATTTTCTCCGGATAGGTTGTAGTAGACTTTTAAGAGCTTCCTAGCAGCGTTATAAGCAACTTTTCTGTCTATAGCTACATCTTTTTTAAGCCAGACAAAAGGAATTTTGAGAATTTTTCCCGATTTTGTTTTTACGATAGTATACTTCTTCTTATAAGCTTTCTCAATTTCGCTTTCTTTAAACACGAAAATCGGAGAAATTTTGCTTATCAGTTTCTTGCAATTAATTTTCTTCTCCTTGCAGTACTTCTCATATTGTTCTTTTTTTCCGAGAAGAAGCTGCTTAAATAACTCTTTGTCACCTATTTCTGTGGGCCTAATGTAGAAGGAAAGTACCGGCCTACTGGCGGCAAGAATTGCGCCGTTTCTGTCAATTATTTCCCCCTTTTCGCTGGAGAGCATGATTTTCCCTTGGAACTGCTCCGAAACTAAATCTATCCATTTCTGTCCGTCCCACAGTGCTAGAGATAATAGGCGGTAGGTATAAATAAGTACCAAAAGAAAGGAAAGAAGTATGAAGGCGTTAAGTCTTTCGTATTTGAACGGTTTTATGAAATTGTAAATTCGGTTAAGGAGTCTTTTTAGAAACCTTTTTATCATCTCAGGTATTTAACCTCGTTTTCCTTGAGAAAGTGTAGTTCTTGAGAGTTTTTGTCAACTGTTTCGGGTCGGAGTCTCTGGTAGTATTCGATGTTAAGTTCGCGGTTTCTTTCCTTTAGTTCTTTTATTTCGGATACGAGCTTCGATATCAGTTTTTTTTCTTTCGTACATTTAGACCTTACATCAACAACTTTAATGGTTAATGCTACGGCGACCACCATAGATACGGTATAGAGGGTTACGCAGAAATAGTCTGTAAAGGTTTTCAACCTCTCTTTCATTTCCTATATTTCCTGATTGAGTGCGCCCGTAGCTCAGCTGGATAGAGCCCAGGACTCCGGATCCTGGTGTCGCGGGTTCGAATCCCGCCGGGCGCGCCACTTACTTTTTCTCTGCCTGCTTAACTACCGAAGGCGGTATCTCCAGAGGGTATCTGCCGTCGAAGCAGGCCGTGCAGAACTCCTCCAAGCTTCCTCCGGTTGCTTCAACCATTCCTTTTAAAGATAGGTAGCCGAGGCTGTCTGCTTCTATGTACCTGCATATCTCTTCGACCGAATGGGAAGAGGCGATAAGTTGATCTTTTGTAGGTGTGTCTATCCCGAAGTAGCAAGGCCACTTTGTTGGAGGAGAGCTTATCCTCATGTGGACTTCTTTCGCGCCTGCTTCCCTCAGCATTCTGACAATTTTCCTGCTCGTCGTGCCCCTTACGATAGAGTCATCTATTACTACTATCCTTTTTCCCTTGAGTATTTCCGGAATCGGATTGAGCTTTACTTTGACTCCTATATCCCTCATTTTCTGCTGAGGCTTTATGAAAGTTCTGCCTACGTAGTGGTTTCTTATAAGTCCCATTTCGAAGGGAATTCCGCTTTCTTGAGAAAAGCCCAGTGAAGGGACTATTCCGGAATCGGGAACCGGTATAACAAGGTCGGCATCTACGGGGTGCTCCTGGGCAAGCTTTTTTCCGAACTCTTTTCTTACTTCGTAAACGCTTCTTTTAAATATCTTTGAGTCGGGACGGGCGAAATAAACAAATTCAAATATGCACTGGGATTTCTTGACCTTTTCTACAGGTATTCTGAACGATTTTAACTCTCCGTTTTCAACTAATACGATCTCTCCCGGCTCTACGTCCCTTACGTATTTAGCTCCTATTAGGTCGAATGCACAGGTTTCGGAAGCAAACACCGGGCTTCCGTCAAGTTCTCCCATGCAAAGAGGCCGAAATCCCCAGGGATCTCTTATGGCAATGAGTTTTTTGTTAGTCATTACGAGTAAGGAATAAGCCCCTTTTAGCCTTACCAAAGCATCGATGAGTTTTTCTAAAAACTTCTTTCTCTTTGACTTTACTATTAGGTGCACTATAACTTCTGAATCGGTCGTTCCTCTAAAGATTGAGCCTTCTTCTTCCAGCTGTTCTCTCAGCTCCAGGGCATTTACAAGGTTTCCGTTGTGGGCAATTGCCATTTGGCCGTACTTGTAAGAAACAACTATCGGCTGGATGTTGTCGGGGGAGTCTGAAGCTCCGGAGGTTGAGTACCTGTTGTGGCCTATTGCAACGTGTCCTGTAAGTTTTTGGAGCTTTTCTTCTGTAAATACAGAGGAAACGAGTCCGAAATCCCGATAGTATGTCATTCTTTTACCGTCTGTTACTGCTATTCCCGCGCTTTCCTGTCCCCTGTGCTGAAGGGCGTAAAGTCCTAGGTATGTGTAGTAGGCTGCGTTGGGGTTGTTGTATATTCCGAATACTCCGCAAAATTCCTTCATGGCTCCTCTCGGAAAGATAACTTGAGAAAGCTATTATACACCCGATGCTTTATAATTAAGTCAGAAAATTCATGGGAGGACTAAAGAATGGAAAAGAGAGAAAAGCTTTACGAGGGCAAGGCCAAGGTTTTGTATAAGACTGACAGCGATAACCTTTTGATTGCTTACTTTAAGGACGATACTACTGCTTTTGACGGTGCGAAGAAAGAGGTTCTCGAAGACAAAGGGGTTATCAACTGTGCAATTTCTACCGTAATTTTTGAATACCTTGAAAAGCACGGCATTAAAACCCACTTCGTTGAAAGGCTCTCCCCCAGGGAGATGCTGGTTAAAAAGTGTGAGATTATCCCCGTTGAAGTTGTTGTGAGAAACATAGCCGCCGGCAGCTTTTCAAGGCGTTACGGCGTTGAAGAGGGGACACCTATGAAAGAACCTCTTGTTGAGTATTTCTACAAGAACGACGAGCTCCACGACCCTATGGTTTGTCCCAACCACGTTTATCTTTTTGGTTGGGCTGATAGAGAAGAGCTCGGCCAGATGACGAAGGTTGCCCTTGAAGTTAACAGGCTCCTCAAGGAGTTTTTTGACGAAATAGATATTCAGCTTGTTGACTTTAAGCTGGAATTTGGAAGGTGCAACGGGGAAATACTCCTAGCCGATGAAATTACTCCTGATTCCTGTCGACTTTGGGATAAGTCCTCCGGTGAAGTCCTCGACAAGGACAGGTTCAGGAAGGATATGGGCAAGGTTGTAGAAAGTTATAAGGAAGTTTACAGGAGGATAATGGATAGGTACGAAAGAATTGAAGATTAAGGCTTATACCCCTGATGACTACATAGAGCTTGTCGGGAATGCCCTGTCGAGAGTTTTAGGGGATGATTGCCTGATAATTTTCTTCGGCTCGGTAGTTAACGGAAACTTTACAAGGGCTTCCGACATAGACGTTGCCGTTTTCTGCGGAAGGGAGCTGACGGGACGGGAGATGTGGGAAATTGAAGATGCAATAGAGGAGCTACCGATTTTGCGGAAAGTCGACGTTGTTGACCTCTCGCTTGTGAAAGACAGGGAGTTTCTGTCGCAGATTTTAAAGGGGAGGGTATGGAAAGGGCCGAAAGAGCTGTTGAACGCTTTGAGAAAGCTTTTAACCGCTTAAAGGAGATAGTTGATAATCCGTCTCTTGCACAGATTTTTTCCGGAGAGTTTCTGATCGAAATTTGTATAAAACGATTTGAGTTTACATTTGAAACCCTCTGGAAAGCCTCAAAAGAGATTCTGAAGTTAAAGGGAATAGAATGTAACTCTCCCCGTTCCTGTTTCAGAGAGTTAATTGCAGAAGGTCTGTTGGGTGTAGAGTTTGAACCTGTTCTTGCCGAACTCGTAAAAATAAGGAACCTTGCTGTTCATGTGTATGACGAGAAGACCGCGGAGGAACTGTTTAAGAGGATAAATTCTCCTGAGGTTGTAAAAACTTTTGAAGCGTGCCTTGAAGCTTTGAAGAAGACTGTTAAAGGAAATTTATGAGAGAGGAAATATATATTTTTTGAAAGAGCTGAACAAGCCTTTGAAGGCGCTAAGGAAATGTTTAAAAGAGGATATTACGACTGGTCGATAGTAATGATTGGGCAGTCTCTTCAGCTTCTGATAAAGTACTTTTTAGCGAGAGAAGTTGGATATTTTTCGAAAACTCACAATTTGATTGATTTGTTAAGAGAGGCTGGTGAAATAGATAACAGATTTCTGGAGTTTTTAGAAAAGTTTAGAGATTCTGTTGAAGTTGTTTCTGATGCCTATATCTCCGGAAGATACTTGCCCAGGAGGTATTCACAAGAGGTGGTCAAGGATAAGTTTGCTCTCTACGAAGAGCTTTTGGGGTTGGTTGAAGGTGAAGAAAATAACTCCCGTTGAGCTTGCAAAGGCAATAGCAGAAAAGAGAAGGGCGTTTTTCAGGGAACTGGATGCTCACCTTTCGGAAGTAAAGGAAAGGGCTAAGTCTATTCTGCCCGGTGCTTCCGTTTACCTATTTGGTTCGGTTTACAGAGGAGACTATTCACCAGTTCTCAGCGATGTCGATGTAGCGGTAGTTTCCGAAAACGTCCCGGAAGATCCGGAAAAAAGGGCGAAACTCAAGCTAGATATCCTCGGAAAACTTCATGCTTCTCCCATAGAGCTTCACCTCCTTACCCCTAAGGAGTGGGAGTTTTACAAAATGTTTGTAAAAAACGAATTTCGGGAGGTTTGAGATAGATGAAGGAAATGATACTTTCAAACGTTGACAGGGAGATGAAGATAGCCCTTGAGAAATATGAAGAGCCGAAGGACATAAAAAGAGTCCTTTCGGGAATGAGGCCGACCGGGAAGATACATCTCGGCAACTACTTTGGAGCTTTGAAAACCTGGATAGAGCTTTCAAAAAGGGCAGAGAGCTTTTTCTTCATAGCCGACTGGCATGCGATAACCACTTCTTACCACAATACTTCTGAACTTGCCGAAAATACCGTCCAGATGATGGCTGACTGGCTTGCCGCCGGTCTTGACCCTGAGAGGAGTGTTCTCTTTGTCCAATCGTGGGTAAAAGAGCACGCCGAGCTTCACCTCCTCCTTTCAATGATTGTTCCCGTCAGGTGGCTTGAAAGAAACCCGACCTACAAAGAAATGATGGAGAACTTAAAAGACAGAGAGCTTGCCACTTACGGCTTCCTCGGCTACCCCGTTCTTCAGACGGCCGACATAGTTATCTACAAGGCGGATACCGTTCCCGTCGGGATTGATCAGATACCCCACCTGGAGCTTTCAAGGGAGATAACAAGGCGCTTTAACAGGTTCTTCGGAGAAATTTTCCCGGAACCGAGACCTTACCTTTCGGAAGCTCCCAAGCTCCCCGGCCTTGACGGTAGGAAAATGAGTAAGTCCTACGGAAACTGCATATACCTTTCTGACTCTGAAGAAGAGGTGAATAAGAAAGTAATGTCGATGGTTACCGATCCGGCAAGGGTAAGGAAAACGGATCCCGGCCATCCCGAAGTCTGTTCGGTATTTTCCTACCACAAGATATTTTCTCCTTCAGAGAGAGTGAAAGAGATAGAGGAAGCCTGCCGAAAGGGAGAGATAGGTTGTGTCCAGTGTAAGAGGGAACTTGCTAAAAACCTGAACTCGTTCCTTTCCCCGATAAGAGAAAAGAGAGAAGAACTGCTTACGGACAGGAATACCCTTATAGATATTTTCAGAGAAGGCTCAAGGAAAGCAAGAGAAGTTGCCTCTCAGACAATGGAAGAAGTCAGAAGAGCTATGAACTTCTTAAGGGAGTAGCATTTTGAGGAAAAAAATTCGAATGCAGTTTGGAATACTCCTTTTTCTGCTTTTTCTTCTCTTTTACTACGTTTATCACCACGTTTAGGGTATAAATTGTTTCGTAGAGACGTTGTATGAAACCTCCTGATTTAAAGGAGAAGAAAATGGCTGTTAATACTGTTGAGCCTAAAACAAGCCGGACTTCAAAACTGAAAAAGGAAATCCCGAAAGAGCTTATATACGAGATGAAGGCCGGTTCTCCCATTTACTACCGGGACTACGACAAGGTTCTATCGGGGGAGAAGACGCCGGAGGAGATAATGGGAAGCAGCAGCCTGCAGGCTTACCTTCTTATCCTGATTGCTTCATACTTGAAAGAGAAGCTTGACAGTAGTAAATATCTTGTTCTCGGCGGTGAGGTGGGGTATAAGTTTGCCCCCAAGAGCTGGTATAACCTTGACATAGCGGTCTGCGAAAAAGAAAAATTAAGTGAATTAAAGGGATCTTACCTTGAAGTTCCTCCGAAAGTTGTTTTTGAAATAGATACAAAAGCAAACTTGAGGAAGTTTGAAAATCCCCAGGAGTATTTCCACAGGAAAACGCAGGACTTGCTTGACTCGGGCGTTGAGAAGGTAGTTTGGATTTTCACCAAGGAGAAAAAACTTTGGTTTGCAGAGAAGGAAAAGCCCTGGCTGATAGTTAATTGGGACTATGACCTGGAGATTATGGAAAACATAAAGCTTAATTTGTCGGAACTACTGAATCGAGAAAAAATAAGAGTTTAATGGAAGTAAAATTCGAATTTTCTAGGTATTCTGGGTAGTTTCCATATATATTGCTTTGTAGGGAGAGCTGAGATGAATCCCTGATTTAAGGAGAGAGAAATGACCGTTAATACTGTTGATCCTGGGATTAAGAAACCCTTGAAGAAGAAAGGGGAAATCCCGAAAGAGCTTATATATGAGATGAGAGCCGGTTCTCCCATTTACTACCGGAACTACGACAAGGTTCTATCGGGGGAGAAAACGCCGGAGGAGGTAATGGGAAGCAGCAGCTTGCACGGATGGCTATTGTATGTAATTGTTAAATTCCTTGCAAAAGTTCTTGATGAGGAAAAGTATACTGTTCTTGCCGGCGAAGTGGGATATAAGTTTGCTCCTAAGAGCTGGTATAACCTTGACATAGCGGTCTGCGAAAAAGAAAAATTAAGTGAATTAAAGGGATCTTACCTTGAAGTTCCTCCGAAAATTGTTTTTGAAATAGATACAAAAGCGGACTTGAGGAAGTTTGAAAACCCCCAGGAATATTTCCACAAGAAAACTCAGGATCTGCTTGACTCGGGCGTTGAGAAAGTAGTCTGGATTTTTACAAAGGAAAAGAAACTTTGGTTTGCAGAAAAGGAAAAGCCCTGGCTGATAGTTGATTGGGATTATGACCTGGAGATTTTGGGAAATATAACGTTCAATTTATCAAAACTGCTGAATCGCGAAAAAGTTAAGGCCGAATAAGAAGTGAATTATGTTTGTGGAATTATCAAAAGATGAATGGTTTATGAAACTTGCTCTTTCAGAAGCATACAGAGGGAAAGGAAGGACTCTTCCTAATCCGGCTGTCGGCGCTGTTGTAGTGAAAGACGGAAAGGTAATTTCAACTGGATACCATGAAAGAGCCGGTCTTCCCCACGCAGAAGCCGTTGCTCTTGAAAAGGCGGGTGAGAAGGCAAGAGGAGCAACCCTTTACGTTACGCTGGAGCCGTGCAATCACTACGGTAAAACCCCGCCCTGTGCCGAAAGGATAATAAAGGCCGGAATAAAGCGCGTCGTGGTGGGTGTAAGAGACCCGAACCCGGTTGCTTCCGGCGGAATCGAGAGGTTAAGGAGTGCCGGGATAGAGGTAGAAGTCGGAGTCCTTGAGAGTGAGTGTCGGGAACTCATTGAGGATTTCGTTTTTAACCTTAAAAGTGAAAGACCTTTTGTCTCCCTTAAACTTGCCGCGACCCTTGACGGAAGAACTGCCGACAAAAACGGCAACTCCAAATGGATAACCTCTGAAAGTGCCCGTTATGTCGTCCATAGGCTGAGGAGCTTCCACAACGCCGTTATGGTGGGGATAGGGACTGTGCTTAAAGATGATCCCCTCCTGAACGTCCGTTACTTTCCTGTTAAAGTGCAACCGAAGGCTGTAGTAGTTGATAAAGACCTAAAGATTCCTATCCACTGCCGATTAGTAAAAGAAAGGGCAGAGGACTTGATAGTCATAACGGCTCAGCGCTCTTTACTTGAATACAAGGCGGGAATTTTGCGGGATGCAGG
>JAMORC010000036.1 GCA_027063785.1 Desulfurobacteriaceae bacterium
CCCTGAGAGTTCCTGTAACTCCGGTTGTTACGTCTATACCAAGCTGGTTAAAGAAAGCCCTCGCCTTTTCTCCCATCCTCGTAGCTATAACTCTATTTACTCCCTGTTCTGCAAGCATCTGGGGTACTGCGCCCGCACTGTGCTCAACTATAGGGTTCTCAAATATATCAACTTCAACTTCTCCATCTTTAACGGTAATCAGAGCAAAGTAGGGAGCTCTCCCGAAATGTTCACAAATGGGAGAATCCAAGCCGGAATTACTTTCCAACGGAACGGCAACTTTCATTTTCCACCTCCTTTTAAGAAATCCTTTTAAGAAAGAAATCAGCAAAATACAACGGTTACTTTTCTAATATAACCTCAAACTGCTTTACAGTTCAGAAACCGACGGAAAGCAGTGTTCTGTGCAGATTCCACTCATCTTAAGTTAAGGCTTGTAGACTATTGTTGATACCGCGTGTTTGTAAACAAGCATGTTCCCCATATAATTCCTTAACTTCAGGCAAAACCTGTCAAACCCTTTAAGCTTTGCTTCTATCCTGCTACCGTTCCTGAAGTAGACTATAACTCTTTTCCCCAGAGCACTTCTAAGTTCCCTGCTTTGAACGCCACCCATGGTAGAACAGGCTATAAGCTTATAACCCCGGGATACCTTTTCCTCCACCTCTTTTCTGTGTTCTTCAGGGAGAGTCGGCGGGATGAAAGCAGTTCCTACTGCAGGTGCCACTATCAGCTCTTCTCCGTGTTCCTCATAAACGATATCTCCGGAAGATTTAAGGAGATTTAAGAGCGGTTTTACGTCCTGGGGTTTGACCGAAAGCCTTTCGGCCAATTCTTCAATTGTTCCCCTAAACTGCCCTTCTTCTTCTAAAAGTTCTATAAGCTCTATCTGAGCATCTTCAAGCGTTTTGTACCTTTTCATAGCTAACCTACTCGTAAAGTATCGTAGCAACTGCGTGCTTGTAAACCAGCGACTTTCCTTTCGGGGCAGTCATTGAAAGGGTAAAGTTGTCAAAGTCGAGGAGCTTCCCTTCGAGCCTCGTCCCGCTAATGAGAAAAACCACTATATCCTTACCCAGCAGGGATGTCAGTACCTGATCTTGAAGGGACTTTTTCTTCTCCTTTTTCTTTTTCTCCTCAGCTGCATCAATCTCAACTGCCTTTCCAGTTTCAGCAGCAGGAACAGAAGATTCTTCAGACGCTTCTCCTTCAACCAACGTTATCGTAAGTCCCTTTCCTCTCTTGCTTTCAGCCTTCAGGAATCCCTCCTCCTCAAGCTCGGAAATAACCTTCTTTATGAGGTAGGGTGATGCGTTGGCAAGGCTTGACAGTTCTTCTAAAGTTCCGGTGTATTCCTTAAATTCGTTAAGGTACTCCCTTAACCAAATTTTAACTTTCTCCGATTTTGAAGGCGTTGTCATATTTCCTCCGCTATTGACTTTTAACTGTAAAGTAAGTCTTAAAGTTTTTTTTAGGAATTTATTATACTGGGGAGTATTTTAGTTTCCAAAGCTCTCGTGTCAATTTCTCCCCTTTGAAACTGCTCGTTTTCAAGTAACTTCAAGTGGAACGGTACGGTTGTTTTCAGAGTGCCCTCTATAACAAACTCAGAAAGGACCCTTTTTCCTCTCCTGATGGCTTCTTCTCTTGTTTCTCCCCAGACGATAAGTTTCGCTATAAGAGAATCGTAGTAAACTGGAACAGTATAACCCTCGTAAATGTGCGTATCAACCCTCACTCCAAAACCACCCGGCAGTAGAAGCTTCTCCACTCGGCCGGGAACGGGACGGAAATCCTTCCTGTAATCCTCGCAGTTAATTCGAAATTCTACGGCATGTCCCTGAAGAGAGCATTGACCGAGATCAATAACTTCACCGGCAGCAGCCGCAATTTGAAGGGCAATCAAATCTTTTCCGGTAACGGCTTCCGTAACGGGGTGCTCTACCTGAATCCTAGTGTTCATTTCAATAAAGTAAAAATTCTTTTCCTCATCAACGAGGAACTCTACAGTTCCAGCACCCTCATAGTTTATGGCTTCTGCTATTCTAACAGCCGCTTCCGAGAGCCTGTTCCTCAGCTCCTCATCAACGAAGGGTGAAGGAGCTTCCTCAAGAACCTTTTGATGTCTCCTTTGAAGAGAACATTCCCTTTCACCAAAGGTTGAAACATTTCCTTTTCCATCAGCGATAAGCTGTATCTCTATATGTCTGGGATTCCTGATGAACTTCTCTATATAAACTTCTCCGCCTCCAAAGGCCGCTTCAGCCTCGGCCATTGCTGTTACTATAAGTGACTCGGCTCTGTCAGGATCTTCTATAAGCCGCATTCCCCTTCCGCCGCCGCCGTGGGCTGCCTTAACGAGAACGGGGTAACCTATCCTTTCTGCAACCTTAAGGGCTTCCTGAACATTCTTTACGATCCCGCTCCCGGGAACTACCGGAACACCTGCTTTTTTCGCAACCTCCCTTGCCTTTGCCTTATCCCCCATTAAAAGCATAGTTTGGGGAATCGGTCCTATAAACTTTATTCCGCAGGCGTTGCATATTTCGGCAAATCCGGGATTTTCCGAAAGGAAGCCATACCCCGGGTGAATTGCATCAGCTCCGGTTACTTCGGCAGCGGAGATTATCGCCGGTATGTTTAAATAGCTCTCCTGCGGTTGAGGACCTCCAATGCAGATTGCTTCATCTGCAAGGTAGACGTGAAGGGAGTCCCTGTCTGCCGTTGAGTAAACGGCAACCGTTTTTATACCAAGCTCTTTACAGGTTCTTATTATCCTTACGGCTATTTCTCCCCTGTTGGCTATTAAGACCTTTTTAAACATTACCTTCACCTAAGTCGTCTCTATGTAGAAAAGGGGCTGTCCGTACTCCACAGGCTGCCCGTTTTCCACCAGAACTTTCCTTACAATTCCGGAAACCTCGGACTCAATCTCATTCATGACCTTTAAAGCCTCTATTATGCAGAGCACCTGCCCTTTTTCAACCCTATCCCCTTCCTTAACGAACGGCTCTGCTCCCGGAGCCGGTGCCCTGTAAAACGTTCCGACCATCGGAGCTTCCACAACGTAGTACTTGTTTTCTTCCTTCTCTCCCTCCTCCAACTTCTCGGCCGGTATCTCTTCTTTTTTCGGCTCTTCTACAGGCACAACTTCACGGGTAGAACCCCTCGAGAACTTTACCTTGAGCTTAAGGCCTTCAGACTCAAGTTCAAGCTCTTCAACCGAGGAGTTTTCGAGTGATTTGAGAAGCTCTTTAACCTTTTCTATCAATAGAACCTCCGGTTACTTTACGTTTACCCTCTCTATGTATTCCCCGGTTTCAGGATTAACCCTGACGAGGTCTCCCGGATTTATGAACATTGGCACCTGAATAACCGCTCCCGTCTCGAGAGTCGCAGGCTTCGTTACATTTGAAACTGTATCTCCCTTGAATCCCGGTTCGGTATCGGTTACCTGAAGAACAATGCTCTTAGGAAGCTTCACCGAAATTGCTTCACCCTTATAGAACTGAACAACTACGGTTGTATTTTCTTTTAAAAACTTCGCTTTATTACCGAGGGCAACAGCAGGAACTCCAACCTGCTCGTAAGTTTTCGTATCCATAAAGTAGTAAAACTCTCCGTCGTTGTAGATATACTCCATTTCTCTTTCTTCAAAGTCGGCAAGCTGGAGCTTTTCCCCGACCTTATAGGTCTTTTCAACAACGTTTCCTGTTTTAAGGTTCTTCAGCTTTATCCTTGCAAAGGCCTGTCCCTTTCCAGGCTTTACGTGCTGGTAGTCAACTATCTCGTAAGGTGCTCCGTCTATTTCCAGCTTCATTCCTTTTGCAATTTGATTAACATCGATAGATGCCAACTTTAGACCTCCGGTAAAGTTTTGAGAAAATTATACCAGCAAAATCGACTTTGCCCCGGAGGAGATTTGAAGAGAATTTTACTAACTCTCCTGCCGTTTCTCTTTTCCTTTACCATGTGCGGCCACAGGGAAGACCCGAAACCGCCGCTATCGAAAACGCCGTCAACTCCGAAGATTAAAAAGTGCTTTCAGTCTTTCAACAGGCCTCTTCTTTACTGGGACGCGGTGGTAAACTTTGACGACGGGAGAAAAATTCCCGTCCCGTCCGAGGTAACCTATGAAGTAATCGTAAACTTCGGCAGAAGAAGCGTGAAGACTGAGAAGAACTACCTTGAGGACAAGGAAATTGCCCCCGGAGAGAAGAGGTGCTTTTCCGTCGTCGCCTGCTACAGAGGACACAAGAGCCAGCCGTCAGAACCTGTCTGCATTATCGGGAAAAACCCCGTAGAAGCTGTCCCGCAGGTCAGGTCGGTAAAAAGCGGAGATGGGTTTGTAGAATTTAAGTTCTCACCCTCCGAGCTGAACATCGAGGTCTTCAGAAACGGAAAGCCTCCATTCATCACTCCCTATACCATCCTTAAAGAGGGAACTGCCGTATGGCGGGATGAAAACGTTAAAAACGGCAGGAGCTATGTCTACCGCTTCCGATTCTCGAAAGGGAATTTAAAAGGAAAACTGACAAGGCCTTTCCGAACAGTACTGGAGGACAGAATTCCTCCGATGCCTCCCCAAAATCCCGTTGCTTACTTAACGAACGGCAGTTGTCTTATTTTATGGGAGGCATCACCTTCAAAGGATACAGTCGGATACCTTGTTAAGGTCGGGAAAAAGGAGTTCAAAACCGACGGTATAAGCCTTTTCGTAAAAGGGTGCAGAGGGCGAATAGAGATTTTTGCGGTTGATAAAGCCGGTAACCTTTCAAAACCAGCTCTTCCGGAGGTGATTCGTGAAAAAGGTAGCAGTAGTAATGGGAAGCAAGTCCGACATGCCAGTAATGGAGAACTGCATTAAAACACTCGAAGAATTCGGAGTTCCCTACGAGGTAAAGGTTCTCTCTGCCCACAGGACAATTGATGAGGTTTTAGCTTTCTGTGAAAGGGCAGAGGAGGAATACGACGTCATAATAGCTGCCGCCGGATACGCCGCACACCTCGGGGGAGTAATAGCAGCAAAAACCGTTCTGCCAGTCATCGGCGTTCCCCTCGATGCCTCTCCTTTAAAGGGCGTTGATTCTCTCCTCTCCATCGTCCAGATGCCCAGCGGAATACCGGTAGCCACGGTCACAATAGGTAAGGCCGGGGCAAAGAACGCCGCAGTCCTGGCAGTCGAGATAATGGCCATAAAGTACCCGGAATTACGGGAAAAGCTTAAGGCTTATAGAGAAGAAATGAAAAGAAAGGTATTAGAGGGATAATAATGAAAGTCTACCCGGAATGCTTACCCTGCTTCCTGAGGCAGGTTTTAAACGTCTGCAAAGTTGCAGGCATAGAAAGAGGAGAGTCCATTTCCATTCTCAGGGATGTAAGTAAGTTCCTCTACAAGGAGCTAAACCCGGAGAAATCTCCGGGTCACAATGCAACCCTTATCCACCGACTGTTTAAGGAAAAAACGGGAGTAAGCGACCCTTACAAGGAACTGAAGGAGAAGTACAACGTAATTGCGCTTAAGCTGGAAACTCACCTAAGGGAAAGTGTATTTGAAAAAGCGGAGGACAAACTCTCGGTTGCGATAAGGCTGGCAGCACTCGGCAACGTGATCGACTTCGGAGTACCCGATCCGTTTAACCTTGAAGAGGAAGTAAGGAATTTTTTTAAAACTCCCTTTGCCTACTTTGACGTAGCAATACTCGAAAGATTTCTGGTTCCCGGAAAAACCGTTCTCTACGTGGCGGATAACGCCGGAGAGATCGTCTTTGATAAGTTTTTGATGGAAGAGCTTAAAAAAGCCGGGCTTAAAGTCGTCCTCGCCGTTAGGGGAGGACCGATACTTAACGATGCTACAGTGGAAGACGCCCTAAAAACGGGAGCGGCAGACATTGCAGACGAGCTTATAACAACGGGAAAGGACTTTATAGGAGTGGATTTTGAATTCGTATCGCAGGAATTTAAAGAACACTGGGACAGAGCGCTTTTCGTAATATCAAAGGGGCAGGCCAACTTTGAAACCTTAGACGGGATAGACTCAAAGGACATCTTCTTTATACTGAAGGCAAAGTGCAATCCCGTGGCAGAAGAACTTCGGTGCAACCGGGGCGACCTTGTTTTTCTCTACAACAAGCGCCTGTTAGAAATGAAGGATGAAGAGAATTAAGAAGAGTGAGTGTGTAGAGGAAGTCGTTTCTGAAATCCTCTCGGGAAACCTCGTCTGCTTTCCCACCGACACCCTCTACGGCATTTTAGGAAGTGCCCTCAGGAAAGATGCAGTAGAAAAGGTTTACAGGATAAAAGACAGGGATAGGAAAAAACCTCTGATCGTTCTCTTTGACTCCATTAAAAAGGCTCTGGATTTAGGCGTTAAAGTGCCGGGAAACCTCTCAAAACTCTATCCTGCTCCGGTTACTTTCGTGCTCCCGCTTGAGCCGGAGTCTCCTTTCAGACAAATCTTTCAAAGGGACAACCTGGCCATCAGGATTCCCGACGATGAAACGCTAAGGAAAATCATCTCCCTGTCACATCCCGTTTTTGCCCCCAGCGCAAATCCTCAAGGTAAATCGCCTGCAGAAAACTGCCGAGAGTGCTACGCCTACTTTGACGGGGAAATTACCCTTTGCGTTGAAGGAAAGCCGGGGAATAAACCGTCGACAATAGTCTCGTTAACGGAAGAAAGGCCGAAACTTTTAAGGGAAGGGGCAGTCCCTTTTGAGAAAATCCTGGAGGTTATGAGTTGGAAAGACTGAAAGTTGTATTCATGGGAACTCCCGAGTTCGCAGTTCCTTCCTTAAAAGCCCTCTACGAGAAAGGTTATGAAATACCCTTAGTCGTTACACAGCCGGACAGGCCGGCAGGAAGGGGAAAGAAGCTAAAACCGCCGCCCGTAAAGGCCGTTGCGGAGAAGCTCAAAATCCCCGTTTACCAACCCGAAAGGATAAAGGGAAACGAGGAGTTCAGAAAGCTTATTGAGGGAATATCTCCAGACCTCATTGTCGTTACTGCCTACGGAAAAATCCTGCCCGAGTGGTTCTTAGACCTTCCGCGGTTCGGAGCGATAAACGTTCACGCATCACTCCTGCCCGAGTACAGAGGAGCTTCTCCCATCCAGTCCGCACTGCTTGACGGAAAAAAAGAGACCGGGGTAACGATAATGAAAATCTCTCCCGAGCTTGACGCAGGAGATATCCTCTCTCAGGAAAAAGTTCCCATACTCCCCGAGGATAACGCTCAAACCCTGCACGACAAGCTCTCTAAGATCGGAGCAAGGCTCCTCATTGAGACCATTCCCCTCTACGTTTCAGGGAAGCTTAAACCCGTTCCCCAAGACCACTCGAGGGCAACCTACTGCAAGCCCATAAGAAAGGAAATGGGACGAGTAGATTGGAACTTCCCTGCCGAGCATATTTTCAACATGGTAAGAGCCTTTACCCCCTGGCCTTCTGCTTATGCCGAGTTTAAGGGAAAGAGGGTAAAGATAACAAAAGCCCTCCCCGTTTCGGGAAGCGGCAGGCCGGGAGAAGTTCTGGAAACAAAAAGAGGGCTCATTGTGGCAACAGGAAAAGAAGCGCTGAAGCTCGAGAAACTCAAACCCGAAGGCAGGAAAGAGATTTCCGGAGAGGAGTTCGTAAGGGGGTACAGGGTTAACGTCGGAGACCGGTTTGAATAGGCATTGCTCATATCTTAAATTAAAACTGCTATTAAACTCTAAACTTTAGGAGTAATTGATGGAATTCAGTGTAAAAAAGTTCAGGGAAAGAGCAAAGGAAATGGGATTAAAAGTTACTCCCCAGAGAATTGCCGTTTACAGGGAAATTGTTTCAAGAAAAGATCATCCCAGTGCCGAAGAGCTTTACGAAACACTTAAGGGTAAGATAGAGGGGATTTCGCTTACAACCGTTTACAGGACATTGTCAAGCCTGGAAAAGGCCGGGTTCGTAAAGAGGGTGCCCACCCTTAAAGACAAAGTCCGCTACGACGCAAGGCTTGAACCCCACGGCCACTTCATCTGTAAAAAGTGCGGTAAGATAGTAGACATCGAAGTAACCCTTCCCGTCTCTTCCGAGCTTCTTAGAGACGTCGGAGAAATTAAAGAGTGTTCGTTGGTCTGTTACGGAATATGTAAAGAGTGCAGAAATGAAAAGGCATAAGCTCTTCATGGATCCCGTCTACGACGAGTTCATCCTCATCGAGAGGAACTCGCCTCTGGAAAAAGCTCTATCCTCCCGTTTTTTACAGAGGTTGAGGTACGTAAAGCAACTCGGCCCTTGCTATATGGTTTATCCGGGAGCTGAGCACACCCGCTTCCAGCACTCCCTCGGAGTGATGTGGCTTGTAAAAAAGGCAGTTAACTACCTGAGGATGAAGGATTTCCACATTGATCCCGATACAGAACTCATTCTTTCCTTAACTGCTCTCCTCCACGACGTAGGCCACTCTCCATACTCCCACGCCTTAGAGGGGCATATCCTGAACTCAAACCATGAAGAAATGACCCTCTTTGCCCTGAAGTTAATGGTAGAGGAAGGGAGTATTGAGGAAGAGCTTGCAAGCGGCGTTGCCTCAATCATGAAGAAGAAACATCCTCTTCCTTTTACCTACCAGCTAATATCGAGTCAGCTCGACTGCGACAGGCTCGACTACCTGAGGAGGGATGCTTTCTACACCGGCGTATCCTTCGGAAAGATCGATGTAAACAGAATTCTCATATCCGCCCTGATAGAAAACGGAGAGCTGGTTTGGAGCTTCAAAGGCTTCAACGCCCTCGAAGCTTACGTAATGTCCAGGTACGAGATGTACTGGGCTGTTTACTTCCACAAGGTAAACCTGTCTGCCCAGGTACTCCTCCAGAAAATCGTTAAGAGAATAAAATTCCTAATTTCCGACGGATCGGAAGTACCCTGCGATCCGACCCTTAAAAAGGTTCTGAAAGATGGTGACGAGGAAAACTTCTTCCGCCTCACCGACGGAAACATCACAGCCTCAATTTACTCACTAACAAACGCTTCAGACTCTATCCTTTCGGATCTCTGCAACCGCTTCGTGAGAAGAAGGCTCTTTAGAACGGTCGAGGTAAAGCCGGCCGAAGTTCTCGAGCTTGCAGAGAGGGTAAAGGAAAAGGGCTACGATCCAAGTTACTACTTTGAGATAGTGGAACCTTCAAAAGTTGCCTACACTTACTACTCACCGAGCCCGACGGACGTTATAAAGGTAAAAACCGAAAGAGGAACAGAGGAACTCTCAAAAGTTGCCCCGACGGACGCGATAAAAGCGCTTTCAAGGGAAGTAACAAAGGTCTACGCCGTCCTGCCAGAAGAAGTTCTCGAGTAAAGTTCCAGGATTCTCTCTATTATCTTCGTAGTCGATATATCGAACCTAAAAGGGATTCTCTCCACCCTCCCCGCAAATTCCCTTCCTACTATCTTTTCCAAGGGCCAGTCGGCTCCTTTTACAAGGACGTCAGGCCTCACAGTTTCTATGACTTTATAGGGCGTTTCCTCGTCAAAGATGAAAACCAAATCTACAGCTTTTAACCCGGATAAAACCCGGGCTCTCATTTCTTCCGGAAGAATGGGTCTTTTTTCTCCTTTAATCTTCTTTATCGAAACATCGCTGTTCATCCCGACTATCAGGAAATCCCCAAAAGACTTTGCCCTCTCGAGGTAGTCCACGTGGCCTGCGTGGATAATATCAAAGCAGCCGTTTGTAAAGACAATTACCTTCCCCTCTTCCCTCAAAGCTTCAACGATTTCTCTTAACTCCTTTAAATTCCTTACTACTCCAGTATTTCCGGTTTGTGCCACAAGTACCCCTGTCCGTAGATGTTCTTAAAGCCGTACCTCTCTCCAAGCTCCTTTAGAGCTTCTGCAATTTCCTCAGAATCAACGTATTCAGCGGTAACGTCAATGTTCTTGAGCTTTGCAAGCTTTATTATGCTTTCAAGGAAAGCCCTGTCAAGTTCGCTCTTCATGGAGTCCTTAACTATACTGCCGTCAATCTTTACGTGGTTTACGGGAAGCTTTTTAATGAGGAGGAAGTTTGAAAACTTAACTCCGAAGTCGTCCAGCGAAATCTCCGCTCCCAGAGTAGAAAGTCCTTTAAGTTTATTGACGATTTCCTGAATCTTAAAGACATCCTCCCTTTCCGTCAGCTCAAAAATAAAGTTTCCCCTCCTGTCCGTTATCTTCAATTTCTTTGAAAGCCAGGGATACTGGTTTCTGAGGAACGGGAAGGAAAGGTTCACAGACAGCTTCCCGAGTTTTGAGGCCACGGAAATTGGAGAAAAAACCTTTTCAAGCACAAGCTTATCAAGCTCAGCTTCAACAGTAGTTCCCTCTATCAGGTCGATAAAGGCACCTGCGGAAACAATCTTCCCGTCAATCTCAAGCCTTGCAAGTATCTCGCTGTAAACGGTTTCGCCGGTATGGATGTTCACAACTCTTTGGAAGGCCAGCCTCACCCTTCTGTGATACAGAGCATCGATAACGCCGTCAATGAGCTTCTTCTCTTTCTCAAGCTTTTCAAGATCTTTCTCCCTTACAAGCTTGAAAGTTACTTCCTCGCTGTTCTTGACTTCATCCAGGAGTCTGTAAAGCTCCCAGTGAATTACCTTTAAATCTTTTTCCGCAAACAGTTCTGTCGGGCTAACAATCCCCGAAAAGCTTATTTTTACCTCGGCAGAGCCTTTTCTGGTCGGGAGGAAGAGGGTGGAGCCGGAAAACTCCTTCCTGAGCTTGGAAAGCTTCTCTCTAACTTCTTCGGCTTCTTCGTTTGTAAAAATTACAAATTCGTCGTTCTGCCACCTGAAAATCGTAGAACCGGGGAACCTGTTCCTCAGCGTTGAAGCAAAAAGGGCAAGAAGGGCGTTTCCCGTTACGTAGCCGTGGTAGAAGTTTACTTCCCAAAACCTGTCTATGTCTATTACGGCAACCGTTTTATACTTTCTCAGGAGTTCGGGGGCTTGTATTACAAGGTCTCTGGAAGGAAGCAGTCCCGTGACGGGATCTCTCAGTTCTTTTACTTCTACATCTTCCAGCACCTGCAGGAGTATATATACTCCCGTCAGGAGAACGGTCAGGAGAAACTTCTTAAAGAGCTTCTCCTTACCTTTCGGAAATTCCTGATCGAGGAAAAGAACTTCGTAAAACTTAAGGAAATCAAGGAAGAACTCCTGCGGAGGAACTTTTATACTTACGTGGGTCTTTGCAACCGTCTCAACATAGCTTTCAAGTACTGAAGGGGATTTAAAAAAGGTTTCGAGAAACTTTTCTATCGTTCCCTTAAAGGCGTTTTCAAGGTCGCCCTTCATAAGTATCTGAGCACCCTTCGGAAGGTACTTCAGAACAAAGAGCTTCGTCTCCTCAGAAAGCTTGTTTTTAAACTCTTCCGAAAATATCCCCTCGAGGGATTTGAAATCCCTTAAATCCTGCTCTGTAATGCCGTAGAGGGACAGAAGCTCGCGATAGTTCATACTCCTCTCCTCTCCTCTCCTCTCCTCTCCTCAAGCTGCCCCCTTCACCTGAGGTCTTGTAGAAGGTTATGAATTTCCTCTATTATACAACTCTTTTCCACCTCTCTTCTTTCCCCGGTTTTCCTCACTTTCAGCTCGACTATTCCCTCTTGAGCCTTTTTCCCGACTATAACCTGAACGGGGATTCCGATGAGGTCTGCATCCTTAAACTTGAAGCCGGGCCTTGCGTTCCTGTCGTCAATCAATACATCAACGCCAGCCTTTTTCAGCTCTTCATAGATCTCCTCCGCAAGCCCCATTACTTCTTCCCTTTTAACGTTCACGGGAATCACTATTACCTCAAAAGGAGCAATCTCAACAGGCCAGATTATCCCGTTCTCATCGTAGTTCTGCTCAACGGCCGCCGCCATTACCCTCGTCACTCCTATCCCGTAACAGCCCATAACCAGGGGCTTTTCCTCCCCGCTCTCATCAACAAAGGTTGCTCCCATTGCCTCGCTGTATTTAGTTCCCAGCTTAAATATGTGGCCGACCTCTATCCCCCTCTTTTCAACCAGAGGAGAACCGCACCTGGGACAGGGATCACCGCCTACAACCCTTGCAACATCCACAAACTCTTTAACTTCAAAATCTCTCCCCCAATTAACGTTGATAAGGTGATATCCCTCCTCTCCTGCTCCGGCGACGAAGTTAACCATCGGTATTACCGTGAAGTCTGCATACACCGGAAGCTTCAGCCCCACCGGGGAAAGGTATCCCTTCGGCTGTCCCGTAAACTTCTCAATCTCCTCATCAGTCGCAAGCCTGACCTCACTGCCCCTGAACACAGCCTTAAGTTTTGCCTCCTCTACCTCTCTATCACCCCTTATTGCCACGGCGACGGGTTTCCCGTCAACAACGTAAATAAGCAGTTTGAGCACTTTCTGAGGAGGTACGTTCAGGAAGTCCGAAACCTCCTCTATTCTCTTAATTCCGGGCGTTGCAACCTTCTCAATACTTTTAAACTCCTTATCCCTTCCTTTCGGTTCTTCCGGCTTTAACTGCTCTGCCTTTTCAGTACTTGCCGCATATCCGCACTTCTCGCAGAAAACGAGGGAACTTTCCCCGGTATCGGCAATTACCATGAACTCGTGAGAAAACTTTCCCCCTATTTCACCCGTATCCGCCTCAACAGCCCTAAACTCAAGCCCCATCCTCGAAAATATCCTTGAGTAGGTCTCGTACATGTTCCAGTATTCCCTTTCGGCATCCTCGTCACTGGCGTGAAAGGAGTAAGCGTCCTTCATTATGAATTCCCTTGCCCTCATAAGACCGAACCGGGGCCTGATCTCGTCCCTGAACTTTCTTCCTATCTGGTAGAGGTTTAGGGGAAGGTCTTTGTAGGACTTTACTTCTTTCCTCACGAGGTCTGTAATCATCTCCTCTGCCGTGGGGCCGAGGGCGTAATCCCTTCCGTGGCGGTCTTTAAACTTAATCATTTCCTTACCGTAAACTTCCCACCTACCGCTCTCGATCCAAAGCTCTGCCGGATGCATTATCGGGAGTATTACCTCCTGCGCCCCCGCCCTATCCATCTCTTCTCTGATAATCCTTTCTATTTTCCGTATAACCATCGTACCAAGCGGGAGAATATCGTAAAGCCCCGAGGCTTTTTTCCTTATAAATCCTGCCCTGACAAGAAGCTTATGGCTGGGAATTTCGGCATCTGCAGGTGATTCCTTCATAGTGGGTATAAATGCTTTTGAAAACCTCACTTCACACCTCCGCAGAAGGAATTGGAATCAACTACAAAAGGTCATCTTCAAAGTCGTCAAGATCCTCCCAGCCCTCTTCCTCTATCTGGGGTTGCGGTGAGACTGCTTCCTCTACGCTGTCAACTGTGGGAACAGGTTCTCTTCTCCTGTCTTCCTCATCCCTGTTCTCAAACCTCGTAAACTCCTTTATGAACGTCAGCTTTACCGTATCGGTCGGACCGTTCCTCTGCTTTGCGATGATTATCTCTGCCAGCCCCCTTTCCTCAGGCTCTACGTTTTTCTTGTAAACCTCCGGCCTGTGGATAAACATTACCACGTCCGCGTCTTGTTCTATGCTACCGCTTTCTCTCAAGTCTGCAAGCTGAGGCCTTTTATCGGCTCTCAGTTCAACCTGCCTTGAAAGCTGGGAAAGGGCTATTACAGGAACTTTTAGTTCTTTGGCCAGCGCCTTCAGCGACCTCGATATTTCCGAAACCTCCTGCTGACGGCTTTCCGTTCGCTTTATTCCCCTCATCAGCTGAAGGTAGTCAACGATTATGAGGTCAAGACCTTTTTCCACCTGAAGTCTCCTGGCCTTTGCCCTCATCTCGAGAATGGAGATTCCGGGAGTATCGTCTATGTATATGGGGGCCTGAGCTATCCTGTGGGCGGATTCAACGAACCTGTCAAGCTCCTGGGGTTTAAGGAAACCGGACCTTATGTGGCTGACCGGAATCTTTGCATCCTGAGCGATAAGCCTTGTTACTATTTGTTCCTTCGACATTTCCAGGGAAAAGAAGGCAACACTTTTCCCTTCATTCATCGCCACGTTGTAGGCTATGGAGAGGGCAAAGGCGGTTTTACCCATCGAAGGCCGTGCCGCAAGGATTATGAGGTCTGACTCGTGGAGGCCCGAAGTCAGCCTGTCAAGGTCGTAAAACCCCGTAGGGATTCCCGTCACCATCTCCCTGCGGGTTGCAAGCTCTTCAACCTTGTTTATGATCTCCGGAATTACCTCCCCGACGTGAAGCAGCGTGTTGGTTATCTTTTCCTCGGAAAGATCGAAAACCTTTTTTTCCAGGGCATCAAGGAGAAGGTCGGGATCGGGTTTTTCGTTTATCGTGGTGTCTATGAACTTTGCAAGGTCATAAATTTTCCTGAGAATCGACTTGTCCTTTACGACCTTACAGGCAGATTCAAACTTCTCTATCGTGTCGAGGGCAAACTCGACGATCAGGGAGAGATGTCCTTCTCCCCCTACCTTTTCCAGCAGGTTTCTTTTCTCAAGTTCATCCTTAAAGGATATCTCGTTAAGCTGCGACTCTGTGTAACCCTCCGAGACAAGCTCCTTAATGAAGCGGAAGAGCGCCCTGTTTTCTTCTTTAAAGAAATCCTCCGGCTGGAGAAGCTCTATTCCCCTGAAAACCGTGGTAGGTTGAACCATCATCGTCCCGAGGACGGAATACTCGGCTTCTAAGTCAAAGAGCTTCATTTTAGACCTCTCTCTGCAAGCTCAACAGCCTTAAAAAGCGCCCTTGCCTTGTTTAAGGTTTCCTTTGCCTCAAGATGCGGAACGGAATCGGCTACGATGCCTGCCCCCGCTTGAACGTAAACTTTATTCCTCCTGACCACTGCCGTCCTTATCGCTATCGCCGTGTCCATGTTTCCGTCAAAGGAGAAGTAACCGACTGCCCCGGCGTAAACTCCCCTTTCTGCCGGCTCTATTTCATCAATTATCTCCATTGCCCTAACCTTGGGTGCTCCCGAAACCGTTCCGGCCGGGAAGCAGGCTTTAAGCACGTCAAAAGCATCTTTTTCCTTTTTCAGCTTTCCGACGACGTTTGAAACGATGTGCATAACGTGGGAATAACGTTCTATAACCATGAGATCGGTTACTTTAACCGACCCGGCTTCGGCCACCCTTCCGACATCGTTCCTGGCAAGGTCAACAAGCATTATGTGTTCTGCCCTCTCCTTCTCATCAGAAAGGAGTTCTTTTTCAAGCTCTCTGTCCTCTTCCGGCGTCCTTCCCCTGCGCCTCGTCCCGGCTATGGGCCTTGTCTCAACCGTTCCGTTCTCAACCCTAACGAGGACTTCCGGAGAAGCTCCGACCACCTGAAAGTCCTCGTAGTCGAGGAAGTACATATAAGGGGAAGGATTTATATGCCTTATCGCCCTGTAGAGCGTCAGCGGGTCACCGTAAAAGAGCTTCTCAAACCGCCTCGACAGAACAACCTGAATGATATCCCCGGCCCTTATGTATTCCTTTGCTTTCTCAACGGCATCCATAAACTCTTCATCGCTGAAGTTGACCCTCCAGTTTGAGTGGGATTCAACGGGGTCAACATTCAGGGCAACGTTTCCCTTTTTGAGAAGCTCCTCAATTTTTTCAAGCTTTCCCGAGACTCGCCTGAACTCGTTCTCTATCTCTCCTTTATCGGTTATGACGTAGGAGATTATGGTAAGACTGTGGTTAACGTTGTCAAAGACCAAAAGAGCTTCAGGTATTGAAAAGACCATATCGTAAAGGTAAGAATCCTCTTTCTCAGGATTAACTCTAACCCTCGGCTCAAAGAACTTAACGGCATCGTAGGCGAGGTATCCGAAAAAACCTCCCCACACTTTAGGAAGATTTTCATCTTTAAACGGCCTGAACCTTCTGAAAACGCTTCTCAGTATCTCCAAGGGATCTTCCTCGACTTTTAAAACCTCAATCCTCCCCAGGTGATTGACCTCCGCAAAATCTCCCTTGCTCTTTACAGTTACAAGCCTGCCCAAACCAATTATCGAAAACCTCCCCCACTTTTCCCCGCCTTCAACGCTCTCAAGGAGCATATTGGCTCCAAGCTCCCTGAGCTTTATAAAGGCAGACAGGGGAGTTTCTGTATCGGCCAGAACAGTCCTGGAGAGGGGAATCAGGTTGTACCCCTTTTCTGACAGCTCCTTAACCTTTTCAAGTGAGAACATGGCGACCTCTTTACATATTTGCAAGATAGATTTATAGAAAATCTACTGCGAGAAAACCACTGCCTCAAAAAGCAGGGTAAAGTAAACCTTAACGTATAAGCCTGCCAGAACCTAACTTTACGGATTATAGATGCTTTACAGTAAATTAGCCAGACTTCCTTATAAAATACCGAGAACCGAAGAAGAACCCGACAGACAGTAGAATAGTAAGTGAAAAGTTAATCTTTCGAGGAGAGGTGATGGCCAAGAGATACCTGTGGATTCTCTTACTATTCGTCTTTACAGGTTGTGCAACCATGATAAATCAGACGGGAAGAAATGGCTTCAAGAACCGTCACTGTGCTGTAGTTCCCTTCATCAACTACAGTGAAACACCTATGGCCGGCAAAAGGGTAGCTGCCATTCTTTACGGAGTCATGAAGGCAAAGGGTTACAACGTAGATCTGGTTAACGGAACAGAAAGGAAAGCCCTTGCAGAAAAAGGTTACAGTTGTCTGGTCAAAGGTTATGTAAACGAATGGCGGTACAAAGTCGGAATAGACGGAGAACCGGCAGTTAGCATCACTTATATTGTTGAAGACCTTAAAACGGGAAAACAACTGGCTTCCGGCTCGCTTTCGGCTACCGAGTGGGGTAATAAGTCTCTCGGCATAGTAACCCAGGAACTGTTTAACAAGGCTTTCAGGTAATGTTCAAAGAAGTCGGCATCAGATTTGTTCTGATAGAGATAATTTTTTTCACCACTCTCTTTTTCATTTTCGGCTATCTATTTAACCCTTCTGATCCCCTATTTACTTCTTCTCCGACTAATCCCTACCTGCTCTTCCTAATGACAGTAACACTTTATTACGGTCTTGAAGTCGGAATTTTGGCTTTTCTCCTGGAAGTCGGAGCTATGGGAGTTCTTTACAAAAGCTGGGACGTAGAATTCCTCCTGTGGAGTCTTCTCTACGTCCTTATATCTGCAGAATTCCACTTTTTCTGGGCAAAAAAAATCAAGATTGCTCAGGAAGAAAACCTTTATTTTAAAGACAAAATCAGAAGACAGGCTAGCGATTTTATACTTCTAAAGTTATCTCACGACCAGCTAGAAAAACACTACATGATCAAACCCGTAAGTGTAAGGTCTGTAATCGGCGAAATTAAAGAGGAACTAAAAAAAATAAGGAGAAATAACGATCACAGAGATGTTGTTTTCAAAAAAGTAAAAGATCTTTTAGTTTCGGGATTCTACGTTCAGGAAGCAGATCTTTTTATGTCCAGAGGAGATGATTTCGAATATGTGCTGTCTATTGGTAAACCAAAACCTTTAGACAGGAACGATCCGCTGGTGAAAAAGGCCCTGGAGAGCGGAGAAACAGTTTTTATCTCCCAAATTGAAAACCGGGTAAATTCCGAATATCTGGCAGTAATTCCCATCTATGACTTTGCCGTTGAGGACAAACTTTTGGGCATTTTCACGCTCAGAAAGATTCCATTTAACTACTTCAACAGTGATACGATTCTCTCTTTAAGCGTTATCCTGTTCTGGTTACTTAACGAACTTGGAAGTATTAACTTAATCGAAAAGATAAATCCCTATCTCAGAAAGTACTTTGAGTACGACTTTTTAAAAGAGCTTGCTATCATGATATCTTTGAAAGAAAAAACCGGAATTGAAAGCTCCTTGGTAATTTACAGAGTGAACTACCTAGTAGAAGATTTTCCTCTGTTCCTTTCAGAAAAAATAAGAGGACTTGATATGCTGAACGTGATTGACTTTAAAGAAACAAAGATAATCTTTGTAATGCTTCCCTTATCTCCGCTCCCTTCTGCCAGAGGATTTGTAAACAGGATTGCAAAGGAGTTTTCCTTTATCTTCGGCGAATCAGAACCCCCTCACAGAATACTCTCAATAGACCAAAAAATAGGAGAAAAACTGGAACACCTCCTTAAAGAATTCGGGGTTACCAAATGATACTCAAAAGTAGACATAAAACTTTAATCGGCTCAATTACTCTTGAATCAACAGCCCTGGCTCTGCTGAAAACCGATATCCCATACCTTGCTATCTTTTTATTCCTGATTTTCCACTTTACTGCTTCACTGTTGTTTTCTACCTTTATATATCCTTTTATATCTTCCACCTACAGGAACTCTAAAGGAACTTTCTTAGCCATTTTCCTCTCTGTCTTCCTCTTCCCCGTTATAGGCTACATTGTTTATTTGATCCTGTACATCTTTGTTCTAAAAAAGCAAAAGACAGAAGAATCTTTGCCGATATCCAGAATTCAAGTCGAAGAAATAACTATGGACAAAGTAAAAGTTAAACCCAGAAAATTCGGAGAAAGCATACTAAACTTCCTAAAACAAGAAATACACCGCATTGACGAGAAGACCATCCTCTTACTTAAAGAAATAAAGAGTCCCATTTCCATAGAAATCGCAAAAAAGGCCCTTGGAAATCCTAAGGACGAAGTGAGACTTACTGCATTTTCAATAATCTCTAAACTTGAGAAAGAAATAAACGACAGAATAAGTTTCTTAAAAAACCAATTAAAGAAAAAGCATACAAAAAAAGAACTTTTGGAGATATATAAAAACCTCACCCTTTCCTATTGGGAACTTCTCTACTTTGGACTTGTCGACAAGGAACTTGAAAATTTTGTAGTTAAAGAGGCTCTTTCTTACGCAGAGAAAACCCTGGAACTTGGAGAAGACGCCGAAATCCACCTAGTTGCAGGAAGGATTTTTTTACGAAAGGGGAACTACGAAAAAGCCTACAAGTACTTATCAAGAATTTTTGATCGAGGAGATCTGGTGACTAAATGGAGGGCCGTACCTTACCTGGCAGAAGTCGAGTTTTACCGGGGAAACTACAGAAAGGTCAAAAGGCTCTGGAAGGAAATTCCGATCTCACTTCACCCCAACGTCTACTTTATGAAACTTCTGTGGGAAGGCAGGTTAAAGAATGGCAGGTAACCCCGACGTCCTTCTTGTAGCCGAGGGAACATATCCCTACATCAGAGGGGGAGTTTCAACATGGATACACCAGCTCATAACATCCCTAAGTGAATTTTCTTTCGGAATCATCTTTTTGGGAAGCAGGAGAGAAGACTACAATAAGATTCAATATAAAATCCCCAAGAACGTTCTCTTTATAAAAGAGTTTTTTTTATTTGATAACCAAGATAAACCGGAACCTAAAGCCTTAGAGAGAAATGAAATTCTCCTTAAAAAGATCAAATCCCTTCACCACTGGTTTAAAAAAAACAATGGTGAATTACCTGAAAGGCTCCACAAAAAAGATTTTTACCTGAAGGAAGTCAAGGAAGAAGAATTTCTATATGGAAGAACTTCCTGGGAGTTCATATGCGAAAATTACATGGACTTTGCTGAGGACCTTCCTTTTGTGGACTACTTCTGGACAATCAGGAACATTCACAGCCCCTTGTGGAGGATAGCATCAATTGTTGAGGAAGCCGGCAGCTCCGGCCTCGTTCACAGCCCCTCAACAGGTTATGCCGGATTTCTGGCTTCCCTCATAAGAAACAGCTACAACATTCCTTTCATCCTGACAGAACACGGCATCTACACTAGAGAAAGGAAAATAGATATCCTTAATTCAGACTGGATTCAGCACAAAAAGTTTTTTTATCAAAAAGAATACGGAGAAATTGACCATCTCCGTAAGATGTGGATTAACTTCTTTGTTGGTCTTGGAAAAATCACCTATAAGACAGCTTCACTGATCATTTCTCTATTTGAGGATGCAAGGAAAGTTCAAGTATCTCTCGGCGCTCCTGTAGAAAAAACAAAAGTCATTCCTAACGGAGTAAAAATTGAAGTCTACGAAAAGGCTAGAAAAAACCAAGATAGATTACCGGCCATAGCCCTAATAGGAAGAGTTGTTCCCATAAAAGATATAAAAACTTTTATTAAAGCAATGAGAATTGTTGTTGACAAGAACAGTAGTGTGGAAGGATGGATTGTTGGACCTACAGACGAGGATCCGGACTATTTTGAAGAATGCAAAAAACTGATAGAAGTCCTCAACCTCGAGAATAACGTAAAATTCTTGGGATTTCAGCGAGTTCCAGATATCCTTGAAAAGGTTAAGCTTACTACTCTTACCTCCATAAGCGAGGGAATGCCCTTGGTAGTACTGGAATCATTCGCAGCAGGTATTCCCTGCGTTGCTACAGATGTGGGTTCCTGCAGACAACTAATATACGGTGGGTTAAATGAAGAAGACAGGAAACTTGGCAGGGCAGGCAGAATTGCAACTGTTGCAAACCCGGGAGATGTAGCAAAAGGATACCTGGAGCTTCTTGAAAATGAAGATGAGTGGCAGAAATGCAGCAGGATCGCTTTTGAAAGGGTAAGCAGGTTTTACAGATTCGAAACGTTTATAAACAGTTATAGAAAACTCTACAAGGAACTTCTAAATGGCAGGCATATCTTTTGAACTCCGAAAACTATTGAAGAGCAACAGTCTTTCATCCATCTTGCTTTCGTTTGCCTATTCGGTTTCTCTAAGCGCGGGACCGTGGATAGTATCTATAATCGCCATACTTGTTGCAGGAATAGTAGCAGGAGAAGTTTCCGGAGAGAAAGAGTTTGTCAGGAAGTGTCAGGTTGTTATAACATACATAACTGCTCTAAGCTTGATAATTTCCTCTCCTTTTCAACTACTGTTCAGCAGGTATGTAGCCGACAGGGTTTTCGCCGGTGAAACAGGTAGAATCCTTCCAAACTTTATCGGAATCCTTGCAATAAGTATGATTTCCGGATTTAGCTTTGGATTAATACTTGGATTCCTTTACACCAGAGAACTCTCCCCTGCTTTTATTTTTCTTTTCACTTTCCTTATGTCACTTTTTTCTGGATTCTGGATAGCAAACACTGTTTTGACATCCCTTAAGAGTTACAAGTATGTTTTCTTCTCTTTCCTTTTGGGATTCGGAATCATGATTCTGTTGGCCGGTCTGCTTCAGAAGAAGTTTTTATTAGGATTCCTTACTGCCTTTTTTATCGGATCCGGAATAACTTTTTCTCTAATAATTGGGTACATATTTAAATCTTTCCCCTCAAACAGGCTAATTGAATTTGATTTTTTAAACAAAGAACGCGTGTACCTGTCACTGGCGCTAACAGGAATATTCTACAACCTCGGAATTTGGGTAGATAAGTTCCTCTTCTGGCTTTCTCCTTCAACCGGAGAACATGTTTTGGGTCCTTTTAGGGCTTCAATCGTCTACGATGTTCCCATGTTCCTGGCCTACCTGTCCATTGCACCCGGCATGGGATTTTTTTTCCTGAAGCTGGAAGGAGAGTTCGCAGACTACTACCAGAAATACTACGATGCTATAAAAGAGGGAGAAACCCTTGAAAGAATTTTCGAACTCGGATATGAGATGTTAATGGCCATAAGATCCCTGATACTGGAAGTCATCAGAATACAAGCCGTGGCCCTGCTGATTATTTTCCTGTCAGAGTACAGCCTGTTTAAGATTTTCAGGCTTTCCTTGCTGTACGTCCCGTTATTTAACATTCTTTGCCTCGGAACTTCTCTGCAGTTACTCTTTATGGTTGTCCTGTCCCTTCTTTTTTACTTTGACCTGAGGAAAGAAGCCGTTACATCAACTGCTGTATTTCTTCTAACAAACGCTCTCCTAACTTATACGAGCATCTCCCTTGGTCCTTACTTTTACGGTTACGGCTTTCTGCTTTCCCTGCTCATATCTTTTATTTTTGCTGCACTCCTTTTAAGGAGAACACTCTATGAAATTCATTATAGGACTTTTATGCTTAATACTTAGCCTGTCCGGATCAGCACAGGCTTTGGGCCCCTCAACTGCCTTCATCTATTCCGAACCGCCGGATCAAGTCCTTTACACTTACGACTGGATAATCGTTGACCCCAGCACCTTTACTCCGGAAAAAGTAAAAGAGCGCTTTTATCTACAAAAAAGGGGGAAACTCATTGCTTATTTCAGTCTCTGCGAAACAACCTTCAATAAGAGAATTAAAAAAAACTGGATAATTGGAAAAAATAAAACGTGGAATTCGCTAATAGTTGATTTAAGAAACAGGAAACTGTTTGGTCATTTAATCAAAAAAGCAAAATTACTGCTAAAAAATTACGACGGAATTTTCCTCGATACGCTTGATTCCTATCAGATAGTCCTGCCCAAAGAAAAATGGAAGTCATATGAAAAAGCCGAAATTCGGTTTATTCGACTTCTCAGGAAACACTACCCGGAAAAAGTAATCATCATCAACAGAGGTTTCGAAATATACCCTGCTGTTAAAGACTGCGTTGATGCAGTGGTCGTTGAATCTTTATACAGAGGCCTCGATCAGAACCTTAACTACACTACTATTAGAGAAAAAGAAAGACAATGGTTGCTAAAAAAGTTAAAAGAGATAAAAAAAGAAAAACCCGTCATAGTTATTGACTACCTGCCCCCCGAGAAAAAGGAGAAAGCAAGAATACTCGCTAAAAAGCTTATCGAAGAGGGATTCATACCTTGGATTTCAGACAAAAACCTGAAAGAAGTCGGAGAAGGAATATTCCACATCCTCAGGAGAAAGATTCTCCTAATATACGATCCGGCCATCAACATTCCTGATGAAAGTGATATTCACAGAATTGTTCAGCCCATTCTCGAGTGGCTCGGCTACGAACCAGAAGTAATAAGCGTTAAAGAGTTTTCAAAAAAACATCTCACGCCAGAAGTTAAAGGAATAGTTGTATGGAACATACTCAAAAACAAAGACAAGAAAAAAACCGTAAACCTTCTGCTTGAAGCCAGGAAAAAGGGAATAAAAACTTTCATTATTGATGCAAGCATTTTTCCCGATACGGCTATAGAAAAACTCGGAATTAACATAATTCCCTCTAAAAAAAGCGGTGAAGTTCCGCGAATCGTTTACACCGGTAAAACCTACGGTTTTGAGATAGAAGCTTTCCCTTCACCGACCGATACCTTCTTAAGGCCCAAGGGGAAATTCATCCCTCTCTTAATTCTAAAAAACTCGAGCGGCCAGGAATTTATACCGGTCGCTTTAACCTCCTGGGGAGGTTACGGTTACTCCGGCTACCTGCTAAAAGACATATTTAACGACAGCTTGTGGATCTTCGATCCCTTCTGGCTGTTTTCTAAGGTCTTCGGAAAACTACCTATCATTCCCGACATAACGACAGAAAGCGGAAGAAGAATACTAACTGTCCACCTCGACGGCGACGGATTTGTCGAAAGCAGTCTCGTGGAAAAGAACAAGCTGACAGGAGAAGTTTTAAGAGACAAAATCTTTAAGGTTTACAAAATTCCCCATACAGTCTCCGTAATCGTCGGAGAGCTTGATCCCAAAGGTATGTATCCCGATAAATCAAAAAAGCTCATAAAAATAGCCAGAAGTATTTTTTCTCTTCAAAACATTGAACCTGCAAGTCACACTTACGCTCATCCATTCAGCTGGAGCGATGTTTACAAAATGAGTATTGGCCTCCAACCCGACACCGGTAAACACCCAAAGTATGGATACCACCTCCCCATTCCAAACTACACTCCGGACATAAAGAAAGAGATCGACTATTCGGTAAAGTTTATAAACGACAACCTTTTACCTTCTAAAAAGCGCGTTCGGGTATTTCTTTGGTCCGGCGACTGCGCACCGCCCCCTCCTGTCGTCAAAAAAACCTACAAACTCGGCATTTATAACGTTAACGGAGGAGATACAACAATAGATAGCACCTTTCCCTACCTGTGCCGCGTTTCTCCCATGGGAATAAACAAGGGAAACTATTTTCAAGTCTATGCACCTATCCAGAATGAAGAAGTTTTCACCAAGAATTGGACAGTGAAAGATGGCTATGTAAGGGTCATATCAACCTTCAAACTCACAGAAAAGCCAAAGAGACTAAAACCGATAAGTATTTATTATCACTTCTACTCAGCTCAGTACCCTATCTCCTTTAATGCCCTTGAAAGGGTATACAGGTGGGCAACAAGCCAAGAAACTATTCCCATGTACCTGTCCGACTATGCCCAGAGAGTTCTGGAATTCAGAGGTGCAAGCATTGCAGTAAGCAATGCAGACGGCAGCATTTACTTTTGTTCATCCGGAAATCTCAAAACGGTCAGGATGAAAGAAAGCGAGGTCATACCAAGCATTGAAAACTCCACCGGAGTTGTCGGCTACAGAAAAATAAATGGAGAACTCTATTTAGCTCTTGATAACAGCAGATGCCGGAAAATAACCTTTACAACTACCGATAATAACGATTTCGTTTTAATCAGCTCTAACGGTATGGTCACAGAATTTATCGAGGAAACCGGTCATTACCGACTAAAGCTGGAATCAAAAGTCACACCTTTAGAAGCAGAGTTGCGGATTTCAAAGCACTGTCTTCTTAAAGTGAACGGCAAAGCAAAGACGATTAAAAACGGGAGACTGGTAAAAATTGAGTCACAGGAAAGGAAAATCTCACTGGAAGCAGTTTGCAAACATTGAGATATTCTCGAACTTGGAAATTCTTGCTTTTATAAGCCTTTTTTTGTTTCTGGCGATTATAGTATTTCCAAAAGAAAAGCTCAGCCAAATATTGCTAACTCAAGAAGACTATAATCTCGACCTATCACGACTTTACCTGGAAAAGCTGTTGAAGATAGAGTTTAACCCCAAGCTTTTCTCGCTTTTAGTAGAGAAGGATATCAAACTCGGAAGATACGATGAGGCTTATGAACTTATAGATAAATACTTAAGACATATTAACAGCAGGAAAACAAAAACTTTTCTGCTACAGTTGAAGATCAAACTCCTAGTATCAAAATACTTTTCTGTAAAAAGTAAGAAGGAAAAGGAAAAAATAAAAGAGGAACTCCATGCTCTCCTGAAAAATTACATAAGAGAATTTCAGGGGTTAGAAGATTACAAGTTTACCTATGAGAAAGCTACTGCTTTCGGTTTTAAAGATGTAGCTTTCTTAAGCTGCCGGAGGTTAGCAGAACTAACAGGAGAAGAGACTTACTACAAGGAATTGGTAACCCTTGCTCTATCCTTAAAAGACAAAAATCTCATCATAGAAACTCTTAAAACCTCGGCAGAAAAAGTCAAAAGTGAGAAGTTTAAAAAAGAACTGTTTAAATTAGCCATTTCCCTGAGAGAAAAAAAGTTAGCAGAAGAGATTGCTCAAAAACTGCTTATGAAAAACAATCTATCTTATAAAGACTTTAAAAGCTTGATTGATTTTGAGTTGTCCTATAAAGACTATGACAGAGCAATCCACTTTTGCCAGCTTTACTTCAAGAAAAACCAGTCGTTTAAAGTTCTCAAATTATGTATAAATCTGGCTCTCTGGAAGAAGGATTTTCCAAAAGTCAGAGAATTAATCGAGAAAAACTTAGACAAATATTCAAATAACGAGGAAGTTCTTGTGTTCTTCCTGAGAGTAGCCAGGGCAACGAACAACGGAAAGCTGGCTTTGAAAGTTGCCGACAGGTTGCTGGAAAGGCTCCTGGAGGAAACCAGATGAGGGTTGAGCGGGGGATAGGTACAGTTTTTCTATTGCTTTTACTGCTTTTACCGGGAACAGGCACTGCCGAAATAAACTTTAACAGAACAGGGAATTACATTGAGATCAAAAAAGACTCCGGGAAAGACAGCCTTCTCGACCTTCTTTACTCCGTTTATTTGGAAAATAAAAAGCTGGAGAAAGCCCTCCAGGTTACTCTTATAGCGATAAAGAAATTTCCCAACTCCCTTACTTGGTGGGAAAGGTTAAAAACCGTTGCAGGATGGAGCAGCAAACCAGAACTCGTATTAAAAGCTTTGGAAAAACTTGTCTTCCATTTTCACAAGTGGAGTTATTTAAAGGAACTCCTGTCTACTGCTATTGCATTAAACAGACCTAACCTGGCGGCAAAGACCGTTAAATTAATGCTTAAAAGAGGTATAAAGGTAGACTACCGACAGGTTGTAAACATTTTTTCAGCAGTAGGACGTCCTGATGAAGCTGCCAGAATTCTTTTCGGGAAGTTTAACAACAATCCAGAAGCTTTGCGGATAGCAGCAAGAATATTTTGGTACAGGGGTGAACCAGACACGGCACTTAAGGTGATGGATACTTTAAAAAGACGATATGGTCTAAAACCTGAAGACAAACTTCTTCTTGCTCGCATTTACTTTGCAAGGCGGCAGTTTAGAAAATCTTTAGACATTCTCAAGGAAGGATGGAAAAACGTAGAAAATGTTCAATACTTAAAGACCTTAAGTAACCTGGCATGGACTCTCGGTGATTTCAGAACTGCCGTAAGCGTATCAAAAAAGCTCATCTCTAAGGGACAGGGAACAAGGGACGATTTTCAAAGAATTATTTTCTATTTTTACCACAGGAAACCCGCTCTGGCAGCAGAATATGCTCTTAAAGGATACAGGGAACTAAAAGATGAGAGTTTTCTGAATTCTTATATTTTCTTCCTCACAATTCTAAAAAAAAGGGAAAATATTGTTAATTTCTTTGACCAACTCTCACCCAATATCAGGAACAAATTAATGAAAAAGCCGGATATTTTCTCTACCTACGTTTATGCCCTAATCAGAACCGGCAGAGCTGAAGAAGCCAGAAAACTAATCCATTCGCAGTTAAAAAAAAGTTCTCGCCCTCCTGCCGAATTAGTATCACAGTTTATACATCTTCTTATAGCATCCAACGATACCGAAGGGCTACGATTGACTTTAAAAAAATACAAAGAGTATGAAGCACAAATTCCGAAAGATTTCGCTTCCGGATATCTTTTTCTTCAGAACGGTAGAGCTGCCATGCGGTGCATTGCCCGCGTAAAGGATGATTCCTTTTCATTTTTGCTTACAAAAGCAGATATACTGGAGCTTTACGGAAAAGAAGGAGAAGCAAGAAAAATAAGATTTAAAGTTTTCAGAAAGACGAAAGAGAAGCTTAAAACCGGAGCGGTAGATGAGGAAACCGCCGAGTCTTACCTGCGAAGTGCTATATTTTTCCAGCAACCGGAAAAGTTCGAAGAAGACTTTGCCAAGCTCAAAAATTTCTTAAACCCGAATCTTGCCAGGGAAATATACCTGGCATACCTGTTTTACAGAGGTTACACGGAAAAAATCAAGTACCTTAAAGAAAGAAAAAGAATCAAGTTAAAACCCTGGATGGAGCTATCCCTCGCCATATACAGAAACGATAACTACGCCATAAAGGAATTGCTTTCAAAATACTCCAAGCTACTACCTATCAGAGACAGAGTTTATGCCCTTAACGAAATAGAGGAATTTGGCAGAGCCATTTCTACAGCTTACAGCGGCCTGAAAGAAAACGAAGATAACAGGCTATACCGCCAATTCAGGGATTTGATAGTTCGATTTTCTTCTGTAGCTTCTATTAACACTTCTTTCCAGAAAAGTGGAAAGTTCAGGTACGTCCACTCCTCTTTCGAGCTTCGGTGGCACACCGTAGATAACCTTTACTTGTTACTAAACAGGGAAGATTTTAATCCCCTTAACGGCGGAGGGCTTTTAAAAAAGAAAAGAAGAATGAGCGGATTTTCTTTTGGAATCGAGAAGCTTTTCCACAAGTTATCATTTACCGGTAACCTGCACGCCCTGAGAGGAGGTAACAAAAGCAAAGGTGGAGTCTTTCTAAAGGTTAACGAGAAGTTTCACAGAGAAAGTACATTAACCTTTGAATTTTTCTTAAATGCCAAAAGCACCGTGTCGGAACTCGCTTCTCTTTCCACTTATAGATCCGGAGGCAAAATCGAATGCCTGATACCTTTAAGCAACCGCTACAGTATCTTCGGCAGCCTCCAAACAGGTAAGTACTACTCCCTCGATAAAACTTACATAGGAAAGGGCAGGGAACTTTACTCCGAACTCTCCTACAAAGCCCGTTCAGGCTATCCCGACTACCTTTTTAGGATCTTTTTCTCAACAAACCGCTACAAGGAGTCCAAACACTTTAATTCCTACTCAGATAAGATTGCAAGCAGTAAACCCGCAGATGTTCTGCCGAAAAGTTTTTACCAAGTAGGTACGGGCTTAAGTTTCGGTTTTGAAAACAGAGAAAGTTTTATAAGAGTGTGGAGACCTTATCTTGATACCTCTTTGACTTTCAACTCGGCCTTTGGGATGAATGCTTCACTGCTTATGGGAACGGGAGGGAAGCTCTTGGGAAGAGATAACCTTCACTTTGAAGTTCTTTTATTCAACGGGTTTAAAGGCACAAATTCCTCAGGATTTGTAATCCTCTCGGGATATCGTCTTTGGTTTTAAATAAATTTATATTCATCACAAATTTAACTGGAGTCACCATGAAGGTCAGCGACTTTGACTACCACCTACCCCCGGAGCTTATAGCCAAGTTTCCCGCAGAACCGAGGGATTCAGCAAGGCTCCTCGTCCTTCACAGGAAAAGCGGAAAGCTGGAGCACAGAATTTTCCGGGACATAGTCGAATACCTGAGGGAAGGGGATGTTCTGATCCTTAACGATACAAAAGTCATTCCGGCAAGACTTTTCGGCCGTCTGCCTTCCGGAGGAAAGATTGAACTCCTCCTGACAAGACAGATAAGCCCGAACATCTGGGAAGTGATGGCAAAACCTGCGAGGAAGCTAAAAGAAGGTAGAGAAATAATCTTTGACGATGAGTTAAAGGGCGTAGTTAAAGGGTATGCCGGGAAAGGAAAAAGGCTGATTGAGTTTAAACTTCCCGAAAGTAAAAGCTTTATGGAAAAGCTTGAGGAAATAGGACACATTCCTCTCCCGCCTTACATCGAAAGGGAAGAAAGGCCGGAAGACAGAGAGAAGTACCAGACTGTATTTGCAAAAAGAGAAGGGGCAGTAGCCGCCCCGACTGCGGGATTGCACTTCACGGAAGATCTCCTGAAAAAACTCTCGGATAAGGGCATTATAATTAGGACGGTTACCCTCCACGTCGGTCCGGGCACGTTTAAACCGGTAAAGGTTGAGAACGTGGAAGAGCACGAGATGGACTATGAAGTCTACAACGTTCCTCCGGAAACGGCGGAGGAGGTAAATAAAGCAAAGTCGGAAGGAAGAAGGATTGTTGCAGTAGGAACTACGGTAGTGAGGACTTTAGAAAGTGCTGCGGATGAGAGCGGGACGGTCAAGGCCGGGGAAGGCTCTACGAACCTGTTTATTTACCCCGGTTACCGGTTTAAGGTGGTGGACGTCCTCATCACGAACTTTCACTTACCCCGCTCAACGCTCATAATGCTTGTATCTGCATTCGCCGGAAGGGAGAAGGTTCTAAATGCTTACAGGGAAGCTGTTAAGATGGGCTATCGCTTTTACAGTTACGGTGACGCCATGCTTATCCTTTAGCTCTCCGGTAGCAGGCATTGACAAAACCTACAGGCCGGAAGTGAAAGTATCACGCAGTCCCTCAAATTACGATTTTGACGGGGAGGAGCTGAAGTTCAAGCTTTACTGGACAATATTCCACGTTGCCGATTCAAAGTCGAAGGTCAAACGGATAGACAACAAAAGGCTTAAGTTCTGGGGGAAAGTTTCAACCGCCGGCATTGCTTCATGGTTCAAGAAGATCGAGGACGAAGGGTTCTCTATCTGGAATGAGGAGAAGCT
>JAMORC010000037.1 GCA_027063785.1 Desulfurobacteriaceae bacterium
GACACAGTTGCATTATCGGGCCTACGTACTCAGAAGGGGTAATTATTGAGGCGGAGATGTAGGGCTCCTCAATCCTCTCAATCTTCTCAGGTGGAGGCATCTCTGCAGGGTTTTGGACGTTAACAATGCTACCGTCCTTTAAGTAAACCTTGTAGATAACGCTTGGAGCCGTAGCTATAAGGTTTAGGCCAAACTCCCTCTCCAACCTCTCTTTAATAACTTCCATGTGGAGAAGCCCCAAAAAGCCGCATCTAAACCCAAAACCGAGTGCCGCCGAAGTCTCAGGTTCAAAGAATAGTGCAGCGTCGTTCAGCTTCAATTTCTCAAGAGCTTCCTTCAAGTTCTCGTAGTCGTCTGAATTCACAGGGTAAAGCCCTGCAAATACCATAGGTTTAGCCGGCCTAAATCCCGGGCAAGGCTCAGGAGTTGGGTTCTCTGCGTCTGTAATCGTATCCCCGACCTGAGTATCCTCAATGTTTTTAATGTTTGCAGCTATCCAGCCGACCTCCCCCGCTGAAAGCTTATCAACCTTAACCATGTTTGGAGACTGGGTTCCAACCTCTACTACTTCAAACTCCTTGTCGTTTGACATCAGCTTAATTTTCATTCCCGGCTTTATCTCACCGTCAAAGACCCTAATGAAGGGGATAACCCCTTTGTAGTTATCGTAGAAGGAATCAAAAATGAGAGCCTTTAGAGGCTTATTCGGGTCTCCGCTGGGAGGGGGAACCCTCTTAACTATCGCCTCCAAAATCTCCTTAATCCCGATTCCTTCCTTTGCAGAGGCCAAAATTGCCTCGTCAGGGTCAAGGCCGAGAACCTCTCCTATCTGCTCCTTAACCCACTCAGGGTTGGCGCTTGGAAGGTCTATCTTGTTTATTACCGGAATAATCTCAAGGCCTGCATCAAGGGCAAGGAAGAAGTTTGCAATGGTTTGGGCTTCTATTCCCTGAGTTGCGTCTATTACAAGCAGAGCTCCCTCACAGGCAGACAAGCTCCTTGAAACCTCATAGGTAAAGTCAACGTGGCCGGGGGTGTCAATGAGGTGCATAGTGTAGGTTTTACCATCGTCGGCCTTGTAGTTCATCCTAACGGCGTTTAGCTTGATCGTAATTCCCCTTTCCCTTTCAAGCTCTAAGGTGTCAAGCATCTGCTCCTTGAGCTCCCTCTTTGAAACAGTACCAGTGTACTCAAGGAGCCTATCTGCCAACGTTGACTTACCGTGGTCTATGTGGGCTATTATGCAGAAGTTCCTAATTAGCTCCTGGTTCATATAAAAGCCCCTCTTCTAAAAAGTTTCACGCTTAAATATAATTAGGAAGGTAATTTTGAAAAGGAAAGGAAACGTTGATTGAAAAATTAAAAGGGGAGCTCCAGCCCCCCAGAGTTCTTATTTATAGTTTTCAATTGCCTTTTTAATCATCTCTTTGGCTTCGGCACTTCCTTTGTACTCCTTAACCTTTACCCACTTACCGGGCTCAAGGTCTTTGTAGTGCTCAAAGAAGTGCTTGATTTCGTTAAGGGTAGCTTCGGGAAGGTCGGTAATCTCTTTAACGTTTTTAAAGGTAAGATCAAGCTTATCAACGGGAACGGCGAGGATTTTCTCGTCCTTACCACTTTCGTCCTCCATAACCAAAACCCCGATAGGCCTGCACCTTATTACGCTTCCCGGAACTACAGGCTGGCGGGAGATTACGAGAACGTCAATAGGATCGCCGTCATCTGCAAGGGTATTTGGAACAAACCCGTAGTTTGCAGGGTAGAACATGGGAGTGAAGAGGAAGCGGTCAACGAAGACTGCTCCGCTTTCCTTGTCAACCTCGTACTTGACGTTGGATCCCTGGGGGATTTCTATAACTGCGTAGATATCTTCGGGAGGGTTTTTCCCGGGTGGTATTTTTTTCACGTCCATCTGTTCCTCCTTGACTACGTTGGTGGTGAAATTATAGCAAGCGCTTCTGTCCGGTTGACATTGCTTAAGAAAGTTAATACTATCTAACTTTGAAAAAGGAGATGGAAAATGAAGTTGGTGAATGTCCCGGAAGGAAAAAGTGTCAGAGTTGTGAGTATAGGCGGTGGTTTCGGGGTTAGAAATAGGCTTGCGGCTATTGGTGTTTATCCCGGTGCGGTTGTAAAGGTTGTTAAATCGCCACCCGGTCCGATCATTATTGAAGTGGCAGGGAGCAGAATGGCAATAGGTAAAGGAATGGCAGCAAAAATTGAGGTGGAGGAGGCGTGAAAAAGTTAATAAAGGTTGCGCTGGTAGGGAATCCGAATGTCGGGAAGACGGCAATAATGAACGCCCTTGCCGGAACGAGCGAGAAGGTCGGGAACTGGCCGGGAGTGACCGTTCAGAAAAAGACCGGATGCTACAGCTTTAGGGGATTTGAAGTAGAGCTTGTAGATTTGCCCGGGATTTACAGCCTTACCTCTTACACAATTGAGGAGAAGGTAACCAGAAATTTCCTCTTGGGCGGGGATTACGACGTCGTTGCCGATGTTATCGATGTGACGCTTCTCGGTAGGAACCTCTACTTGACTCTTGAACTCCTTGAGATGGGAATAAAACCGGTTATTGTCCTTAACAAAATGGATGAGCTTGAGGATTACGGCTATACAATCGATAAAAATGTCCTGGAGAAGCTCCTTAAGCTTCCAGTCGTAGAAATTTCAGCCGTAAAGAAGAAAGGACTTGATGAGCTGTCTGAGACTTTCCTGATGGTTGCAACCGGAGACTTGAAGCCGGAGGGCTTTACTCCTCTGTATTCAGATACTCTTGAGAATGCCATTTCCTTGATTGAGTACTTTTTCAAGGACGTTAAACTTTCCTACCCGAAGCGCTGGTTCTTAATAAAGCTCCTTGAGAAGGATCCCGAGGTTACCGAATGGGCCAGGGAAGTGCTGGGGGAGAAATTTACCGGTCTTTCCAAAGAGATGGAAAGGATAGAAGAGGAAGTACTGCGGAAGTTTCGGTGCGATCTGCCTTCCTTTGTTGCAAAGGAAAGGTTCTTACTCGCTTCAAGGATTGCAACTGCTGCGGTTAAACACGTTATAGAGTTTCCCTACGAGAGCTTCAGCGACAAGATAGACAGGGTAGTAACAAATCCCTTTACAGGTATTCCCATCTTTTTCTTCGTGATGTGGTTGGTTTTTAAGCTTACTTTTGATCTCAGCTCTCCCATAAGTGACTTGATAGACAATTTTTTCAGTAGCTTTCTTCCCGGAATTGTAGAGAACTATTTGAGTTTTTTACCCCAGCCCCTGAAGTCTTTGATAAACGACGGCGTTCTTGCCGGGGTTGGTGCCGTTATGGTCTTTCTCCCTGTTCTTGGAATTCTTTACCTGCTGATGTCAGTGCTCGAGGACACGGGCTACATGGCAAGGGCGGCGGCGTTGTGGGATAACTTTATGAAGCTTTTCGGTTTGAGCGGTGCTTCGGTTATTCCGATGATACTGGGGTTCGGTTGCAACGTTCCCGCCATTTACGCCACCAGGGCTATGAGGTCGTCGGTTCAGAAGCTTGTAACGATGATGATAATTCCGTGGATGTCGTGTAGCGCAAGACTTACGGTTTTCTCCGTTTTTACTGCAGCCTTCTTTAAGGAGCACCAGTCTATTGTTATGCTTGGGCTTTACCTCCTCGGTGTATTCCTTGCCTTAGGACTTGCTGCTGTTTTGACCCGTTTCCTTGCCGAGGGGGAAGTTGACGAATTTTTCATAGAGCTTCCGCCCTATAAGCTTCCTGCCTGGAACGTAGTTTTAAATCAGACGTTTATCGAGATCAGGGAGTTTGTTACAAAGGCCGGAACAGTGATATTTGCAGTCTCCGTTTTCATCTGGGCTCTTGCTTCTTTACCGCCGGGGAGTACTTATGCCGGAGAGGAAACCTTTGTAGGTTACCTGGGGAAATTACTGCTTCCCCTCTTTGCCCCCTTGGGAATAGAAGACTGGAAGCCCATAGTAGCCCTGATTTTCGGAGCTTTAGCGAAGGAAGTGGTTGTGGGGACGATGGGTGCCCTTTACGGTAGTAGTGAAGAGGGACTTGGAAAGGCTCTCCAGTCGGCCTTTACTCCCGAAAGCGCCGTGGCCTTTCTCGTTTTTACTCTTCTCTACATTCCCTGCGTGGCGACTATTGCAGCCATAAAGCAGGAGAGCGGAGGCTGGAGGTATCCATTGCTTGCCGTTGCTATCCAGCTTTCTGTTGCTTGGGTAATGGCCTTTCTTGTTTTTAACTTATTGACGTTCCTTTAGGAGAACTGCCGGAGAAGTTCCTTTACTGTTGTAAGCTCAAAGTGTAGCTTTTCTTCGCCGCACTCTTTGACCCAGCAGGTTGAAATTTCCCTGCACCAATCAAGGTCGATGTCGGGAGCAAAGCTTGCAAGGAATATCCTGACGTCCCGGAAGTATGCTTTTAGAGTTACTGCAAGCTGGTTCAGGTACCAAACCTTTTCCTTGACCTTCCTTGCCTTATCTCCTTCCTTTAATCCCAGCCTGAGGAAAAACTCAACGTTTCCTTTGCACTCGTACCCTTCCACGTAATCCTTTCCCCAGAAGGCTACATCGATGTTCTTTCCCGAAAGTTCTCTTTTCCTGCATTTTATACTTAACCTTTTTCTGTTTACCATCGGCTGACAGTGGAGGCATAGGAGGTCGACTTTTTTCTTTTCTACGGGTCCTAAATGATAGACAAGCTCTTCAAAGAGCCTTCCTTTCCTCAGGGCTATCAGGTCATCCTGCGGTATCGGTTTTCCCGAGGAGTTTTCGGAATGTTTGAGGAAGAAGTTCTTGAGAAGTTTCCAGAGTATGAGCTTTTCGACCCGGGATAGGGGAAGGGAATTTAAAAATTCCTCTTTCTTCCTTCTTTTGAAATCGTAGAACTGGCTAACGTGGTCAACGTGCTGAAAGAACTCGGCTATTTTCGTTATTACAATTAGTTTCTCTTTCTTCCTTAAACAGATCAAAAAGTGGAGAAGCTCTTTGACCGGTTCGCCGAGGAACCTTTCAACATCAACGTAACAACTAAAGAGAGCCATTTATCAGCTACCGCTACTTGTAGTACTTCAGCAGGGAAAGGTCTTTCGTCTGCTGTATGGCGGCAAGGAGTGCTTCGTAAGCAGTCTTGGCCTTCTCGTACTCTGCAATGGCAGAGGCGTAATCCGTATCCTGAAGTCTTGATGTTAGATCCCTGAAGTGAAGCGAAATGCTCTCGTTCTGAACTTTAAGGCTGTTAATAATTTCCTGCTTTGTTCCGAGTACAGACCTGTACTCCATCATGCTCGAAAGGCCGGCGTCAAAGGCGTCAAGGAGTTTTAACTCCTTGGAGTCTGTCCAGCCGTCCAGCTTTACCTTTATGGTTTCGCTGTGCAGTTTGTCGAGGTCTCCGCTGTTGAGAATATTGATTATTTCGTCAAGGACTTCCACTACCGTTATTTTGTTGCTCTCTTCGTTTACTCCGAAGTACTTTAGACCGCTGAAGTTTGTTTCAACTTCCACTCCTTTCCCTACCTGGACGGTTGTCTCCTTGGTTTCTCCTTTATACTCCCCCGTTCCCGGTTCGAATGGGGATTCCTGCGTTTTGACGCCGCCGAAAATGTAGGAGTCTCCGAGCTTCATATTCCCCTGCTGAATAACAAACTCCTTGACCTTTTCGAAGTAATTTGCCAAAACTTTTGCGTCCTCTCCGTTGAGGGTGCCGGTATTCATTATTTCTATTATCTTAACCCTTGCTTCTTGAAGCACCTGAA
>JAMORC010000038.1 GCA_027063785.1 Desulfurobacteriaceae bacterium
ACATTGAGAACCTCGAGTATGCCATCATTCAAACGATTCAAACGAACTTGAGGGACATAATAGGCGGAATGGAGCTTGACGAGATACTCTCTTCGAGGGAAAAGATTAATGCCAGGATAAAGGAAGTTCTTCAGGGAGCTTCCGCCAGCTGGGGAATTCTTATAAACAGGGTCGAGGTTAAGGAGATAGAACCGCCTGCCAATATCGTTCAGGCGATGAGTATGCTGATAGAGGCCGACAGGAAGAAGAGGGCGATGATTACTGAGGCTGAAGGGAAGAAAAGGGCTCAGGAGCTGGAGGCCGAAGGTTACAAGCTTGCCAAGTGGCAGGAGGCCGAAGCGATAGAGAGGATAGGGGAAGCTCAGGCCAATGCTGTGAGGAGTGTGAGGGAAGCTCTTGGAAATCCGGAACTTGCCGGGAAGTTTCTCCTGGGCACTGATTTGGTGAAGACTTTTGAGAGACTCTCCGAATCCCAAAACTCCAAGTTGATCTTCCTCCCTCCCTCCGTTGAGTCTCTCTTAAACCTCCTGAGAGGAAAGGATGAGTGATTTGGGACTTCTCCTTATCGGTTTAGGCCTTTTGTTGCTGGCAGTGGAAGCGTTTTCCTTTACAGCTTACCTTTTCCCGGCCGGACTCGGCCTGATTGCAGCGGGTGTGGTCTACCTGTATCGGCCTGACGTTTTTCTTGCTTTGCTGGTTTTCTTTCTTATTTCCCTGCCCGGTTATCTTTTTTCTTTTCGATATGTCAAGAAAATTAAGGGAACGAGAGATGTCCTTTCGGAGCTGAAGAAGCAAACGGGAACTGTTGTAAGTGTCGTTGATCGGTTTACGTACGAGGTGAGATTTCCCCTGGGGGCAGCCGGGGAGGAAGTCTGGATTGCATACTCGGAGGATGAGCTTTCCTACGGAGACAGAGTGAAGGTTGTCGGTATAAGGGGGAACAAGTTGGTCGTCGAGAAGGTAGAGGATGTTAAGGTGGGCTGAAATCTACCTCGGGAGGCTTCTCCGTAACTACCTGGAAATTAAGAAACTTGCGGGAACTAAAGGTATATATGCCGTTGTTAAGGCGAATGCCTACGGTCACGGAAGCGTTGAAGTTTCGAGGGCACTTCAGGACAACACCGATGTTTCCGGCTTTGCCGTTGCTACCTATGAGGAAGCAGAGGAGCTTCGGGCTGCCGGTATTTCAAGGGAAATCCTTGTAATGGCCTCTCCGCTGGAGGAGGGAAGGGAATCTGTAGTAGAGCTTAAGCTGACTCCCGTCGTTTACGATGAGGAAGAGTTAAGGTTGGCAAAGGATATGGGCATTCCGTTTCACGTAAAGGTAGACACCGGAATGGGGAGGCTCGGCTTCCTTCAGTCAAGGTGGGACTGGCTTCTTTCCGAACTGAAGGACTCAAAAGTTTCCGGAGTTATGACCCACTTTTCGTCGGCCGATGAAGACCCTTCCTTTACCCTTGAGCAGTTCAGGGTTTTTAAGGCTTTTGTGGAGAAGCTGACCTTCCTGAAGCCCGAGCTTAAGGTTCACTGCGATAACAGCTCTGCCCTAAAGTTTAAGTTTGACTCTCTCCTGACCCATTCACGGGTCGGCCTTGCCCTTTACGGTGCCTCTTCCGATTTTCCCGGAAGCTTAAAGCAGGTGATGGAGGTGAAGGCAAAGGTTATCTCGGTTAAGGAACTTCCTCCGGGATTTCCCGTTTCCTACTCAAAGACCTACAGAACGAGCGGAAGGGAAAGGGTTGCCGTTGTTGCTTTCGGCTACGCGGACGGCCTCCTGAGAAGCCTTTCAAACAGAGGGTATGTCCTTATAAAGGGAAGAAAAGCCCCCATAAGGGGGAGGGTCTGTATGGATATGACGGTCGTTTCTGTTTGGGAGGGCGTAAAAAAAGGGGACGTTGCCGTTATCAGCAGTCCCGACCTTCCCTTTACGGAAATTGCTTCCCTTGCCGGCACGATTCCCTATGAGCTGATGTGTGATATAAGCCGGAGGGTAAAGCGGGTGTACGTTGGGGAAGATATTCCCGCCGGAAAAGAAGCTGTTGGATCCGGATAGGGAAGTCTTGATGGTTTTTCGCAAAGTTAAGGGAAAACACTTCTTTTTAAAAACCAATCCGAAGGGAAGAAAGGGGTTACTCCTGCTGTGGGAAAAGCTCTGGGGTTTTTTAAAAAATTTCAGCTTTCTGGTTCTAAATTCTGAATAAAAGAATCTATTAGGGATTAGGATTTCATCTTTCTTTATTAAGGCATTGATCCAGTTTTCCGGAATATCATTCTTTCCGTAATAAATACCTGCAAGTCCTCCTGTAACTGCACCCACAGTATCCGTATCTTTTCCAAGATTTACCGCTTTTAAAACAGCATCTTTATAAGAATCGGTGTTTATAAAACACCAAATGGCAGCTTCCAGTGTGTCAATAACGTATCCGGAAGAGCTTATCTCTTCCTCGGGAATGTCAAATATTACAAAATCAAATATCCTGCTAAACTCAGCATAATATTTTGATGTTTCCGAATCTCCTTGATAGTATTCCTTTGCAATTGATATGCCTTTCTTTATAGCTTCCTCTTTCGGCAATCCGTTGAGGAGTTGAATAACTATCTGAGTGTGAATGCCGCATGCCATTAGAGAAATCGGATGGGCGTGAGTTATTCCGCTTATTTCGTGAGTAATTTTGAACTGTTGTTCAATTGGTTTATTCCTGACAAAAATGGCAACCGGAATGTTTCTCATTAAAGAACCGTTGCCGTTGCTCCAGAAGTCTCTGAGTCCGGCTTCTTCAGGTGGAATCCCTGTAGAAAGTTTTACTATGGCTTCCCTGGTAGTATTCCCGATGTCAAAAGCATAACCGGAAGGAGTCATAAATCCTTCGTAGAACCACTTAAGGAAATTGTTTGCAATCCTTTTCAGGCTGTAGCCTTCTTTTAGTGCGTCTATAATGCATAAAGTAAGAGAAGTATCATCAGACCACGCACCGGGGGGTTGATTGTGTGTTCCGTAACCGGTGATATCAGTTACGGGATTTTCTTTCAGCCGTTCACGATCTTTGAATTCCACGGAAAGACCAAGAGCGTCTCCAACAGCACAACCGATAATACCGCCTGCAACCCGATCTTTAAAATCAATACCTTTCATTATTTTTAATCTCCTTGGAGGAATTGTTGATTGATTTTACTTTAAGTTCCGGTGAGTAGCTCTTTCTCTTCGCCTTCGGTCGATTTTAAATTCTTAAGAGGCGTAATTGCTGGAATGGTGCCTGACAGAAGGAAAGAAAATTGAGGTAGAGATTTGCGTTCTTGAAATTCGGTATATTTTCTTCTACAAGAAGAAATAAGGAGAAAAGTCGTGGACTATTTTTCCGTAACTTTTTCCTTTCCGAGGGAGCTTTACGATAGCTTTTCTGATACTCTCTTTTCTCTGGGCTGTCTCGGAACGGAAGTTATTTCCGAGGGAGAGCGGATAGAAGTAAGGGCTTTCTTTAGGGAAAGGCCTAATCTTCCGGAAGAACTAATCCCTTTTGTGCGTGCTGAAGAAGAGGTAGAAGATAGAGACTGGAACGAGGAGTGGAAAAAGTACTTTAAGCCTGTTAGGGTTTCTGAGAGGATATATGTAATTCCCTCCTGGCAGAAGGAGAGCTTTTCCCCGCCGCCGGGAGCCGTTCCCATCTACATATACCCGGGGCGGACTTTCGGAACGGGGACTCACGAAACAACGAAGCTTTCTATGAGGTTTATCGAGGAGGTTCTCAGGCCGGGGTATTCGTTCCTTGACGTCGGTATAGGGAGCGGGATACTCTCCATACTTGCCAAGAAGCTGGGGGCCGGAAGGGTTGTCGGCTGTGATGTGCAGCCGGAAGTTTTGAAGGAAGTCCCCGTGAATGAGGAGCTTAACGGTGTTTCAGGAATAGAGCTTGTACTCGGAGGGCCTCAGGAGGTTAGGGGAAGCTTCGACGTTGTCGTTTCAAATATTGAAAAGCACATTCTGGACTCCCTTGTCCCTGTTATAGCTGAAAAGTCGGACAGGTGGATAATCCTTTCGGGCATCCTTAAATTACAGGACGAGGCCTTCAGGGAAACTCTTAGAGACTGTGGACTTAGTCTCGTAAAGACTTCTGAGGAAGGGGAATGGATGGCCTACCTCTGCAGAAAGTAGATTTACACTGCCATTCAACTGCTTCTGACGGAACTTACGCACCCTCTGCCCTTGTTGAAATGGCGGCAGAGAAGGGAATAGGGGTTTTTTCCCTTACAGATCACGATACGGTGGCGGGGATAAAGGAAGCCTCTGTAAAGGGAAGGGAAGTTGGCGTTGCTGTTATTCCCGGAATAGAGGTAACTGCTGATACTTCGTTTCTTGGGGAAGGGAAGAGGGAACTTCACATCCTCGGCTACCACTTTGACCCGGACTCAAAAGCTATGGAGGACCTGACCGGTTTCTTTCAGGGCTCGAGGAGGAGGAGGAACCGAGAACTTCTCTCCCGATTACAGGAAAAAGGTATCCCCCTTACTTATGAGGCGCTTTCGGAGAGGTTCGGTGAGAACTTCGGAAAGCCCAACGTTGCGAAACTGCTGGTTGAAATGGGCTACTTCGGTGACAGGGAGACGGCCATAGACTTCCTCTCTTCTCTCGGCGTCAAGAGGGAGAAGATGGACTACCGGGAAGTGATTTCCTTAATAAGGGAAGCGGGGGGTATAGCTGTAATTGCTCACCCGGTTACCTTAAAGCTTTCCTACAGCGACCTTTACTCCTTTGTAAAGGAAGCCAAAGATGTAGGCCTTGAAGGACTTGAAGTTTACCACTACCGCCACAAGCCTGCGGACGTTAGGGTTTTTAAGGAGATGTGCAGAGACCTTGACCTTTATTACACCGCCGGTTCCGACTTCCACGGGGAAAACAAGCCCTGCGTGGAACTCGGTTTCCTTAACGTTACCGTCAGGGATATCAGATTTCCCATCTACTGTGGCCTTTTCTCGCTTTAGGGAATAAATTAATAAAGTTTGGTAAAGATCAATCAAGGAGGGGAGAGATGATGGGAATGGAGTCTTTCCTGCCCTATGCTGTTGCGGCTTTTAAGGCACTTGTTGTTTTTGTTGTAGGATGGCTGGTTGCGGCCGGTGCCCGCGAAGTTACTTCAAAACTGCTTGGAAAGCTTGAACTGTTAAAGGAGCAGAAGGAGTTTGTAAGGAGCATTTCCAACCTTGCGTACTACTTTATCCTTCTTGTTACTTTCGTGGGAGTTCTCGAGATTTTGGGCCTGAAGTACGTTACTCAGCCCTTCCTTGACCTCCTG